>CAZDAH010000005.1:23807-24219 GCA_964503405.1 uncultured Ignavibacteria bacterium
GTTGCTACGTCCAGGAAGATGCCTGTTCCCCAGTTAGCCTCCGATGATTCGAGCATGGCCGAGATCTCATCGACCACGATCTGTTGAAAATCAATATCGAGGGCCAGGTATATGTCCTTGCCGTCAACAGGCTCGACTATAGTCTGTTCCCAAGAGGTAATTTCCCTGCCCCGCGCGTCGCGCAGATAAAGGCTGCGTCCGTCGACGCCGGAAAGGACATTATCGTACTGGCTTTCCAGGCCGGAGACCCCGACGTTTTCCGGATTCGTCCGACCAATTACCTCGCTTCCCAGACCGTTATACGGATAAATTCTGATCGTCTCGGTTCTGGAGCGCAATGTCTCGACGCCGGAATTCTCGAATCGGGCCTCTTTTTTCTGAGGCACTTGCGACTCAACCACAAGGTAGCCGG
>CAZDAH010000005.1:24229-30688 GCA_964503405.1 uncultured Ignavibacteria bacterium
GCCGGGATGTTTCTTGAATTCCCTGAGCCAGTAGTTCGAAGATTTTGAGGTAAGCCGGGCCAGCTTTACGGCGGCCGCGGATTTATCCTTAATATATTTCGGATTTATGGTATATGTTTTGGCCTCGAGGTCGTAAGCCAGCACTCTCCCCCGGGAATCGAATATTGCGCCGCGTTTTGCTTTAAGAACAATGGCCGATTTATGCTGAGAATCGGCATAGGCTGCGAATTTGGCGTGCTGCAGGATCTGAATCTGAAAGGCCCTGCCGGCGAAGACGATTCCGGTAAGAGAGAGCAGGAGCATCAGCGCTTTTCCCCGATTGCGGATTTTGCGGATATCGACCATTATCTCTCGTCCTCGTTTTCCTTCGCAGTCACCTTGCCCGCGCGTACAGCCTCGCTCTCGAGCCAATCGGTCACGTCGTCCATATCGACAAAATCACTCCTCTTGCCGGCAGGGGAGAACTTTACCGGATCCTCGAGGAAAATCCTGGCGCTGACTTTCTGGGTCAAATTCATTCCGCGCGTCACGATTTTATCCACGGTCGTCAGCGATTTTAAATCGGCCAGCTGATTTCTCGACTGCGAAATCTCGAATAGCAGCGCTTTTTTGCTTTCTTCCAACGCTTTCATGTCTGAATAGTATTCTTTCACCTTGTTGGCCTTCCAAATCCAGGCCAGGGCCAGGCCGAGAGCGAGCAGCGGACCGAAAAACAGGAGCGACCCTTTGGAAGAACCGGCTTTTTTCTTTTTAGATCTTCTCGGCACAGCGCAATCTCGCCGAACGCGCCCTCGGATTAATCTCGATCTGTTCGGGCGACGGCCTTCTCGGTTTTTTCGTGAGCACTTTGAGCAATTTGGCGCTGCCGCATTCGCATTCGACAGCCCCGGGACCGCAAAAGCATTTGCCGGATTTCAACGAGAATATCCTCTTTACTATACCGTCCTCCAGCGAATGATATGAAATGACCGCAATCCGTCCGCCGACCGCCAATACGGGGATAATACCGGAGATGCCGCTTTTGACAGCGTCGAGTTCATCGTTTACATATATTCTCAGCGCCTGAAACACTCTGGCCGCGGCCTTATTGAAGCCGCGCGGGCCTGTTACGGCTCTTATCAGATCGGCCAGAGCTCCTGTTGTGCGGGGCTTGTTCCTTGCCATACTCCGCGAAATAGCTCTGGCGTGTTTCTCCTGGCCGTACTCTTTCAAAATCCTGGTCAACTTGGATTCGTCGAGGGCGGAGATCGTCTCGGAAGCCGGTTTGCCCGAAGATCGATCGAAGCGCAGGTCGAGGGGGGCGTCTTGCAAATAAGAAAATCCTCTGGAAGGATCGTCAAGGTGCGCCGAGCTTAAGCCCAGGTCGAAAATCGCTCCGACAATCGGGGAAATATTCTCGCTTTTCACCATCGACGGTATATCGGAGAGATTCATTTTCTTAAGCTCGACAGACTCGGTCAGGTCTTTCTTCGCCACTTTCAGAATTTCCCCGTCGCGATCGATTCCAAGATACCTGAATTTGGCCCCGTACTTTTCTCGCAGCGCTTTTGTGTGCCCCCCGAGCCCGTAGGTCGCGTCGATAACGACCCCGCCTGGAACGTCGGCGAATATCGCCACGATTTCGCCGACCATTACCGGACTGTGGATCATGATCAGATCAGCAGTTCCCCGGCAATATCCTCGTAGGAATCGGATCTTCCCGACTCATACTCGGCCAGCTTATCAGGATCCCAAATCTCCATTTTATCTAGGACACCCCGGACTACCACATCCTTTTTGATTCCGGCTAGGTCGAGCAGATTCTGGGGGATCGCTATCCTCCCCTGCTTGTCCAGCCGAGCGTCCGAAGCATTTGAAAGCAATATCCGGATAAAGAAACGCGCCTTCTCGCTCGATAATGTCTTTAATTCGTAAAGCTTGGCTTCTACTTTTTGCCATGAGACATGAGGATAAACATATAAACATCCCTCGAAACCTCTTACCAGAACATAATGATCGGCACCCGGAATATCCGAGTCAGACCTGAACTTTGCGGGAATGTTGATCCTTCCTTTATGGTCTATCGAATACCGGAATGTGCCCATTAACGCTGTCATTTTAGGAAGACCCTCCCACTTTTCCCCACAATGTGTGATCTTCACCCACTTTAGTCAAGCAGAAAAAACGCTAAACTATAATTCTCTTAAAGATATAGCGATATAGCGAAGAATATGGGACAAAACCCATAGGGTACCCGATTCCGCACGACAATCCCGCCCGTTCCAGAACAACTGTACGATTGTAATTCATAGTCTTTGAACGTGTTATAGGGCTGTTACAAGTTGAAAGATGGTATAAACCGAATGGCATTCCGATTGCTCAATACCCCGTCGAATCGATTGGAAACTTACACGCGAGGGGGAGATAATGAGAAATCCAATAAAAATGCTGATGATTTTGACGGTGTTTGCCCTGAACTTTGGTTCCTCGGCCGAAGCCGGGGATCTGCAGTACACTCATACGATTGTGACGGAGCAGAGCGATATTCGGATATCGTCTGACGAGGTGACATTGCCCGGGGGGGCTATGCATAATATTCCCGGGGCACCAGCTATTCAGCATAAGAACGTAAAACTGTCCTTGCCTCCGGGCACCAGGATCGACGGATTCGCGGTGGAAACATCGAATCCCAAAGTAATCTGGCTCGGAGAAGTGGGCTTCATTCACGGCGATCTGAAGACGGGAGATTTCCGGCAGGATACGGTCTCAACGCCCGATCAGAGGATTTACAATTCCAACAATATATATCCCCAGGCGAGGGTTGAAATCCTAAATAGCGGATATTGGGGAGATATCCATGTGGCCGATCTGGCTGTTTATCCGGCGGCTTACAGACCTTTGAGCGGCCAGCTGATCCTCTACCGCGAGATTACGATTCGCTTCAATCTCGTTCCGTCGTCATTCGATAACGGGCTCATCGTCTCGGCCGATCCCTTCGCATATCGGGCGTTGGGGCAAGCGGTCGATAACAAGGCCGATCTTCCCGCGTTCGCGTCGCCTGGAGGAGGCGCGGGGCACGAGGGGATCCTGGGCGGAATACCGTCGCCTGAGTATCTTGTCATTACGTCCGGCGATGTGGCGCCCGGATTTTTCCCGTTCGTCGAATGGAAAAACCAGAAGGGACTGCCCACTGATATGGCGATGATCGAGGATATCCTGGCAAGCTCTTCCGGGATAGATCCAGCAGAGCAGCTAAGGAATTACTTGATCGGAGCATATAATTCCGGGGTCAGATACGTGCTTCTCGGCGGGGATGAAGACGTAGTTCCCATACGGTATTTATATCCCAATAACATTAACGGCTCAGTTCCCGAATTGAGAAATCAGCAGATCTCCGATCTTTATTTCGCCGATCTGACCGGGAACTGGGATGTCGACGGCGATGGAGTCTGGGGAGAATCGTACAATGACGAGCCCGATTATTATCCCGAACTGTATGTCGGACGTGTTCCAGCCGGGACAGCCCAGCAGGCGGCCGTCTGGGGAGACAAGGCGATTCTATATGAAAAGAATCCGGGAAACGGAGATCCTTCTTACCTGACCAAGGCGCTGTTTATTTGCGCCGACCAGATGCGCGATTTGAACCAGCATAACAATCTGGCCAACATGTTTCCGTTCAGTTTTACCATCGACGCCTCGCGCCTGGTGGAGGAGCCGTCGGGGAATTCGCAGAGCCCGACCCAGCCTCTGGCTTCGACAGTTATCGATGTTCTTCAGGAGGGTTGGGGATTTACCACCAATTTGAATCATGGCGATTTTTCCTGGTATTCTTCCCAATCGAATGGATATAACAGCAGCCAGTTATCGGGAGTCTGGGGGGATACGGTGGTCTGGGAAGGCTGCGGCGCGATGAGCAATCTAACTACATTCGAAAAGCCGGCGGTCCATTATACCATCAGCTGTATCCTGGCCGCCTTCGATTTCGATAAGGAGATATTTTTCCCCGGCCCTTACATAAGACCTCATTGTTTTATGGAATCTTATCTGTTCGAGCCGGGCGCAGGCGTGGCTTTCCTCGGCAATACCCGTTGGGGATGGGTTTCGGCTTCGTACAACCTGGAACGCAGGTTCATATTTCATGTTCTCGAGGATTCCACAAGCAAACTATCCGTGGCCGAGGCTCTCTCCAAACTCGATTATCCCAATTACAGGGATATTTGTTACGGTCATAACCTGTTCGGCGATCCGGAGATGTCTTTATGGACGTCGGTGGAAGGTGCCCTCCGGATTGTCGGCTCCGTCGAATACGGCGGCAGGAGCTTGAGAGAGCCGGCTTATACCGTCTACTGCAATAAGCAGCCTGTCAGCCAGGCCAGGGTATGTCGTTATAAGGCCGGCGAGCTATTCGAAATCGGTTACACTGACGATAACGGCCAGGTACTGTTCGTCGATCCGCCCGATTACCAGGGATTTATGACGGCGACGGCCACCAAGCAAAACTATATTCCCGATCAGCTGCTGATCAAGATCGGAACCCCGATGGGCATAAATGATGAGGAAGGAATACTGCCGGAAACTGTGGAACTCGGCCAGAATTATCCCAATCCGTTCAATCCGTCAACGACAATTGAATTCAGTCTGCCCGAGATGTCCGAGGTCGGGATAACTATTTACGATATCGCCGGACGCGCAATCAAGTGGCTTGTTGGAGCTTCCTATCCTGCCGGGACCCATAAGGTCACGTGGAATGGCGAGAATTATACCGGGGAACCGGTAGCCAGCGGCGTCTACTTCTACAAGATCAGCGCCGGGACAACTACACTGGTAAGGCAGATGATTATGTTAAAATAATTCCCTCACGCGATCCCGTCCGCCAGACTCAGTTCGGGTGGACGGGATTATTTTTTTTGATGACCGGTCAACGATTCGAACAGACAGGCGAATTTCCCGGACACGACCTCCCATGAATATTTTTCCAATACCGTTCGGCGCGCGTTATCGCCGAGTCGCCGGGTAAGAGCGTCTTCGCGAAGCAATCTCGCCAGGCCGACAGCCAGGGCGTTTTTGTCGTTATCGACCACAAGGCCGGTTTTTTCGTTTATCACGAATTCCGATGTCCCGCCGAAACCGAAAGTAACAGTCGGCACGCCGCAGGCGCCGGCCTCCACCGCCGTCATACCCAATCCCTCGGGAATCAGCGACGGCAGCGCCAATGTACTTGCCGACCTATATTTCTCCGGCAGCGACAAATAATCAATCGAACCGCTGAATACGACATTCTCGCCGATTTCGAGATCCATGGCTCTCGCCGTCAAATGTCTTTGTTCGGGCCCCTCGCCGATAATCTCCAGGACCGCGTCGGGTATTTCACTTAATACCTCGCGGAACGCGTCAAGCAGGATCTCGGCGCCCTTCTGCGCGATCAGCCTTCCGACAAAAAGAATCTTCTTCACGCCGCCCGGATCTCGTCCGGAAGGCGAGAAGTTCGCTGTGTCGACGCCCATTGGAATTACTTCTATCATTGCCGTACGGGCCAACGGCAGCAGAAGCCGTCTCATATATTCGCTGTTTACCGTTATCGCCGACGATTTCGTCAACGCTTTGACGGCGAAATAACGAAACGGTTTTTTCAACGCCAGGAGAATATCGGTGCCGTGGCCGGTGAGTACGATGGGCGCGCTCGACTGCCGTTCGAGCATTCCCAGCCAGAAACAGGCGGGAAATAGCCAGTGGAAATTGACAATATCTACTTTTTCGAGTTTGATAAGATCGAGCGTTTGACGATACATCGACAAAACGAAAAAAGGAATCTTCAATCCTTTTGTCGGCGAGGATTTCAATCCGGGAAGAAGGCCGCCTGAATAAGCCAGATCCTCGAAAGGCTCGGGCAGATATTTGAAGCGTTTTATCCGGATTCCTTCATACGTTGCCTCTGTCGGCAGACCTTTATGATGAGGCACGAGAGCGATGACCTCTATGCCCCGTTGGCGCAGGTTCAGACAATATTCCCAGAGAAACGGAGACAGGCTGTCGCCCGGTTTTTTGGGGAAACTCGTGGAGACCACCAGCGCCTTCATGACGATTGGCCTTCCACCGTCGGGCCGCGGCCCGGGCCTTTCCCGTCAAGCTTTATTCCATCAATGATATCAACCTCTGAATCAAGACTGAGCCGTATTATCACGCGCTCGCGCGCCAGTTTGCCCTTTGAAATAACCTCTGGCGAGAGATCCGTAAAGGAGCCAGTCGATGAATGTGTCGCTCAGCGATCCGATCCTGAATGACCACCTGCCCGATTTCAACGCCCAATCCGACCGTAGCCAGGAGATGCAGGCTGCCATGACCCGTTTGACAACCCCCGGATTTGAATCGGGCAGCCCCAACAACCATCCCCGCGGAAAAATTGTCGAACCCGGGTGTTTCGCAATCAGACGACGATAGCCATCCGCTCCGTATTGTTCATATCGTTTTATCGTTTCCTCC
>CAZDAH010000005.1:30698-33383 GCA_964503405.1 uncultured Ignavibacteria bacterium
CGAGGTCGGTGTCCTCTCCGCCCCAATCCTTGAATGTCTCGTCGAAACCCCCGAGTTTTTCGAACGTCTCCCTTTTGATGGAGAAATTTCCGCTGATAAAGTATCGACCAGGTATTATTGTCTCCCCTGTTGAATTCAATTGCCCTCGCGAAAACAGATATCGGCTCAGTCGATCCGCCCGGAGTTCCGGAGGTACTTTAATCGATCCCACGATGACTTCGTCGGGACGGCTATCCCACATGGCGGCATGCGTTTGCATCAAACCAGGGCCGGGTATCATATCGGCGTCGAGAAATAACACATGCTTACCCACCGTCCTGGCGAATCCTTTGTTGCGGTTCGCAGCGCGACCGGCATTTTGGTCGGCTTGAAGATATTTCATGAAAATCGGAAAGCGGGCTTTTTTGACAAACTGCTCGGTACCGTCGGTGGAACCGTCATCGGCGATAACCACCTCATAATCCTTGGGATTCTTGATTTGTCCCGCCAACCCGGACATCAGTTTTTGCAGCGTGGCTCTCTGGTTGAACGCGGCAATCACAATTGACAGACTAACCATCTATGCGGCCCCCAATCGACGATAAATATGCTTCAGGGCTTCGGATTCGATTTCCCAGTTATTGGCCAGGGCCGATTTTCGGCAATTTTGCCTGATTTCATTCCGGGATTCGTCGTCAGAAAGGAATGTCGTGATGGAAGCTGCCGCGTTTTCGGGGTTATTCAACGGCACCACTATCCCGGTTTTCTCTTTTTCCACGAATCCTGCGATCTCGGGCATCGGCGATACCGCCTGCGGGATTCCGGCCGAGAGATATTGGAAGAGCTTCTGCGGCAAAGCCAGCCTGTTGTTCAACGCCGTATCCTCCATAAGCAGGGCTCCCAGATCGCCGCCCGCCGTATAATTCAAAAGCATATCGGGCGGAATGGCTCCTGCGAATCGAACTCTGTCCATTATTTCGTATTCCATGGCAAGGCGGTTCAACTCATCCCTGATCGGGCCTTCGCCGAAAAGCGCCAATGTCACGTTCTCAATCCGGCGAACCAGGCTGAGAAGATAAGCCAGGCCCTGCCCTCTCCGCAAGACTCCCTGGTAGATTATTATACGATGATTTGCAGGGATTTCGAATTCTTCGTGCAGGTCGACCGGCGAGGACGATCCGCCCCGGGAAGAGACATTCCTTATCACCCCCGGCCTATCGATATCATAACGCGCGGCCAGCTCGCCGGCGATCGATTCATTTATGGTAAAGACATAATCGGCATTTCTGATGAGCCGCTTCTCGAGTTCCTTCCAGAAGGCCTTCACCACCGGCCGTCCCCGGAGAGCCTCCAACTCCGCGTATAATTCCCGCGCCTCGTAGATAAGCCTGCCTTTTGTCCCTGACCCGGCCCGATGGGCGGCGTACAAAGAATCCAGATCGACTGCGTGAAAGAAGTCGGCGTTCAGCCGCGAGGCGATGGCGGCGGCCGTCAAGTTATATTGCACGAATCTGTATTGCTTCGGCCAACGTCGCTGGGCGACGCGGTGGATGGGACAACCCATGAAATTATCCGAATTTCCCCTTTCAGTAGCTATAATCTCCACGTCGATCCCCATGGAACGAATGGTCTCGACTTCGAGCCGGGCTCGCGAATCGGTATCGAAGCTATTTAAGATAAAGTAAACGGCTTTCAAGAATTTTCCCTCGTTCAGGCGAGAAAGATATCCGCCAAATCCGACAGCGAATCGATATACGGTTTTTTTTGCAGAAGATATTCCATGATTTCGATATACAACTGACCCCAGCCCGGGTAGTCGATATCGTAAAGGGCTCGCTGGTGCCAGTCGATTACCAGCAGACTTCCGTTCCTTTCCGCCTTGTCGATCATATCAAACGCCCTGTTTCTTAATTCCACGGAACTGGCCGGTCTGAATCCGATCAATCCGCAATCCATGATGGCAATGGGGAATTCCACGATTTTGATCGCCTGATTGTATTTCAAATCGAACGGAACGAAAGGCAGATCGATACCATATTGAAATCCGATTTTGTCGTCATACGCCAGCGACGACGAATACCGAAAGCCGGTTTCGGCCGCTCTGCTCCAATAGGCCGGAAACGTGGCGCTGAGGTAATGCGGCCTGAGGCCCTCGATCTCGAACCCGATAGATTCTTCCAGAGCTTTCCTTGATTCGAGCAGGTAACGGCCTTCACGGCATTCTATACCCGAATGAAGAGCGATTTCGTGACCCCGTTTCAACGCCTCACCGAGCCGCGATGCCAGCGATTCGATGACGTACTTCGGATCGTCAGGATGGCGGCGCTGGCCGGCAAAAACGAAATATGTCGATTTGATCGCCAGCTTTTCATCGATATCCAGCCAGCCGGCAATGCAATCGTAAGGATTGGGCCTGCCTCCGACAGTCCTTTTCAGGCTGTCGATCAATCCCGACAGCCGCCCGGCGGGCCACCGTTTGAACAAGAGCCTGAGTCCGCCCGCCAACGATCTGCGGGCGATATCGATATCATGGGTGCTTGCGGCCCCGAAGCTCTTCCCGTCCGGCCAGATTGAAATTGCTCGTCTTCTCGATGAGACTATCCGAGTCCGCACCAGGGCATCTAACAGTTCAGCGACGTATTCGCTCAATCGGGGGGTTCTTTCTGTCCCGTTACGAATCGAGCCGCTGAACGAATCGAAATCTGT
>CAZDAH010000005.1:33393-40060 GCA_964503405.1 uncultured Ignavibacteria bacterium
GCCTTCGACCGGATCGCTGTCGAATACGAACACCGGATCTCCCGAATTGGCGCCCGGATTGAAAATGGCGAGTTTTTCTCCTCTTTTGACAAGATGCGTATCAAAAGCGGCACATCGAAATTCGATTTCGGCAAGAGAGGAGATATAACGAAAAACATGTTCCACCGATTCGGGGGTGAACCGTGCGGACTCGTACACGTAAGTCAATATCGGCTTATCTTCCATACTTGAATCTTCGCAGACCGCAGAATATTCTTCCCTTCAGATTGAAATACTTCTCTCCCTGAAAATGTATTGCCTCTTTAGCGCCGAACGATTTTTTGAAATCATAGATGCTCTTTATTTCTCCGCCCACCAGATCCCATGTGCGCACTCCGGAAGCGCCCAAACTCTTCCCGATTTCCATCATGAGCAGCTGATTCACTCCGACGGCGTGGTAATCCGGATCGGAGCCGGCGATCCAGTCGTAAGCGTATTTACCGGATATCAATTCGCCTCGAAAGGCGACCGCCAGGCCATTCTTGCGGGCCGCGAATATGCGCAATTTCGAATCGGAAATCAGCCTGTCGCACCAACGAGCCAGCGACTTCGAATTCACGGGAGCGGAAAGACCTTTGCGTTCATATGCCAGCTCCCAAAGGTGCGCGGGGAATGCATCCGCCCGATCGACTTCCACCCCGTTTTTTTCGGCCTTTCTGATCTTATTTTTCACGTCATCGCGAAAATTCAGCCCCCATGTCCGCAGATCGTCTTCGTATAAGGCGAGTGTCATGGTTTTCCGAAGATTCCAACCGGTTTCCCGAAGAGGCTCGACAGGAAAACCTGGCGGAAAACTGAAAAGCGCGAAATCGCAGAACCCGGAAAGGTAATCGTTCAGTGCGACAACGTCTTTTCCCTCGAGGCCGGTTTTAAGGGAGATCGCGCCGAAATATTGAAAGAGGAGGGGGATAGTGGCGGTTTTGAACGGGCCAATCGAGCGGCTCAGGAGGTTCAGAACGAAAACCGGCGATCCTTCCGAGGAAAGAACGACCGGCTGCCCGTATATCTTGAAAATATCCGCCGCCGCGTTGACGAATCGAGGATGGAAGAAAAGATCGCCCCAGTTATCGCCGGCGGTAATGCCGTCCGATGGAATCCTCGCGATATCCACTTTACTTGATCACAGCGAATTTTCCGCTGCCGGTTGAACCCCCCGACTCCACGAGAAATACGTATATCCCGCCGGCGATGGGTTCGCCCTTTGAATTATGCAAGTTCCACCTGTCGCCCTGAAACTGATCTACCAGGTCGCCTGAAACGGTGTAGATATAGACTATCGCGTCCGGGGGAATTCTCTTGAAGTATACAGCGTCATGCCCTTCGGCGAATACGGCCGGATTCGGGTAGGCCTCGATGGCCGTGAGCGAGGGCGCCTCGAAACCGGAATCGAAGATCGAAAGTCCGCCCAGCGTTCCGATATAGGCCAGACCGGTATTCTTGTCTATTTCGATTTCAGTAACCTCGTTGTTGAGCAGGGGACTGTTCTGAGCAGTATATACGGCCCTCCACTCATAGTTTTGATTTTGCACGTCGGGACGCAGGATGCCTAAACCGTTGACTGTGCCGGCCCAGATGTTGCCTACTCCGTCGGTTGCCACGCTGTTTACTCGTCCCGCCAATTCGGCCGGCAGGTCTATTCGCCGCACGGTTGTGGTCGACGATGAAACATGGAACAACCCGGTGAGAGAGCCGAACCAGAGATCCCCGAACCTGTCGATGACCATGTCGACTACGTATTCCCTGATGATATAGGCCTGCCAGTTGTCGTCGGAATCGTCGAACGGAGAAGGACCGAAGTTCAGACGGCTCAGGCCCTCGTGATTGCCGACCCAGACGGAATTATTCTGGGTCAAGAGAGCCTCGACATTATTCTCAAAAATGGAATTCGGGCCGGTGGTGAATAACTGCCAGCTGGAATCGGCCGGACCATAAACACCCATGATCAATCCGGAGTCGGCGTCAAGAGATGAAATCCAGACATTTCCGCCTCCCACCGCCAGCGCGTTGGCCGCCCAATAATAATGCGCCCCTGGTACGCCCCACATGGGGCTATTGTCCGACGTCCAGTGATGCCAGTTGGCATGATCGAATAGATATAATCCCGATCCGTAGCTTCCGCTCCAAATATTTCCGTCGACGTCGGCGGCGATGCAAACCTGCCCGTTATCGTCGAGATCGGAATTGTCGCTGTTGAGGATAGTCCAGGAGGTATCCTCCAGCAGGCTTATTCCTTTTAGATCATGTGTCATCCAAACCGAGCCTGAGGAATCGATCGCCAGCGAAGTTATGAAATTCGAGGCCGGCCCGGGAATCGAATATGCCGTCCAGGACGTATCGACAAATTCGGCGATACCAGAAGACCTTGTGGCCGCCCACGCACTGCCTGATCCGTCGACGGCCACGTCGGCGTAGTACGATTCCGGCAAACCTGTGTTGGGAAACCCGATCCATGCTGAGCCGTCATAGCGATACATTCCGCTGCTGGTTGCCGCCAGAATGCCGGCGCTGTCAGCCCATAACCTGTTAATAACCCTTCCCGCCAATCCCATCAACGTCCACAATGTGTCTGGAGAATCCACGAGTTTATACACGCCGGCGGCAGTGCCCACCAGGACAGAATCGCGGTATGAGGCAATCGATCTGATATCGGCGTTTACAAGCCCGTTGCTGTCGGGCAGAAATGACCGCCAGAATCCGAAATACTGAATATTTTGACTGTCTTTATCAATAAAAGCGACTCCCCTGGCCGTGCCGGCCCAGAGATAATCGCCTATGACGGCCACCGCTTTCACGTCCTCCTCGTCGGGGATACCGCCGAGGCGGCGGGCAGTGTCCTTAATTTCGCCGCCGTTGGAATATTTTAAGAATTTACTTACCCCCAGATCATTGGCCACCCAGATGCGTTCGCCGTCGTCGAATAGATCGTAAATCTGAACCGCCCTGGCAAAGAAACCGGAGCTGTCCTTTACGGAGTAATTGACGATATCTCCGGGCGCGCGATATACGGAAAGCCAGCCGTCAGTGGTGCCGAACCAGATATGACCGGCCGTATCGAATTCCACGCAATTGAAGTCGATTCCTCCCAGACCGTCGGTATTGGTGAGTTTCAGTATATCTCCGCCGAAAATATCTATGGCTATAACCCCGCCCGAGGTCGCCCCCCAGACAACATTGCCGCCGGCCGCGATCTGGCGAACGTTTTCCGAATTGGTAAAACTTCGCCACTCCTGGGCCTCAGCCGCGCTTCCCGCCGCGATCAATAAGAGCGGCAATAGAACGTAACTTCTCATGACTCCTCCGTACTAATTATAACGCCGCCTACCGATAAGGGCAACCGATAAAGTCATCAGGGTCAGGATCGACGCCGTCCAGGGAATAACGTCTCCTATTCGGCCATATAGGCTTGTTGAATTCTCGGGAACGATATCGACTATGAGATATTGCGGAATGAAGATCTTCGATTTCGCCTTGATTTTTCCCCATTTGTCTATAGCCATGGAAATTCCCGTGTTCGCGGAGCGGACGACCGGAATCCGATTCTCTATTGCTCTGAACACGGACATCATGGCATGTTGTTCCGGCAGCGACGTTCTGCCGAACCACATGTCGTTAGTTATGACTACCAGAAACTGCGCTTCATTCAGGGCGAATCGCCGGCAATAATCGGGAAATACCGATTCGAAACAGATGACAGATCCGAATTTGAAACCGTCCAGATCGAATATCACCTGCTCTTTGCCCGGCGACCAGTCGGCCTGACCGAGGCGGATCTCTTTTAATATCTTGAATCGTCCGCTGAAAGGGATTTTCTCGCTAACCGGCACCAGGTGAATCTTATGATAAACGTCGAATTCTTCCTTTCCCGGCTCGACCATGACCGCGGAATTGAAAAAGATATACTCGTCGGGGCCGACTACCTTGTAAAACGGAATCCCGGCGAGCACCGGGACGCCGATGGAATCCACAAATGAGGTGATTAATTCCCTATACGTTTTTTTCTGAAGCACGTATTCCGGGATGGCCGTCTCGGGCCAGATGATCAACTCCGCGTCTTCGGAGGCGGCCAGCCGCGACAAGTCGAAATAACGCTGGAAATTCAAATTGAGGTTGCCGGGTTTCCATTTGACGTCGATGGTCATGTTACCCTGGATTATCCCCACCCTGAGCTTATCTGCCGACACGTCATCGTCGTCCAGGGGCACGCGAATCCAGCCGTATATGTAAAGCGATATGATCATGAGAGCGGAGACGTAGACAAGACCGCTTTTGGCACCGGACGCCAGCGCGAATCTCGTGGACGCCGACGCGTAGAGCATCATATTAACGCACAGTATAATCAGGGAAATAAGATACACTCCCCCCACCTCGGCGGCCTGAATCATCGGGTTATTATAACTCAGGGCGTATCCTATATCATTCCCGGGATAATTCAGATCGGACATTGTCAAGAGCCAGTTCCACATAATGAAATACGAGGGAAAGAAAACCAGGGCGGCGCCGGCGTTGCGGTCCAGAAGCCTGACGAAAAACCAGCCGGCCGACGCCGGGATCAGCGCAAGAATAAGCACTGTGGCGATCATGCCCGGAATCGTGACCCAGGCGATATAATAAACCAGCCCGAGATAGAAGATCAGACCCCAGAGGAAACCATATTTGAGCGCGCTTGGCGGCGAAATACCCTCGAAAGCCAGCAGAAGCGGAATCAGGGCCAAAAAAATGAACGGCCCGAAATGAAAGGGCGGAAAACAGAATACCGAAATTACCGCTGATATTATTACCAGAAACGGCCTTAGTTCTTTCATCGTCGTTCTCTAAACTCCCCCGTTGACGAACACCAATCGTTAGCTCTTCTCGATAAGGCTTGCTCCCGTCATCTCGTCTGGTTTGGGGATGTTCAGATATTCCAACATGGTCGGCGCGACATCGGCCAGTATTCCCCTCGCCCGCAGCCGTCCCCGAAAATTATCGTCCACGAGGATAAAAGGCACCGGAAACGTGGTATGCGCCGTATGCGGACCGCCATTGGAATCAAGCATCTGTTCAGAATTGCCGTGATCGGCCGTGATCATTGCCGCCCCGCCCGCCTTTAGCACCGACGCTACCACTTTTCCCACGCACATGTCGACCGTTTCCACGGCCTTTCTGGCCGCTTCGAAAATCCCGGTATGCCCGACCATGTCGCAGTTGGCGAAATTTATGATGATAACATCGTAGATCCCCTCGGTGATCTTGCCGACCGCCAGGTCAGTCACTTCAGGCGCCGACATCTCCGGCTTTAAATCGTATGTCGCCACCTGCGGCGACTGTATCATTATACGGTCTTCACCTTCGTACGATCGCTCCACGCCGCCGTTGAAGAAGAATGTGACATGCGGATATTTCTCGGTTTCCGCGGTCCTCAGCTGTCTTAGGCCGTTTTCGCTGGCAACCTCGCCGAATATTCTTTCGAGGATCATCGGCTTGAACGCGGCATTCGCTTTCAGGTTTATGTCATATAAAGTCATGGTCACAAGGGGCAACAGCTGCCCGCCGCCTCTATCGAAATGTTCGAATTTCTCCGCGGTGAGTGCGTGGCTCAGCTGCCTGCCGCGGTCGGCCCTGAAATTGAAGAATATTGCCCCGTCGACGGGCTTCAGGAGATGGTCGCAACTCTCAATAGTGATCGGCTCCATGAATTCATCGGTTATATTCTTCTTATAATAATCGCCGACAGCTTCCACAGGATCTGACGTTTTCAATCCATTGCCTGAATATAGAAGATCGTAAGCTTTCTTCACCCTGGGCCATCTCTTATCCCGATCCATGGAATAATAACGGCCTATGACGCTGCCAAGTTTGCCAACTCCAATTCTTTCGCATTGGGAGATTATTTCATCCAGGTAGCCCACTCCGGCGGTCGGCGACGTATCCCGGCCATCGAGAAAAGCGTGAATTACAACGTCATTCATTTCGAGTTTCCTGCAGAACCCCAGAAGCGCGTAAAGATGTTTCAGAGAGGAATGAACCAGACCATCGGAAGCCAGCCCCATGAGGTGCAGCTTTCCACCTCGGGCTTTGGTTTGCCTGACTTGATCGATCAAGACTTCATTTTTGAAAAAGGTGCCGTCGGCAATGGCTTTATCGATGCGGGTGACCTCCTGGTATACAACTCGTCCGGCGCCGAAATTCAGGTGCCCGACTTCCGAATTCCCCATCTGGCCGTCGGGCAGGCCGACGTCCAGACCCGACGATCCGATGATAGTATTCTGATAATCGGCCATCAAACGATCATAATTCGGCTTGAAGGCTGCGGCAATGGCGTTGCCCCTCAAATCGGAATTCAATCCGAAACCATCCATTATGATTAATGTCAGGGGACGTGGGATCTTTGTCAAAATTTGAGCTTAACCTTTCCGCTGCCTTCGATAATCAGGCCGGCCGGCACAACCTCGCAATTGGGATTCTTCAACGCCCTGCGGATGGCGGGAATGTTTTCCGGGGATGAAATTGCGATCATGCCGATTCCCATGTTGAATACCCGGTACATCTCTTCAGTTTCCACGTCGGCCAACCGTTGAATCGCTTTGAATATTCCCGGTGGAAACCAAAAAGTCGTATCGACAACTGCGTCCACGTTATCCGGCAATAT
>CAZDAH010000005.1:40070-50326 GCA_964503405.1 uncultured Ignavibacteria bacterium
GCGCCAAGGGGCCGACGTCCTGCGATGCGTCGGCGACGATCAGGCTGGAGGGAGACAACAACGACATTGCCCTCAAACCCGCCACCAGTTATATGCGCCAGCCCTTTGATCAGTTTCTTCTGAAAGAGCGGAAAAAGAGTCGATAGGTACGACCGGTGAACGGCCATCAGCTCGTCGCCGAGCTTCCTGCCGTTTTCCGGCAAAATTTCGTCGAGTGACATCTTGCCAATCTCAAACAGGGCTTTGCGGGCAAGTGAATACCCATTTGTATGAAGTCCGCTCGAGGAAAATCCTATCAGTTTGTCGCCCGGTTTCAGCTGATTCTTATCGGGCATGAACTGTTTTGCGGCGATCCCGACCATGAAACCGGCAAGATCGTAATCGTCCTCGGCGTAAATGCCGGGCATCTCGGCTGTTTCTCCCCCGATCAACGCGCAGCCGTTTTCCCGGCAGCCGCCGGCAAATCCCTCGACTATGGAAACCACCTTATCCTCATTCATATTCCCCAGCCCGATGTAATCCATAAAGAATAGCGGTTTTGCCCCCATGCAGAGGATATCGTTGGTCAGATGATTGACCAGATCGTGTCCCACGGTGTCATGTCGTCCTGCCATAATCGCGACTCTAATCTTGGTCCCGACGCCATCGACAGAAGAGACCAGATATTTATCCGCCCCGCCCAGCCCCTTCAACGAAAACGCCGCTCCGAAATTGCCGAAACCGCCCGCCCTGTCGTCCTGCATAGTACTTTTGACAAGTTTCGCCAGCAGCGATTTGGCCCTATCGGCCGAATCGATATCAACCCCTGACTGCGCGTATTTGCCACGCTTATCCACTGACATAATTATAGTAATATCGTCCTTGTCTTAACAAGCCAATTTTCCCGGTGTTAAGTTGATTAAACGAAATTGACAGGATCTACGTCGAGACGGATGGAAACTGCCCTCGTTCGCTTCGCCAGCGAATTCACCAGGCCGGTTATTTCGCCCGGATTCCGGTCGACCGGCATTTTGAACAGAACCTGGTACCGATACTCCTTTCCTCGCTTGAAAATCGAAGCTCTGGCCGGACCGAGAATCACGACGGGTCTTCCGCTAAGACCTTCCGAAACGTCCTCCTTGGCTCTGTTGGAGATATGGGCCGCCTTACCTGAATCTTTTGAAGAGACCACGACAGAAATCAACCTTGAGTAAGGCGGATAAAACAGTTTCCGGCGAATCTTGAGCTCCTCTTCGATAAACCGGGTATAATCATCCTTAACAAGAAAATCGAAAAGCCTGTTTTGCGGGGAGAAGGTTTGAATCATCACCAGGCCGCGCTCGGCTTTTCTCGACGATCTCCCGGCGCGTCCGGCGGCCTGTGTCAGAAGCTGCAAGACTCTTTCCGAAGCCCTGAAATCGGGGAGCGACAATCCGACGTCCGCTCCTATGACTCCGACAAGCCCGACGCCCGGGAAATGATGCCCTTTGGCCACCATCTGCGTTCCCACGAGGATGTCAATCTTTCCGGCGGCGAAATCGTCGAGGATATCCCGCGATTTGAGCCTCCCGGCCGCGACGTCGGAATCGAGCCGGGAAATCGCCGCCTCGGGGAATAGGGATTTTAGCGATTCCTCAAGCCGTTCGGTTCCCGCTCCCCTGAAGCTGAGCCGCGAAGATCCGCAAGCGGGGCATACCGACGGCCCGATCTGTTCCAGGCCGCAGAAATGACAGACCATTTTCCCCCGACCCTTATGATACGTCCAGCCAATCTCGCAATCGGGGCATCGCCCCAGCCAGCCGCATTCGAAACATACCACCGACGAAGAATAGCCCCTGCGGTTGAGCAAAATGATGGCCTGCTCCTTTTTTTTCATTCTGATGGAAATCTCCGTGTGTAGAGGCTCGCTTACGGGCCAGAACCCTTTCGGAAAAACCGAAACGATCTTTCCCTCTCGATTCCAGGCGGTCGAAATGACTCTTATCTCGGGCAATCCTCTTCCGACTACTCGCTGGGGAATGGTGAGAAGCTCGAGTTTGCCAGTTACTGCGGCATGATAAGTCTCCGCCGACGGTGTCGCCGAACCGAGCATCACCGTCGCCCCCGTAATTTTGCCGCGTTCTATGGCCAGGTCGCGGGCGTTGTACCTCGGCGCAGGATCGTCCTGCTTGTAAGAACCGTCCTGCTCTTCGTCGACAATGATCAGTCCGATATTGCTTAACGGCGAAAACACTGCGGACCTTGCCCCTATAAGGAGATTCGCCCGGCCCGAGCGCGCTCTTTTATAAACGATAGCTTTGTCAACGGGGGTGAGTTGAGAATGCCAGACCGACGGCGTAATCCCCAGCGCTCTTTCGAACCTGGAAACAAGCTGCGGGGTCAACGATATCTCCGGGGCCAGAATAAGCGCTGATTTTCCTGAGGCCAGAGCGAATTTTGCCGCCTCGATGTAGACCTGAGTCTTGCCCGACGACGTCACTCCGTATAGTAGAAAACCGTTATAGGTACCTCTATCGATGGATTCCTCTACACGATTCAGGGCCGCTCGCTGCCAGAGAGTCAATTCAAGAATATCCTCCCTCGCCAGGGAACTGAGTTTTCCCAAATCCGGCTCTTTATCTTTAAATACGTAATTGATGAGGCCTTTCTTGTAAAGCGACGTCGCCGACGGGGCCGTGAAGCCAAACTTGCCGATCGATCCCGCCGGTATTCCATCTTTCGCGCGCAGGAGCGCTTCCAAGAGCAGCTTGCCTGACCGGCTGATATTGACATTGCCGGGGATCTCGTCCACCGCCGCTTTCAACCATTTCACTCTCGTCGCTCTGGCGGAACGCGATTTAAATGGAGAAAGGGCGATTAATCCCTTTCGCGCCAGTCGGTCAATCGTTTTGCGGTCTATTTTTTTGAACTGATGCAATTCCTTAAAAGAGATTGTACCGGGATGATCTTTTACCCTCGCGAGGAATTCGCCGACTGCGCCGTCAAGCCTGTCGCTCGCCGCCTCCCTGCCCGGATAAAAATATGTCTTCTTTCTTTGAAGAGCTCCCGACGGCAGGGCCGTCTTGAAGACCATTCCGGGAGTGGATGCATATTCTCGGGCGGCATACTCCGCCAGCCCCAGGATATCCTCCGGGATGGAAATCCCGCGATCTCCCATTCCGCTAATCTCTTTGATTCCGGTGACTGGAATACCGGGATCGTCAAT
Source organism: uncultured Ignavibacteria bacterium (assembly GCA_964503405.1). GTDB lineage: Bacteria > Zixibacteria > MSB-5A5 > UBA10806 > UBA10806 > JAZGHS01. The sequence goes on from CAZDAH010000005.1 coordinate 43,255, forward strand.
AACGTTCAAGACAACTCCTGCGGCGGGCTTATTGCCAAGGGGGGCGAAGACTATGTTCCCGCGGCAGATTATCCCGCGCAGATCATCGGGTATGCTGTAGGTGAAGTAATTCTCGTATGGAATGGGAAAAGCGACCTGAGCGAACATGGTAACAGCGGCTCCAAATAAAAATGGGCAGTTCTCCCGTCACGCCGCAGGCGTGGGAAAACCGCCCGATGACTTATTACAAAGGCCTACTGGCCCTTACATTCCTCAAACTTCTTCTGGGCATCCAGAGCCTGACTCCTCAGGCCCTTGCGCAACAGCGCCTGGCTGTAAAGATCCCAGCCGATGCAATCGTCGGGAAATTCCAGGGTGAACGATTCCAGGTTGGCCACGGCCTCATCGAACTTCTCCAGGGACATAAGCACGACATTGAGGTTGATATGCGCGTTGGCGTCCTCCGGGCAGAATTCCACGGCGCGGGAAAATGCTTCGATAGCGTCCTCCGGCCGGTTCATATGACGGAAATAGAGGATGCCCAGGTTGAACCAGATATCGCAGTTGGCCCTCTCGGCTTCGAATTCGAGAGCTTTGTTATAATACCCTATAGCCTCGTCGTAACTCTCGTTGACCGCGGAGATCATTCCCAGCCTGATCAAGGCCTCGGCGTGCTGAGGATCTTTTTCCAGGATTATGCGGTATATTGCGGCGGCCTCGTCGTATTTTTCAAGGTTGAAACAGAGGCTGGCGAAGTTCTCGAGGACCTTCATGTTCTCCGGCTCCATTTCATGAGCTTTGGCGAAATTGGTATAAGCCGCTTCGTTGTCGCCGAGATTCTGAAGCACATAGCCGAGGTTTATATAAGCGGCGTAATTGCCGGGGAGAATCTTGATCGCAGTTTCGAATTCCTCTTTCGCTTTTTCGAAATTCTCGTTGTTCGTATTCGTATTGCCCGAATCGAACAACTGCTGCCAGGTGGATTCCCGGAGCTCCATTATTTTTTTGTCGCCTTTTTTGTACAACGAGTCGGCCGAGTTGAGATGCGGGACCATGGCCGGGTAATCACCCATCTCCTTGTAACAGTGGGCTATCAGGTAATGAATCTCGCCATCCTTGGGCGTCAGCAGCAGCGCCAGCTCGAAATCGGAAAGGGCTTTTTCCCAGTTTTTCTGCCCCATGGCTATTTTGCCCGATGTTTTCCATTTATTGGCGCAACCGGTCAAGACGACGGCAGCCGCCACCAAAATGACCAACATAACCAGCTTGCTTTTTCGCATTCTTCCTCCAGATCAATACTCGATAGTATTCGTTAACTTGCTTTCCTCGCCGGCTCGCACCGAGACCGCGAATTCCACCCTGGCAACGCTGACTTTCTTGAATTCCAGGCTCGATTTTGTAATTCGCCATTCACGCCATCCCGGGGTCGGTTCCACCACGGTCACGACAACGTCGTCGTCTTTATGGTTTCTCAAATCAATCTCATAGGTATCACGCCAGTGATCGCCGCCCAGATCGACCACGTCGATTTTCTTCCGCTCGCAGACTATATCGAAGGCCTCTCCGAGCATCACTCTGATTTTTTCGTCCTTGGGAGTATGGTCTATCCGATCCTCCCCTATAAACTGCAGCGCGCCCCGGCTGTCGGCTTTGTAGACCCGGAGCTTTCCCTGCGGCAGAGGCATTCCCAGGCCGCGCTCCTTCGAATTTACGAATTCGAGATTAACCGTGACTTTGGGATTTTCATCCAAGCCGCGCGATCTATAATGCTGACGACTCTCGACTTTGTATACTTTCACCGCCGACGTCCTCGTCTCAGGGAACAGAGAAAGCTGTTTGGTCTCATTATCGGCGACTGTTGACTGTCTTGTCAGCGCATAAAGGTGGTATTCAAAAAATGCCTCTTCCTCGAACATATCTGCTTTTTCGGCCCTGTAGCCGGCTCCGGCGCGCGCCACTATCATTTCATCCTCCACCCGATGCACTTTGCCGGCGACAAGTTTCAACGAAGCGTATTTATACGTTGCCCCGCTTCGATTATCTATGGAAACCCATCCCGAAAGATCGATATTTTTGTCATCCTGATCGACCAGGGCGATATATTCGGCGTGCCAGTTGATTCCCTGAGTCAGGTAGCTGACCTCGCATTCCGATTTCTGTTTCGAATCGGATTGGATCAGCCAGACCAGAGTAGGTTTGAGAATCAGCCCTTCGGGAAGCGAACCAATCTTGTAATCGACGATTTCGTCGGCGTTGGTGATGCTGATCTCTCCCGAACCGCTTTTTAAAATAACGAATTTCCCGTCGAAAGAAAGCAGTTCGCCGCGATGCAGCTCCCCGCCTTTGGTAATAATTCCTATTTCCGAGCCAAGATATCTTTGCATCATTCTCTGAGTATTGACCAGGTCATATTGAAAATTCTGCTCGAGAATTGATACGCCCGATTTGCCCGTATTGATGTGCACCGACGTCGGCTCGATTTGCGCGGCCACGTCGTCGAAACGAACCTCGCCGACGCCTTTGACGAATTCCAGCTTTCTGGTTTGTTTAACCAGACCGAAATTGTCGTTATAGATGGTCAGAGCAATATCGTCGGTATAAGCCGGCGATACGGCCAGCAGGAACATCACCGTTGCAAAGCAGAACTTATTCATATTTCCCTCCAGGTCAAAACGTTCATACATAGATACGTCCCAACCCGCGAACGTATTCCAACATATTTCAAAAGATTATGCCCATGCAAGTATTTTTTGGGGCGATTTTCCGGCTGACGCAAACCGGGCTATACCTCGAAAGTACCGATTACCATCCGGATAACATCTCCAGGTTCTTATTCAACCGAGAGATGCTTTCCTCGGCCATGACCTGTTTTTCCCGTTCGGCGTCGATAACATCGTCCGGCGCGCGCCCCAGGAAATCCTTGTTGGCAAGCTTCTTTTGAATCCTGTCCAGGAAGGCCTTCTGCCTGATCAGTTCCTTTTCCAGCCTGCTTCTTTCGCTTTCGAGGTCAATCAATCCTTCCAGGGGTATATATATTTCGCCGAAGGGCACGACCCCGGAGGCCGACAGCGGAGGCTTTTTGAGGTCCTCGCCCATAACCAGCCGGTTGACCCGGCCCAGGTTGACGATCTGAACTTCGAGTTCTTTCAAAATCCCGATCGCCTTGTTATCCGAAGTTTTTATATGGACGTCGGCCTTCTTACCGGGCGGCACTTCCATCTCCGACCTTATTGTGCGGACGACGCTTATGACGTTTTGAACGAGCTCGAAATCCTTTTCCAGCTTGTCATCGATAAACCTGATGATCGGCTCGGGCCAGCCCAGATTATTCAGAAAATCGGATTCCTTCACACGGGGATAAAGGTGATAAATCTCCTCCGCGACGAAAGGCATGAACGGCTGAAGCAGTCTCAATATCTGAATAAGTACAAACCCCGATACCTGCCTGGCCAAATCCTTGACTTTATCGGGAGCATCCTTGGCCAGCCGCGGTTTGATCATCTCCAGGTACCAGTCGCAGAAATCTTTCCAGATGAAATCGTATGTAACCCTGGCCGCGGTGTTGAAACGAAATCCTGAGAGGTAATTGTTGACTTGCCCGATGGTCTTGGCCAGCCGGGAGAGAATCCAGATGTCGGGAAGATCGAGCCTGGCGCGATCGACCTTAAGTTCATTTCCCGGCTCGAATCCGTTGAAATTGGAGATGACCAGCCGCGAGGCGTTCCAGATCTTGTTGGCGAAATTCCGCCCCAGCTCGAAACTCTTTTCGGAAATATGGGGATCCTGACCTTCGGGAGTGGCCAGCACAAGCGAGATGCGCATGGCGTCAGCCCCGAATTTATCGATTATCTCGTTCGGATCGATGCCGTTCCCTTTCGATTTCGACATCTTCTCGCCCTCGGCGTCGCGAACGGTGCCGTGAATGTAAACGTCGCTGAAGGGAATCTTGCCGGTGAATTCATACGAGGCCATCACCATCCTGGCAACCCAGAGGTAGATGATCTCCGAGGCCGTGAAAAGCGATTTGGTAGGGAAGAACTTCTTCAATTCAGGGGTTTCATCCGGCCAGCCGAAGGTGGAGAAGGGCCACAGCCAGGACGAGAACCAGGTATCGAGGACGTCGGGATCCTGCTCGATTTTTGATGATCCGCAATGGGGGCAGCTTTGGGGACGCTGACTGGCCACGGAGATTTCCGCGCAGTCCACGCAATGGTAAGCCGGAATTCTGTGACCCCACCACAGTTGACGCGAGATGCACCAGTCGCGAATATTCTCCAGCCAGTAGAGATAAGTTTTCGACCAGTGATCGGGATGGAATTTGAGTTCGCCGTTTTTAACCGCTTCTATGGCTGGTCCGGCCAGCGGTTTCATCCTGACAAACCACTGAACCGACAGATACGGCTCGACCACCGTCTCGCAACGATAGCAGGTGGAAACGGACAGCTTGTAATCCTCTGTCTTTTCCAGAAGCCCGCGTTGTTTGAGCTCCTCCACCAGCCGTTTTCTGGCGTCATAACGATCCAATCCGGCAAATTTGCCAGCGTTCCCATTGAGGGTGCCGTCGTTGTTGAGTATATTGATTTTCTGCAGACCATGGCGCTCCCCAATCTGGAAGTCGTTGGTGTCGTGGGCCGGAGTGATTTTGACCGCCCCGGTGCCGAATTCCATATCGACAAAGTCGTCGGCGATTATAGTCAATTCCCTGTCGAGAATAGGCAGAATGGCCGATTGCCCAACCAACTTCTTGAATCGTTTGTCCCTGGGGTTGACCGCCACGGCGGTATCGCCGAGCATTGTCTCCGGGCGGGTGGTGGCCACCGTCAGGTATTCGTCGGAACCCTTTAATTTGTATTTTATATACCAAAGATGCGAGTCGACATCTTCCCGTTCGAGCTCGTCGTCGGATAGCGATGTCAAACACCTGGGGCACCAGTTAACCAGCCTGTTCCCGCGATAGATCAGGCCCTTGTCATAGAGATGAATAAAGACTTCCAGAACGGCCCTGGAAAGCCCCTCGTCCATGGTGAACCGGGTACGTTCCCAATCGCAGCTGCAGCCCATGCGTCGAAGCTGATCGATGATGCGCTCGAATTTTTCATCCTTCCAGGCCCAGACTTTCTTCAGAAATTTATCGCGCCCGAGTTGATGACGGCTGATTCCCTCCTTGATGAGGTTTTTTTCGACAACCACCTGGGTGGCAATGCCAGCGTGATCGACCCCGGGCATCCATTCGGCCTCGCAGTTCATTGCCCTGCGCCAGCGGATCATTATATCCTGCAGAGTATTGTTCAGGGCATGCCCCAGATGCAGAGCGTCGGTTACGTTGGGCGGGGGTATGACAATGGAATACGGCTTTTTCTCCGAATCAGGATTGCCGTGAAAAATTCCGGATTCTACCCAACGCGGATACCAGGTCGCCTCAGCTTTTTTCGGCTCGTAGGTTTTGGCTATCTCTCTATCCATAATTGCCTTAGGATTCCGACTCCGTCGTAAATGAAAAACGGGAGCGATCCCGTAGTCATAATATAGTTTATCGGAGTCAATATTTCCATCTTAATCTCCAGCAATTCAATCCAACTTTCTTAACGCCCGCCTATGATTCGATCAAAATCAGGAAATCCAATCTAATATCTGTATTTTCAAAAACAAGATATTTTTCAGCAGCAGATACACCGTCGATGATCGGGCCGGACGCCTGCGAGCCTGGGGCCGACCGTCGCGCGGTTGGACTCGCGCTTCTTGACGATCCCGGCTTGCGTAACGGCTCGATTTATGCAATATTCGGTATCGTGGATGGATAGAAACATGAATGATGACGGTTTCAACAGACGCGAATTTCTGATATTGTCGGGGAAGGCGACTTTGCTTTCCGCGATTCTTGGCGGAGGCGGTTATCTGCTTTCCCGTAATGAATACTCGCCGGCCATCGCGCCCTTGTTCGCCGCCGACGGCAACCGCGCTGCAATCCCCGATAGTTCCTTTCCGGTTCTCGCAGCGATAAAAGGAACGGATCACGCGAAAGCCGCGATAGAGTCAGTAGCAGCGTTGGGCGGTATGCAGCGATTCATCTCGAATGGCGATATTGTCGCCATCAAACCGAATATCGGGTGGGATAGAACATCCGAGCAGGGCGCCAACACCAATCCGCTCCTGGTAAAGAAAGCGGTCGAAATGTGTCTGGAGGCGGGAGCAAAGAAAGTGATTGTAACCGACATGCCCTGCAACGACCCGCGTCGGACATTCAGCCGCTCCGGAATTCAGGGTATGGCCGAAGCCGCGGGCGCCGACATTATCCTCCCGGAAGAAAGGCATTTTGTAGAAACCGACCTGTGCGGAGAAATCCTCGGGGCCTGGCCGGTTCTCAGGCAATTCTTGGAATGCGACAAGCTGATCAACATGCCGGTAGTTAAACATCACGGTCTTTGCAAGGCGACGCTGGGAATGAAGAACTGGTTCGGAGTATTGGGGGGCCCCCGCAACCGGCTGCATCAGATGATCGACATATCCATCGCGGATCTTGCTCAATTCTTCCGGCCCACCCTGGTAATCGCGGACGCCACCAGGGTAATGGTCCGCAACGGGCCGGTTGGAGGGCGATTATCGGACGTCGAAGTCCGTGACACCGTTGTCGCCGCGACCGACCAGGTGGCGGCCGATTCATACTCGTGCCGGTATCTCGGATTACAACCGGAGGATCTCCGCTATATTGCCATGGCCGAATCGAGGGGCTTGGGAAAAGCGGCGGATTTTACGATGGTCGAAAGAGACATCGCCTGATATTTCTATGGCGATTTCATCCTTGAATGGTATCAGGGGAGCGCGCAATCTGAGAAGATTTTCGCAGGCGCTTTTCCTGATCGGCTTTATCGTCCTCATATACCTTACTGAGTTTTCTTTCACGTCGGTAAAGGGTCCCGACGATGTCAGTACTCCTTCCTCATGGCTGAATCTGTTTTTTAACATCGATCCCCTTTCGGGCGCTGCAACAGGCATGGCGGCATGGCTTATTTACGGAAGTCTGCTGCTTGGCCTGATAATCCTGGTCGGCACTATTTTTTTTGGCCGATTCTTCTGCGGATGGATTTGCCCCTTT
>CAZDAH010000005.1:50336-58508 GCA_964503405.1 uncultured Ignavibacteria bacterium
CGCTGGGGACTGTCAATCACATATTCTCGAGCTTTAAGTCTGAACGCAAGAGCCGTCTGGGCAAGAACCTGGCGGAATCGAATAAATATCATCGTTACCAGGGCTGGAAATATTATATCCTGATCGCGCTTATTATCATGGCTCTGCTGGGTTCAGTACAGACGGGATTATTTGATCCCATCACAATTGCCGCCAGATCGTTCGGCCTGGTGCTTATTCCGGCTCTCAACCTGGCGCTGAGCGGGACCGCGTCGTATCTGGCGAATTCCCCTATCGGCATAATAAATATGATGGGCAAAGGAATATTCGCGGTCTTCTCCGGAACGCTTATATATTTCAAGCAGCCTTATTTTCAGGGTATATTCTGGTTGACGATCATATTCGCCCTCATTCTGGCCGCCAATCGTGTATTCACGCGGTTTTGGTGCCGGGGGATTTGCCCGCTCGGCGCGCTTCTGGGAATATTGAGCCGCCATTCGATTTTCGGGTTAAGCAAAATCGAGGGAAAATGCACCGACTGCGATCTTTGTCTTTATCATTGCCAGGGGGGCGACGATCCTCATTTCGGTGTGCCGCATCGCAGGGCGGAATGCCATCTATGCCTGAATTGCCAGGCGAATTGCCGGGAAGGCGCCCTGTCTTTCCGTTTTCAGCCAAAATCGGAAAATTACCGCGCGGTTCCGGACCTGACGCGACGCAGGACGATAATCGCCGGGATTGCCGGGCTCGCCTCGTTTCCAATAATCAGAAGCGACGATTCGTTCGCTATGGAGCGCCCGTTTATCCGCCCCCCGGGCTCGCTTATCGAGGAGGATTTTCTCAAGCGATGCATACGCTGCGGGCAATGTATGAAGATCTGTCCGACCAACGCTCTTCAGCCGGCCCTGTTGGAATCGGGCTGGGAAGGGATATTCACTCCGGTGCTGACAGCCCAAATCGGATATTGCGAACATTATTGCACGCTCTGCGGTCAGATTTGTCCCACGGGCGCGATTGCCAAGCTCGAGAGCGATGCCAAATTCGGAACAGGAGAAAATCCCCCCGTCCGCATAGGAGCGGCTTTCTTCGACAAGGGACGATGCTTGCCGTGGGCCTCGGGCACGACATGCATAGTCTGCGAGGAATGGTGCCCGACGTCGCCCAAAGCGATTTGGCTCGAGGAAACAGAGACGGTCGATAGAGACGGGAACATAAAAACAGTCAAACTTCCGCGGATCGATATCGATAAGTGCACCGGCTGCGGCGCCTGCGAGTACGCCTGTCCGGTCAGCAGCAGTCCGGGCGTATATGTGACGTCGGCCAATGAGACGCGCGATCCCGACAGATCGTTGCTTTTGCGAAAACGCAAATAACAAAGCCCCCGTAGGAACGGGGGCTTTACCGTACATCAGAACCCAGACACCAAAAGAGCACCCAGGAAATGCAAGCCGGGATTGTGATGATATTCACAATTGGCCGCATCTCCAATCACTTAATAATTAAATATGTCGGCATTCTCTTGTCAAGAATAATATGAAATATAAGCAGTTATATGGATCGAGCAATACCATATTCGGCAGGCCCGAATTAAATCGTCAATAAGCAGTTGGAAATTTGAGGGTGATCTTCATAAAAAAAAAGGAGCGTGAGGAGACGCCCCTTTCCGGCTCGCGTGCCGTTGCGTTGGCTGTATTCTATATATCCACTATGTAGCAGGAAACACCCTTGTTCTCGAATTTTCTCTTTTGTTCTTCGGCTTTTTCCCTGTTCTTCTCTGTCTTAAGCACCACCCAGAATTCGCCTTTATCGACCCGAATCAATTTCGCGGAAACGTCAAACAGCTTCAATGTCTTGATATGCCTGCGGGCGGCGTCCTCTTCGCTGTACCTGGCGGCGCACACGTAGTATTTGATATCCTGTCTTACTGGATTCGATTCTTTCGGACCGATATATTCGATATTCCGCGGCGGTTCCATCTCCATATATTGCACGGCCGTTCGCGGCTCGCCAAATCTGAACAGGAACGAGAATTGATGAGTCCCGCCGAACATGGTGTTGACATTATAAGCGTAGTCGAGACTGTGGGCGGAGAAGTTCAACCCCCCACCGAACGAGATCCCGCTCTGGCCGGCCTGTGCCTGCTGCGAATCAAAACCTGTACGCAGGACAAGCAGGTTGGCGTAGGAATATTCCATGCCGGCCCTGAAAGCGACTCCGCCGTAAAAAGGCGCGCCTATCCCGGCCATAACGGAAAACGAGTTATCAAAGGGGTAATACGACACTCCGGCGTTGACAGCAGTCGGCAACGGCGATGATGAAGATTCGTATTTCATTTTCGGCCCGAAATTCATTACGGATAGTCCGGTGAGGAAACGGCCGGTTTTATATTGCATTCCGAAATCACCGGCGAAACCATTCGCGTCGACATTATCAAGTTTTTCGACAATAGTTTTGACGCCGAGACCCAGGGAAAAGCCGGGCGCGATTTCCCTGCCGTACGAAAGGGAGGCGGAGATATCATAAGCGTTTACATTGCCAGTCGGCTGGTTGGTCGGGGAATAACCGTCGATTTGGCCATACGAAAGATATGAGAACGAGATGCCCAGACCGCCTTTTTGTCCCAATGGAGTCGCGAATCCGAGGTATTCATATCGCAAATCTTCCAGCCACTCTGAATGCATGCCGGCGATCTGCATGTTCTCAGCGCGGGCCAGACCTGCTGGATTGTAATACGCGGCAACTGGACCGTCAGAGATCGCTGACAACGCCCCTCCCGTGGCCGACGATCTCGCGCTGACTCCGATATTCAGAAAGCTGGCCGCCGAAGTTCCGGGCCCGTTGCCAGCAGTCGCCGTGGATACCGCGGTAACGGTTATGATCTTTACTATCGAAAAGAGCCTTCTCACGTCTCCTCCTTGGTTGTCATCGGCATAAGAAAAGGCAAATATCATGCCCCGGGCGAGAATGAGCGGATATTTTATAAGCTGCTGTACCTCATCATGTTCCCATGCGCCAATGGAATTCGGCAATTCCCCGTTCAGGACAGGCTGATTCGAAACTAAACATCAGATAAACTATATTTCGAGATTTCATTGCCACGGTTTGGAAGCCCCCGACATTTGTCTTGTAAGGAATTGATGTTTATCGATTTACGATAGCCCCGATACTCAAACCGGACTTTGTTCAATTCCTTGTCAAGAATCGGTACGTTGAGCATTCCAAAACGCAACAGTACTCGAACGCAAAGCGAGGCGTAAGTCCGCGAAATTTCCAGGCCGGCAAATGCATGATAAAGCCGATGACAGTCGCGACCCCAGTCTCCGACGTCGATCGTTCGTTGGATAATTCATTACTTCAGGCATCAATCCATCGGCGAACGCCTTGGATTGCCCCCGTGCTCACAATCGAGTATATTCAGAACGATGGATTCTGGCATCGCATGCAGACCGATCCCAATCCTGGCGATTCTCCTTGTCTTTATGGCCTGGATTTCACTTAGCTGCGCGGATGACCCGCCTCCCATCCCCTTCTCGGCCAGTCTTATCATTTCGGAAAATGGAAATCCGATCATGACCGGGAGAATTCATGTCATGGGTTGGAAATATCGCATGGACGTCTTACAGGAAGACGAGAGGATGAGCCTTATAGTCGACAGCGAATCCGATTGGTCCTGGCTCTTGATGCCGGAAAAGAGAATGTGCTCCTATTTCCGTCGCGATGATCCTGAGAATATCTCCAGCGATCCGTTTCTGGGACTGCGCTTTTTGGAATCGAAGCACGGTAAGAATCTCGTCGGCAGAGCTGATGTCAGCGGTTATGAATGCGACGAATATCAGATCATGGAGAGCGGCCGCGCATTAATGACGTTTTGGAAGTCGAAGGATTTGGGATTTCCATTGAAATTGGTCGAACACCTGACATTGGAAACCGTCACCGAGCTAAGCGATATAATCGAGGGGGAAATCGACGATACCCTATTCGCGATTCCTGACGATTACACCATATTGGGCCAGCGCTGGCAGCCTTAACAGGGGCTGCCATTCGATTGACGGATTTCTCCACCAAGAAACACTGCACACTCAAAAAAAGGCTGAAACCATTTCAGCCCGGGGTTTGTTAAAGCAAACATAGACCCTGGTTTGTCACGATGACTGAACCGTTAAGACACTTCACCAGTTTGAAAGGATGACAACAATGAAGAACTCAGCATTCGCAGCAATCATCGTTCTGGGGACAGCTCTTGCTATCGGGCAGGCAGCACACGCTGGAGTCGGTCCTCCGGCCCCGAATTCATTTTGGGTCGACGGGTCGCTGTATGCAACTGTCGGCACGCCCACCAATCTGCCGGACCACGGTCCCAAGGACGGCATATATGTATTCACCAACCTCAACGGCCAGACTCCCGTGGCAGAAGCCAAACCGGGTGACCAGGATTATAATGGGGGCCGCTGGCAAGTGACGCTTCTGGAATTTACTCAACAGGGTCTGGGAATTCATGACGCCAACGGCGACGGTGTGGCCGATTTCGAGCTGCAAAGCTGGGAAATGGTGCAGCAACATATCGGCCTGGGGCATCTGATGGTGGCCGGACAGGGGCCGTCGTTTGTCTGCCCGGTGATCCGCAATCGTTAGCTTCAGTCTTACAAGAAGATCGGGGAGCCGGTTTCTTCCGTCTCCCTTTTCTTGATCCGCATGTAAACCAGGGTAATTCACCTGATCTTCAGCAAATGTCCTTACCGGCTTCCGGTCTGATGGCCCAAATTTTTATTCTAAATAAAATCGGTTAATAAGATCCAAATAGATTTTATTCTATTGACAAATGACGATAACTAATAGTAAAGTCACGAATTCTAAGGAGGATCTAATGATAAGAACCAAAACTCTCTTGACGCCGCTCATTCTGGTTATGGTAACGGCGTTGGCCCTTGTCGGCTGCGGCGGCGACAAGAGCACGTCGGCTCCCTGTTTCACAATCAACGTCGCCTCGTCCGGCATGGGGACGGCAGAATTCTCTCCCGATTCGGCCTGTTATCATAGCGGAACTATGGTTTCTGTCACCTGCGTTCCAAATGAGGGTTGGGCCTTCGACGGGTGGTCCGGAGATTTCACGTCGACCGACAACCCGGTGACCGTGACGGTCAACGGCAATGTCAGCCTGACCATGAACTTCTCGGAGCTCTACTCGATAACCGCGCAGATCGATCCGCCCCAGGGGGGAAGCATCGCCCTTACGCCAGATCAGCAGTATTTCGAGCCCGGCGACACGGTGTATGTCGAGGCGATGCCGGCCCAGTTTCACGGTTTCTCGCACTGGATCTATACGGCGGACGTGAGAAACGAGAATCCGACCATGATCATATTCGGCCAGGCCGACGAGACAATCGACGTCTATTTCGGGGTTCTGGAGGGCGAGCCGGCGTGCGCCGACGAATATGTCGACTACTACAACGGCGGATGCAACTATACGCCTAATACTTTCCAGCCCGTCATTCCCGGCCAGCTGATGCTGGCGCAGGGAGGCCATTTTACCTACCAGGGCGGCGATTATCGCGATACGGACTGGTTCGAATACGTAGCGACTGATTCCACCGCTTTCACTTACCGCGCGGTCGGTGAATTCGACCTTCAGATATATCTGGTGGACGGTACCGCAGGATGCTCCGGATATTACCTCATAGGAGATTCCTACGCCGCGGCCATCGATACCGCGCTAATAGAGATGACGGTAGGGCCCGGAACTTACTGGTTATGGGCCGGGACGGCCGACTTCACGGGCTGGCCCTGCCCGCAGGATTATAAGTTCTGGTTCACAGTCGGACCGGCGTTGGCGAACTCAGCGCCCGCGAAAGGACGTGATCCGAGGGAAGGCGAGCTTTCCAACGAAAAGTGGTAAGCCAATAACCGCTGACGATAAGGCCGTCGGGGCAAATACCCCGACGGCTTTTTATTAAGGTGCCGTCAGTTCGCCTGACCTGACGGCATTCGAATTGTTGACGTCGTGGCGAATCACGCATGGCGCAGGATTTCGATAATCTCCCTACCTGTACAGCGTCCCCTTGGCCTTGCGCTCCTTCAGATGCTTGAGCATGTCCACAGTCATCGACTTAAGATCCCACTTGGGTTTCCAGCCCCATTCCTTGCGGGCCGCGGAATCATCGATGGAGTTGGGCCAGGAGTCGGCTATCTTCTGACGTGAATCCGGCTCGTATTTCACCGTGAAACCGGGGATATGCTTCTTGATCTCGGCGGCCAGCTCGCCGGCGGAGAAGCTCATGGCGGCCTGATTGAAATCGGAATGATGTTTGAGCTTGCCGAAATCGGCTTCGGCCAACTGGATCGTGCCGTTGATGCAATCCGGCATATACATCATGGGCAGACGGGTATCCTCCCGCACGAAACAGGTGTAGTGCCCCTTGTCGACCGCCTCGTAATAAATGGCCACGGCGTAATCGGTGGTGCCGCCTCCCGGCAAGGTCTCATAGGAGATGATGCCGGGGTAGCGCAGCCCGCGCACGTCGAGGCCGAACCGACGGACATAATAGTCGCAAATTAGCTCGCCGCAGACCTTGGTCACGCCGTACATAGTAGTCGGCTTGAGCACTGTCTCCTGCGGCGTTTTATCCAGTGGCACGCCCGGCCCCCAGACGGCGATCGAGCTGGGGATGATTATCCTGGCCATCTCGTATTTCAGACCCAGTTCGAGGATGTTGATGGTGCCGTTCATGTTGACATCCCAGCACATCTGCGGATTTTTCTCGCCCACCGCGGAGAGGATGGCGGCCATGTGATAGATGGTATCGATCTTGTATTGCTTGACAATCTCCTCGACCGAGTTGATGTCATTGACATTGATAAAATGAAACGGCCCGGATTTCTTAAGTTGGTCCGACGGCGCCGTTTTGCGCCCGGTGGCGATTACGTTCTCGGCCCCGTATTTCTTGCGCAATACCATTGTCAGTTCTGACCCGATCTGCCCCACCGCGCCGGTCACCAGGATCTTTTTCATCTCTTTTTTCATCGCTTTTCCCTGCTATTTTCAAGGTTCATTCGATTTCCATCCACAACGGCGGGAAAATAGGTTTTGTGAATGGGTTTGGCAAGGGGAATAAAATCTCCCGAAAATCGTATTAAATAATGAATGAGGAGAATATCCCGGGATTACGCACGGTTGTCGCCGGGTATCGAATATCCGATAACATCGTATTTGAGGTCAATCTAATGAGAATTACGTTCCTGGTTATCGCCTGGTTTATATCCGCAGGCGCCGCTGATCCGGCGGATTCGTTGCTGATCGAAAGGCTAACGCAATTAAGCAGATCCGAAAAACAGGTCGTTATGGACTCTCTGCTGAACAATAACCGGAGATATGCCAGGAAAATCCAATGATCGAAGTCGTTTATTGAAAATTGCGGCATGGAGCATTATCAGAAGTTATGGCTAATGAGATTCGAGGCCGCCTCTCCGGACGCCAAACCGCAGATCATCGATTCCATGCTGGAGGAATATGATATTAATTTCGATCTCATTGAAAATGTTCTACTAAATAATATATACCAGCGTGATTTCCCGACCTATCGCGCTTTCCTCACCTTCAGAAAAGAACTGGTTCTGAAGCTGGGCAAACTGTATAAGCGCACAAAAGCGACCAAATTACTGTCTGAATACTTTAATAGCGGGTGTAAATCCAGAACTTTTAATAGATCCGCTCTCCAGCCCCGTGGCTTATCCAACGGCGGGACGGATATGGCGATCGTGGACTCAAGCGGAGTAACATGGAAAGTGGAATATTTATGTTATTATCCCGATACCATGGCCAATATCTGGCTGGCAAAGAAGGAACCCGGAGCAGGTGACTGGGAAGGATCCTGGTTTACAGGAATGTATGGACTGATTCCACAGGACGATTTATTCTCGAATCTACTATTCTTCAATGACCTACCATATCTCAAATGCAGCGGACAAGACACGTATAGCCTGGTATCCATCGATTACTTAACGAAAGACAAGGATCAGGACGGGTTGTACGATATTGAAGAATTAGCGTTTGGAACTGATCCTCAGGACTCGGACACCGACGGGGACGGCTTGAAAGACGGCATTGATTTAAATCCGTTAGCCCGCGGAGTAGTCTATCCCAACTATAAAGATAGGGCTGTCAGCGCCGCCGTAAAATTATCAGCTATTCACGATAAC
>CAZDAH010000005.1:58518-59129 GCA_964503405.1 uncultured Ignavibacteria bacterium
ATAACCCGGTTAACATATATATTTTGAGGGATGACATAAACACGGATATGCAGTTTTTAACCGATTCTCCCAATGCCATGTTTTTGATCGATAAAGATCCTGCGCGATCGTGGCATTTGCGGGAAAAATCGGGCGGGATTCCGATGATAGTGACTGTATTTAATGAGGACGCGGCCCGCATGAAAATTCTGATAAGGACTTTGATCGGAATCGATAAGGAAGAGCATGATCTATACGGATTTGAAAAGCCTCACGGCAAATGGATTATAACATGTTATGGACCGGAATGCTCGGGCAAGTAACTGCAAAGTGCCGCTATATAACAGGAGCAGGTCTTATAAGGGTCGGCGCACCGGCAGGTACGCCGACCACAAGAATGAGATTAATCGCCAGGAGCCCCTGGCGGGCTCCTGACCTACGTCTGCGTTAATGTCTTGGTTAAAACCCTATATCCGTAAAGGTGGTGTTGTGGCCGAAATTGATATCCAGGCCGTTGGCGGTGCCGGTGCCGGTGGTGCGCCAGGCGTGATCCGCGGGCGGGGCGTCGTACATGCCGTTGCCGTTGAGATCGGCGT
This sequence comes from uncultured Ignavibacteria bacterium, assembly GCA_964503405.1. GTDB lineage: Bacteria > Zixibacteria > MSB-5A5 > UBA10806 > UBA10806 > JAZGHS01. Next base: position 59,094 of record CAZDAH010000005.1, read on the forward strand.
AGAAATCGACCTGGTAATCCTCGCCGTCTTTAATGA
>CAZDAH010000006.1:0-10234 GCA_964503405.1 uncultured Ignavibacteria bacterium
CCGAATTCTCATTCTGTTTAACCTGATAAACAGCCGCAATGACTCCCTTGCAGAGAGAGCGTTTATGGTCTGGCCCGATATGGAAAGGCGCCTGAGAGAGAACAACGTTCCGCTTTTCTCGCTGGAGACCTCCACGCCGCTGAGAGATTTCGACATGCTGGGGTTCCACCTGACATACGAGATGAACTTCGCAGCCGTCCTGACGATGCTCGATCTGGCGGGACTGGCGGTCTATTCAGCCCAAAGAACCGATTCCGACCCCCTGATCATAGCGGGAGGACCGTCGGTAATGAACCCCGAACCGATGGCCGATTTCGTCGATTGTTTCTTCATTGGCGAGGCCGAAGAGTCTATTCACGCAATCATCGATAGTGTCGGAGAATCCAGACGAGGAGGTTACGACAAAGAGAAGAGGCTGGAATCGTTATCTCGAATCGAGGGAATTTATGTGCCCGGTTTTTACGAGGCGGAATACGGCGAAGACGGGGCCTTTCGAAGTCTTAAGTCGGCCAGGGCGGAGGCCCCGAAGAAGACCAGGTACGTGACCGTGAAGGATCTGAAAACGGAATATTATCCGTCGAAACCGATAGTGCCTTTTATCGAGACGATTCACGATCATCTTTCGGTGGAGATAATGCGCGGGTGCGTACGAGGATGCCGATTCTGCCAGGCGGGGTATCAGTACCGACCGCAGCGGCAGAGAGACCCGGATGAAATCTCGAAGCAGGTTTTGGCGACATTAGCTGAAACGGGCTACGATGACGTTACTTTGCTATCGCTCTCCTCGACGGATTATAAGCATCTGGACGATTTGCTCGCAAACCTCGGTCCGGCTCTCACGGCCAGAAGGGTCGCAATTGGATTGCCGTCATTAAGGCCGGAGACTATAACATCGTCGCTGTTGAATACCCTCGGGGCCGTGCGAAAATCGGGTCTGACCGTGGCGCCCGAGGCGGGGACCGAAAGGCTGCGAAAGTCGCTGGGCAAGAATATCGCCGACGAGGAGATATTCGCCGCCGCCGGGTTCGCGGCGAACGAGGGATACAAATCGATCAAATTGTATTTCATGACGGGGCTGCCCGGCGAGACTTTAGAGGATATCGACGGTATCGCCGCTATTTTGCGTAAAATAGATTTTCTTGCGAGACAATCTAAAAACAGACTCGATATCAACGTGACCGTCTCCCCCTTCAATCCCAAGAGCCACACGCCGTGGCAATGGGAAGAACAGGCGGATTTTGACAGACTGCTGTCAAGAATCGACCGGATAATCAAGAACGTAAGGAAATCTAATATCAGAATAAAATATCCCGATCTCGACCTGTGCATCCTGGAGGGCGTCTGCGGCCGAGGGGACCGCAGGCTGGGGAAAGTTATTTATCGTGCGTTCGAGTTGGGAGCGCGCCTCGACGGCTGGTCTGAATGGTTCGATGCCGAAATATGGAATAGAGCCTTCCGCGAGACGGGTATTGATCCCGGATTTTATCGCAGAAAGCTGGACGAATCGGCGCCGCTGCCCTGGGATCATATCGATAAGGGGATATCCAAATCTTTCTTGATAAAAGACAACAAGAAGTCCAGGGAGGGCATACCTCCGAGGACGAAATTCGATCGCCATGAAATAAAATCATCGAAAACAACCCGGGGATTTGGCCGCGGGCCGCGACGATCCGCCCCGAAAACGAATACCGTTCCCGGAATTTACCGTCTCAGGCTGCGATACCGTCGCGATCCGGACATCAGGTTCCTGTCTCATCTGGACAATATCCGGACCATATATCGCGCCGTCCGGCGAAGCGGGATTCCGATCGCCTTCAGCGAGGGATATCATCCTCATCAGAAGCTTTCGTTCGGCCCTCCCCTGCCGTTGGGATACACGTCGGAGGCGGAATATCTCGATATGCAGTTGACTCAACCATACCGCGAGGAATACATCGTTGCGTTGAACAAGGCTCTGCCGTCCGGAATGCGAATAATCGGTCAGAAGCAGTATTTCGCCAAGGCGGCATCGTTAACCAGCCAGTTGAATCTGGCCGTCTACGAGCTATCAGCCGATCCCGCTCTCGCGCTCGATACGGGCAAATTCCGGGCATTACTCGCGTCGGAGCATTTGCTGGTCAAACGTCGCAAAGCGGACGGCGAAATCGAAGTCGATGTCAGGAAGTTTATTGAAGATTTGAGTATCGAAGACGGGATTTTCACCGCTGTCATTAATCAAACTCCGGACGGCCAGGTGAAACCGGAGGAAATACTCGTATTCGGCTGCGGTCTCGATCCCGAGACAGCTAAGAAAATAGTCGTTCACAGAAAGAGCCAGTATCATCGCCTCGGCGGGAGGCTGATCGAGCCGCTGGAGATGGTCTGATTATTTCAGTTTGCCAATATCGGGAATATCGGATATATTCGGATCCGCGAATCGCGCAGAATTTCTGCGATGGAAACACTTAGACGATTTGCCCGTTTAATGTGGAATCGAGCGATTTAAGGCGTGACGGCGAGAATTTGAATTGAGATGTCAAAAGAGATCAGAAAAGAGAAGCTGAAGGGGGTAGCGATCTCGGCCGGAGTATTCTTCGGCGGTTTGCTTGTTCTCGCCCTCATCATGAATTTCATCGTCATGCCGCTGGTGGTTCGAGAAGGCTCCGAAACCAGAGTGCCTGACATTGTCAGTCTTTCCTTGCGGGCGGCCGAGGCCAAGCTTCAGGAAGCCGGGTTGGGGAGCATAAAGGGGCACGAGGAGCTCGATTCGGAACTCCCCAAGGGGTCCGTAATCAGTCAGCGCCCCGAAGGCGGGGCAATAGTCAAAACGGGCCGTCGTGTAATTCTGACCATCAGCAAAGGGTCGGCCTCGGCGACCGTGCCCGATATCGAGGGATACTCTCTTCGCGAGGCCAGGTTTCTGCTGGAGAAAGAGGGGCTCCGGCCGGGCGGTATTGTCTGGCTGACCGACGAGTCCAGACCTGACGGCGTGATAATCGGCACGTTACCGTCGGACGGCACCGTAATGAGGCTGAACGCCGAAGTGGATCTGATGGTTAATCGGCGCGATACCGACGTCATGATCACCGTGCCGGTGCTGATGGGGCTCGATTTGGAGATGGCCAGAATAATGGCCGAGGATAATTTTCTTCTTATCGGCGATCTGACCATGACGGTCGATAACGAGCTTTTGCCCGAAACGGTGATAAGCCAGTCGATACCGGAGGGATCGCGAGTGAAGAAGTGGACGGTGATAGACCTGACCGTCTCTGTGCTGGAATAGGTTATGGGCAAGATCAAGATAGCCCCGTCGATACTCTCGGCCGACATCCTTCATCTCGAGGACGAGATAAAGGCGATCGAGATGGCGGGCGCCGATATGATTCATATCGATATCATGGACGGCCATTTCGTGCCGAACCTCACCTACGGCCCAAAGATTGTCAAAGCGGTCAAGAGCATCACCAAACTGCCCCTCGACGTTCACCTGATGATCGAGAATCCGCAGGTATTTATCGATTCATTCGCCGACGCCGGCTCGGACAATATCACCGTACACTCCGAGGTCGCTGTGCCGATACCGCAGCTGCATGAGATAGTCAAGAAACACGGCATCTCGGTCGGGGTGAGCATCAAGCCGGATACAGAGTTGAATGCGATAACCGATTATCTCGACCTGCTCGATATATTGCTGATTATGACCGTCTATCCCGGTTTCGGCGGGCAGGAGTTTATGGAATCCTCAGTACCGAAGATCGCCGAGGTGTCGAAGCTTAAACAGGAGCATGGATACCGGTATGAGATCGAGGTTGACGGCGGTATCAACGATAACACGGCGAAGACGGCGATCTCAGCAGGGGCATCGATGATAGTGGCCGGGGATTATATATTTAGAGCGAAAGATTATAAGAGGGCGGTGGAGGCGTTGCGGGGATAGGGGAGTTTGAAAAAACGCCCTTTTGTCCGATAGGGAATTCAGTCGAACACCACTACGTAAAGATCAAATTCATTTCCAAACGTGTTTGAGGGTGCCACCCCTATGCGCTGTAAGGAGCCCTTGCCCTGCAACAATCATGGAATGTCGTCAGAAATCCAGCCGGAGGCGGGACTGACGACGCGGAGCAGGCGGTCAATCCCTGCTAAATTATTGTTGCGTAATATTTAAAAATCGTTATTATATATGCTTGTCTTTAGGGGCAAAGGGTGAATTATACCCCTTTGGCGGTTAACGTAAGTCGTTGAATTGCAAAGGATAGCGTATGTTCGAGCAACTGACCGGCAAACTCGACGGAATCTTCCGGAAACTCTCCGGTCGCGGCTATCTTTCTGAGAAGAATATTCAGGAAGCCGCCCGGGAAATCCGCATGGCTTTGTTAGAGGCCGATGTCAACTACAAGGTTGTCAGGGGCTTCATCGCCGAGGTGGAGAAAGAGGCTATCGGGCGGAAGGTCACCAAATCGGTCACGCCCGGGCAGCAGATGATTAAGATCGTCTCCGAGAAGATGGTGCAGCTTTTAGGGGGAACCCGAACTGATCTCATATACTCCGGCACGCCTCCAACGGTATTCTTGCTGGCGGGATTGCAGGGTTCCGGCAAGACGACGTTGGCGGGCAAACTGGCGCTGTATCTGCGCAAGAAAGGGAAACGTCCATTGCTTGTTGCGGCCGATATTCATCGTCCGGCGGCCAGGAAGCAATTGGAGGTTCTCGCCGAATCGATCCAGGCGCCGTTTTACACCGACAATACCAGCGCGCCGAAGATATCGTCGAATGCGATAAAGCATGCCCGTGAGCATATGCTCGACGTGGTCATAGTGGATACCGCAGGGCGCATGCAAATCGATAACGAATTGATGGGCGAGCTAGCTGATGTCAAGAAAGCGGTCAACCCCGACGAAATTCTGTTTGTCGCCGACGCTATGACCGGCCAGGAGGCGCTGAACGTGGCCTCGGAGTTTCACAATAAGGTCACCCTGACCGGAGCGGTTCTGACTAAGATGGACGGCGACGCTCGCGGCGGGGCGGCCATGTCGCTCAGGGCTGCCTTGGGCTTTCCCATCAAGTTCATCGGTGTCGGCGAGAAGCTGACAGATCTCGAGGAATTTCATCCCGAACGCATATCATCGAGGATCCTGGGGATGGGGGACATAGTTTCGCTTGTGGAGAAGGCCCAGGAAGCGGTAGATTTCGAGGAGGCCAGGAAGCTGGAAAAAAAGCTTCGCAAGGAAGCGTTCACGTTCGAGGATTTTCTCGCGCAACTGAAACAGCTGAAAAAGATGGGGCCGTTATCCGATTTGCTGGGGATGATTCCCGGCATGGGCAGACATCTCAAGGGAGCCGAGGTCGATGAATCCGGGCTTGTCAGGATAGAGGCGATAATAAACAGCATGACGAAAAAAGAGAGAACTAACCCGGACATAATAAACGGTTCGCGGCGAAAACGGATCGCCAGGGGCTCGGGCAGCAGTATTCAGGAGGTCAACCAGCTTCTCAAGCAGTTCGTTTCGATGCAGAAGATGATAAAAAACGTTTCACGCATGGGAATGCCGAAGGGATTCCCAATAAGAATGTAGCAGGAGGATAAGTGGCAGTTACGATTAGATTACGTCGTATGGGAGCAAAAAAACGTCCTTTTTACAGGCTGATTGCCACCGACTCGCGGATGCCGCGGGACGGGCGATTCATCGAGGAGCTGGGGTATTATCATCCCAAAGGGAAACCGGCCAGGGTTTCATTAAACGAGGACCGGGTATTCTACTGGCTGAAGAACGGGGCGACTCCGTCGAACACGGTATCGTCGCTGTTCAAGGAGGTCGGTCTGCTTGGGAAATGGGCGAAGAAGCAGAGCGGGGAGGATATTTCCGGAATCGAGATAAAGACCGAGATTACCGAGAGGACAAAGAAGAGAAAAACGAAGAAAGCCGAATAACTCTCTGCAGGAGCCTCGTATTCGTCCACAACAAGGAGGAGATTGTGAAGGATTTCATTGAGTACATCGCCAAGCACCTGGTAGATAACCCGGATTCCGTCACTGTTAAAGAAATCGAAGGTGAGAAAACCACCGTTTACGAGCTTCGAGTTTACGCCGACGATCTCGGAAAGGTCATCGGGCGCAAGGGGCAGACGGCCAAGGCCATCAGGACGCTGATATCCGCCGTCTCCGCCAAAAAGGGGAAACGGGCGCTGTTGGAAATCCTCGAATAATGGGATTTATCGCCACGCCTGAGGCGTGGCCAACGGTGAGGATATGAAAATCGCCGTGGCGTATATCAGGGGACCGCGCGGTTTCAAGGGGGAACTTGCGGCAGCTCTCTACAAACCGGCGTCACGGAGTCTGAGACCGGGGCTGGAAATAGAATTGTGCAAGGGAGAGCGAACCCTGGATTCCCGGGTCGAACATATCAAATTTTTGAATAAAGGACTGGGAGTGAAAGCCGCGGGGATCGACGACGAGGAGTCGGCCGCAAACTGGAAAGGCGGCGAGATACTGGTGGATTCCGAGAACCTCGAACCCCTGGGAAAAAACGAGTTCTATCATTTCGAGATCGAGGGATCGGAGGTCTTCGAAAACGGCGGCAAGAGAATCGGCAGAGTAAAATCGGTGAATGATTCGGCGGCCAACACCCTTCTGATTATCGATACCGGAGATAGCGAAATTATGATACCATTTGTCGAGGCCCTGGTGAGATCGGTCGATACCGGGAACAAGAGAATAGTGATTGAGAAAATCGAGGGATTATATTAGCTCTATGCGAATTGATATTATCACCATATTTCCGGAGATGGTCGACGTGCCTCTCTCCCGGAGTTTGATCGGGAAAGGACGGGAGAGCGGTTTGTTTACGATAAAGGTGCACGATCTGCGCGATTTCGCCTACGATAAACATCGGGTTGTGGACGACGTTCCCTACGGCGGCGGGCCGGGCATGGTGTTGAAACCGGAACCGTTAATCGAGGCTCTCGACAAGCTGGATCCCGAAAAAAAGGCCTTGAGGCTGATCACGTCGGCCGCGGGAGAGGTGTTTACCCAGCGGACGGCCGTCGAATTCTCCGGTCGCGAATGGATGATCATTATTTGCGGGCATTACAAAGGGGTCGATCAGCGCGCAGTTGCTCTCGGCGATTTGAGAGAGGTTTCTATAGGCGATTACATATTGACCGGCGGCGAATATGCCTCCGTGGTAATCGCCGACGCCGTGCTGCGGCTGCTGCCGGGAACAATGAAGGATTTCGGGTCGGCGGAAGAGGATTCGCATTATTGCGGCCTGTTGGGACCCGAAGAATATACCCGGCCCGAGAAATTTCGCGACATCGCGGTTCCATCCGTTCTTATTTCAGGCCACCATGAAAAGATCCGCCGCTGGCGGCTGGGAAACTCCCTGCATCGAACAAAAACGAACAGGCCCGATCTCCTCGAGGGGCGTCAGTTTACCAAACAGGAAGATGAGATTTTGAACGAATATGAAAACAACTTAAAGATGGAGATTGGCTGATGTCTGTGATAAAATCGCTTGAGGGGAAACGGCTCAAGCAGGACTTACCGGAGTTCGGCATCGGGGATTCCCTGAAGGTGTACGTAAAGATCAAAGAGGGCGACAAGGAGCCAGTCCAGCTTTTTCAGGGCACCGTCATAGCCCGTAACGGAGGGGGCATGGCCGAATCATTCACCGTTCGCAAAGTTTCGGCGGGCGTGGGGGTTGAACGCGTATTTCCCATCCATTCCCCCAACGTTGCCAAGATCGAGATGATTCGAAAAGGAAAGGTCCGCCGTTCCAAGCTGTATTATCTGCGCGACTTGAAAGGCAAGAGGGCGAGGATTTCGGAAAAGAAGGAAATCTGATCGAGAATGGCGAGAAGACAAGGGGGCTCGGTGCATACACCAAGCCTTTAGTTTGCGGAGTCGATGAGGCGGGACGGGGCCCGCTGGCCGGGCCGGTGGTGGCCGCGGCCGTGATCCTCTCCCCCGATTTCGACGTATCGGGGCTGGCGGATTCGAAAAAATTATCGTCGGCGCGGCGGGAAAAACAGCGCCGGAGAATAGAGGATTCGAATTCTTTGTGGGCAATCGGAATTGTCGGCCACGATATCGTGGATAGTATCAACATTCTGAACGCTTCCCTCATGGCCATGAGAATCGCAGTCGAGAATCTGACAAAGAGGCCGGACATGGTTTATGTTGACGGCATTTTCAAGATCCCCGATATATCTATCCGGCAGGAGACGATTATCAGGGGCGAGGATTGTCAGCCGGCAATCGCAGCCGCGTCGATTATAGCCAAGACTTACAGGGATGATATCATGATCGATCTCGGTTTGAATTACCCTGGATATGGATTCGGGCGGCATAAGGGGTATCCGACAAGAGAACACATCGAACAACTAAACCGATTGGGGCCGTCGCCGGTGCACCGCCGCAGTTTTCAGCCGGTCCGCCGCCTGGTCGCAGATGGAATACACGTTAATTAACGATCCCCGAGCGGGATTTGTCATATTGATTCTGCTGACCGTATCCGATCTTATAATCACCAGGAGAAGGAGCTCGGCCGCGGGAGCGCTGGCCGGGTACATAGAATACGAAACCGCGGCGCCTCGAGAGATGGGGGCGGCCGCCTATTTCGCTCTTGTTCTATTGAAAATCTCTCCGCCATTCCTGATCACGCTCGTCTGGGCGGCGGCCAAAGCGTCGGGATCGGGAGTCGTGGCGCAGCTTTACGCGGGGCTGCTGGGATTCGCCCTGGGCTTGTATCTCATTCTCAATCTTCGTCACCTGGAATCGTCCCTAATAGACCGGCTGGCCCGGAAATTGAGCGATGATTTGTCCGGCAGGATATTCATCAAACGTCGATTCTCGCTGGGACAATCGACTGTTCAGCTTGGTTCGCTGTTCATCGTCCTGGCTATCATAGCAGCGATAAGGCCCGCTCCCTTATACGCCGGCTTCGCTCTTGCCCCGGCCGCACTGATCGCCAGAAACCTCATCCTTATAATTATGTAGCCATTCAATCCATCAAAATATATTCTATACGCGATTTTTCGATGGGAGGAATGTGTAGTGGCACGCGATCTGACAAAAGGCTCGATACGGCGGCATGTGATCGCCCTGGCTGTTCCGGCCATCGTTTCGATGTTCGCGCTGGTGGCCAACAATTTCATCGATACAGCGCTGGTGGGACATTTGGGGGACGCAGAGCTGGCCGCCGTGGGATCGGCGGGTTTTATCATCTGGCTGATTTTTTCGCTTATGGACATATTTTCGGTGGGAGCGCTGGCCATTATCTCGAAAGCATACGGCGCCGGCGACACGGAAAAAGCCTCGGATTGTTCCAGGAATGTCTACGCGTTTTCGATATTATTCTCCGCGGCGCTGGCGATTCTGGGAATATTATTTTCGAAAGATATACTCAACCTCCTGCATCTCGAGCCTGAAGTCGAGAGGATGGGAGAGACGTACTTAATGATTATTTTTGTCTCGGTGCCGCCGCTGTTTATAAGCGAGGTCATATCGACGGTATTCAGATCTGTGGGAGATACAAGGACGCCCATGGTGGTAATGCTTGTGGCGGTCGGCTTGAACATAGTTCTCGATATATTACTGATATACGGAATCTGGATATTCCCGCGGCTGGAAACCGTGGGAGCGGCCCTGGCCACCGCCATAGCTCATTCCACGGCGGGATTAGTCGCCTACATCCTGGCCAAGAGGGCAAAACTGCCGTTTGATATTTTTCCCAGGAATCTGTCTGGCATCGATTATGGTGTCATCAGGCGGATGTTCAGAATAGGCATTCCGATCGGGGCGTCGCACGTAAATTTCGCTTTCGTTTATCTTGCCATGACCAGGATCATGTCCGAATTCGGCACCGCCGCAGTGGCCTCGATACCGGTGGGCAACAGGGCGGAATCGTTGTCATATATGACCTGTTTCGGATTTTATATGGCGGTATCGGCCCTGGTGGGACAGAACCTGGGAGGGGGAAACGCGGATCGGGTATCGAAATCGGTGTGGGTGACGTTGGGGTTTACATCGGCGGTGACGCTCTTTTTCAGCCTGATTTTCCTCGCTTATTCCAGGGAGCTTGCTCTTGTTCTGACTGATCAGCCGGAAGTCGTCGAAATCGCGTCAAGCTACCTGTTCATTCTCGCTTATTCTCAGATCTTCATGGGTTTCGAGTTCGTTTTCGAGGGGGCCTTCGGCGGGGCCGGAGACACGGTCCCGCACATGATCGTTTCCATACCGGGGACGCTCATCAGGATT
>CAZDAH010000006.1:10244-14212 GCA_964503405.1 uncultured Ignavibacteria bacterium
TGGCCTACTACCTGGCGATCCCGATGGGAATGGGACCGAGCGGGATCTTTTGGGCGATCACCATATCGACGATAATCAAGGGGCTCGCAATTTTCGTCTGGTTTCAATTCGCCAAATGGCGGAGAGCGGCGTCTTAGACGCCCTCTCTCTTGCCTTCTTCCAACCTCCGTTCGAGCCACCAGCTTATCAGCAGAGCGACACCGATAAACAAGGGAATCAGCCCCAGCGAAATTTCACCGTAGCCGTAAAAATCCTCGAAGATTACCATCAGCAGAAACCCGATCCCCAGGGCCAGGAATATCAAGGCCGCTTTTAAAGCTCCGTAGCGCGACGATTTTGGGATGTCGAAATCGGGGATTTTCTGGCCTTTCTCGATGGCGATCCTCAGAAGTTCGGATTCCCGCTTCTTGCGGGCGTTATTGGCGATGAGGACGGCCACGCCGAAGAAAAAGCCAAAGACCGTCAGCATTTCCAGCCAGTCAGCAAAACTTTCATACCACATCCAATGCCTCCTTTTTGTCATTGGACATCGTCCGCGGAGATATTGTTTCAAAAAATACGAATCCTCGAAACAAATTTATCGTATATCAAGTCAAAGAGACCGAGGATGGAATACCGCAAAATCGAATCCGCAATTGCCCTGGGGTGGACCGCGACTCGAGTCAAGACCGCCACGAAGATTTCGGCCGCGGCCTTTTCCGACGAGGATATAATCGAGCTTGTCCGCGACGGCGACACCGAGGCGTTCGGCCGGCTCGTCACCCGTTATGAGAATTTCGTATTCACTCTTGTCAAGGGGATGGTCCGCTCGGAGGAAGCGGCCCGTGATATAGCCCAGGAGACATTTCTGAGGGCTTATCGCGGCATTCGACGTTTCGAGCTTCGAGCCGGCTTTAGAACCTGGCTTTACAGAATCGCTCATAATACGGCGCTTTCGTATCTGGACCGCGAAAAAAGAGGCTCCGGCGAAAACGAACCTATGGAACCGTCCTATGCACCCAATCAACCGCTGAGGCTGAAGCTCGAGAACTTGATCGGCAGGCTGAAGCCCGAGTATAGAGCCGTGATTATGTTCTATTATTTCGACGATCTCAAATACGAGGAGATCGCCGAGACGCTGGATTGCCCGATAGGGACGGTCAAGATAAGGCTATACAGGGCGAAATATGAATTGAAGAAACTCTGGGAAAGATATGAGCTATAGCTGCGACGACATTTATCGAATACTCGAAAGCGGGGACGAGGCCGCCGTCGATGTCGCCGTATTCGAGAAACATATTCGGGATTGCCCCGACTGCGGACGGCTTTGCGGCCTCGAAAACGAAATAGAGGCGAGTCTCAGGCTGACTCTTGCACACTGCGTGCCGGCCGATTTCAGGAACGGCCTTATCGACCGCGCCCGGGAAATCGACACATCGATATGGAGAGCCAGATTGCTCGAAGGCGCGACCCCCGTTGCCGTCACCGCGGGAATTCTCTTCCTGTCGATTTTCATTAAGAACAAATGGGACAGCGCCCTCGATATTCTCCGAAATATCGATTTGACGGTCGTCAAAGGCGAGATCGTCGGGCTGATGACTCGAATTAAAACGGCGGATATCGACATATCGGGAGCCGGTTCGCTGTTCGGCAATTCGCCGTTGGCCCTATTCGCTCTCGTTTCGGCGGCGGCCGTCGTTTGGATATTCTCGCTTCTGGAATTTGAGAAAAATCTCAAATAAGAAACCGGCGTCCGGTCGAACGGCGCGCCGGTCTTAATTCTAAATGTCCAATATTTATTTACGCGAGGCTTTTCTCATGGCCGCTTTCATATCGGGATTTTCGGCCAGTTTGCTGGTGATCCACTCGCCGGCAGAGTCTGCCGCCACCATGCGGTTCAACAGGTCGGCCCGTGATATTTCGTTTTCCACCAGCCCGGTTATATAGGCTTCGGTTATAGCCTGATCATTGAGGATGGAATCGGCCATTTCGGCCCGGGTAGCCTCGTCGGACAGCATCTGCTGCATGAGGTAGCTTCTCATCTGCTGGTCGGCCATTATATTATCCAGCGCTTTCTGCTTATCGCATCCCGCGAAGATTGTCAAGAACGCCAGAACTGCAATCAATACGAAACGTTTCACCTTTCCTCCAAAGTTAAATTTCCCGCGCCTGTTATTCGAGCCGTATTTGGCTATCTCGATTTTTCTTTGTAGTCGTCCAATGCCGACTTGAGGGCGTCCTCGGCCAATACAGAACAATGGATCTTGGCCGGCGGCAGTCCGCCCAGGGCCTCGGCCACGGCCTCATTGGAAATCTTCAGGGCGTCTTTGACCTTTTTACCAATAAGCATCTCGGTAAGAATCGACGATGAAGCGATAGCGGCGCCGCATCCGAACGTCTTGAATTTGGCGTCGATTATGACGTCGTTCTCGATTTTGAGATATAGCCGCATCATATCTCCGCACGTAGGATTGCCCACGTTTCCCACGCATGAGGCGTTCTCCATATCCCCCATGTTACGGGGGTTGGCGAAATGTTCCATCACCAAGTCCGAGTATGGAAATTGCTTATCCATGATGCAGCTCCTTGCCTTTCCTGTAGTCCTCATAGCTGGGAGACATGGCCAGCAGTCTGTTTACCAGGCCGGGCATGATCTCCAGCACGTAATCGACCTCGTCTTCGGTATTTTCCTTCCCCAACGAAAAGGTGATGGAACCGGCGCAGATATCGGACGGCACACCGACGGCTGTCAGCACGTGGGAGGCGGCCAATTCCTCCTCGTCTTTCGCCTTTAAGTTCGAACTGCAGGCCGATCCCGACGCGGCCATCACCCCGTTCATATTCAACAAGAGCAGAAGGGATTCGCCCTCGATATGCTCTACCCAGAAAGACACGTGACCGGGCAGCCTGTTGTCGTCATGACCGGTGAAGTGAATGAATTGAACAGAATCGGCCAGGCCGTGCCTGAGTTTTCGACCCAGCTTGGCGAGATAATCGCGATAACTTTCCAATCCATCTTTGGCAATTCGGCAGGCTTCCCCGAAGCCGGCGATTCCAATCACGTTTTCGGTTCCGGGCCTTATTCCACTCTCCTGATTGCCCCCCGCGAATAACGGCGAGATGGAAAGACCCTTTCGAATATACAAAGCGCCGGTTCCCGTCGGACCATAGATATAATGCGCCGACAGCGTCAGAAGATCGATACCAATCGATTGAACGTCGATATTCACCAGACCGGCGGCGGCAGCGCAATCGCTGTGAAGCACGGCGCCGTGCCGATGGCAGATTTCCGAGATCTCGAATATGTCCTGGACAGTGCCGATTTCCGGATTGGCCAGAGCTATGGATACAAGAGTTTGATGGCTGGCCACCACGCGATCGAGAGAATCCAGATCGACCGATCCCCATGAATCGATATCGACGGTCTTGATTTTCCCGCCTTTTTTCCCCAACGGGAATTGCTGATTCAGAACGGAGAAATGCTCGATCGGCGTTACCGCGAGCTGAAAGTCCTTGTTTGATTTCAGGAATCCGGTCAGGGCCAGATTGTTCGCTTCGGTGGCCCCGGAGGTGAACACTATGGATCCATTCGAGGCGTTGATAAGATCCGATACCTGCCCGCGAGCCTTGTCTATTACCCTGCCCGCGTTGATTCCGGCGGTATGCACGTGCGACGACGGGTTGCCCAGCCGCGAGTTCAGGGCGCCGGCGATCACATCGACTACTTCCGGATCGGGAAACGTCGTATTGACGTTATCGAAAAATATAAAATGCTCGCTTTTTTTCATAACGGATTACAACTCTCTTCGATTTCCCGTCCGGCATGACAACCCGGCCGGCTTACCTCGGCCCCGGCAACCTCGATTCCCCTTACTTCCCGCCATCCTTCAAAACATCCTCCGCCAGCGACAGAGCCCCGCCGGAGAGCATGACTTCCGCCTGGCCGTTGCGGATGGTCACACCGGAGATGACCGCGATCACGCCGTCGG
>CAZDAH010000006.1:14222-42756 GCA_964503405.1 uncultured Ignavibacteria bacterium
GTTTACGTTGGTATACAATGAACAGGCCGCTTCCCGTTCCACCACGAGCCCGGAGATTCTCTCACCCGATTCGGCGATGAAAGTGACCTCGCCGAGATCGGCGGAGAGAACATACCCGGTGCAGTTATGAAGTTGAAGGTGGCAATTATGAGTATAGACCACCACCAGCGCTCCACGCGCTTCCTGAGCCAGGGCAACTTCGGGATAGATTTCCAAGGAAAGATGACGTTTCTCTTCGGGCCGGGCTATTTTCAGCCGAAAATGATCTTTCAGATCGCTGATTTCGGGGTCGCCCAGGCATGAGGCTATCTTTTCGATATCGATTTTCGAAAAGACTGGCTCATTCATCTTTTTTCTCCGGCCTTTCCTCTTCCTTTTCCTTTTTCTGCTCGATCCTGCGGTCGGGGGCATCGTCCTTATCGATTTCGGACTGAACCTCCTTGACCGATCTTTTGAATTCCCTAATGCCCCTTCCCAGGCCCTGGGCCACCTCGGGAATCCGTTTCGCGCCGAAAAGGATCAGGACGATCACCAGAATGATGATCAACTCGCCGCCCCCGGGCATCGAGATTAAGATAATTTCGCTCAAATCGACTCCTCTCGGTCTATATGTACCACCACTTAAAATATATTATAACCAAAATCACCATCAATACAGAAACAAAATTTATCCTGATAAGCAAGCCAAATGCGAAGGTTATGCTGTAGAGGTTTACGGTAATAGGCTCCATGATCTCGTTTACGGAAACCCCTTTTTTGCCGATTCCGATCTCCAGATTCTGTTGAAACAGGGTTTTGACGGCCCCATCGGGAAGGTATTCACCGACGAGCTGCCCCAGGAAGCCGCCGAAGACCGTGGCCAATAACAAGGAGATGATAATAAACGTCAATTCTCTCGAATTCATGATAACCTCTCTATCTCGATACCGCGCTTAATGATCGGATCAGCTTCAGGCCGTTTTCGGAGCCCAGGAGGCCCTCGCAGGCCCTCTCCGGGTGGGGCATCATGCCCAATACGTTGCCGCGCTCATTAGTTATCCCGGCGATCCCGTTGAGGGAGCCGTTGGGGTTGGCCTCGGCTGTCACGACCCCGTTTTTATCTACGTACCGGAAGGCGATCCGACCCGACGATTCCAGTTCCGAGACGGTATCCGGGTCGGCGTAGTAATTACCTTCCCCGTGGGCCATCGGCATTCTGAGCAGATCTCCCCTTGTCAAGCCCGCGAGCACGGGAATGTCATTTCTCTCCACCCTCAAGATCACCTCGCGGCATACAAACCGCAATGCCGAATTCTTCATCATGGCGCCGGGAAGCAGTCCGGACTCCAGCAATATCTGAAACCCGTTGCAGATCCCCAGGACAAGGCCGCCGCCGTTGGCGAAATCAACGACCTTTTTCATGATCGGGGAGAATCTGGCTATGGAGCCCGATCGGAGATAATCGCCGTATGAGAATCCTCCGGGTAATATTATCGCGTCGCAACCGAGGAGTTCGTCTGATTTGTGCCATAAATAAACGACCTCGTTACCCTCGATCAGTTTGAACGCCTGGTAGGCGTCGTAATCGCAGTTAGAGCCCGGGAAGATAACCACGCCGATTTTCATAGAACCACCTCGATCTTGAAACCCTCGATTACCGGGTTGGCCAGAAGTTTCGAAGCCGCCGCGGCCGCGATCTCTCTCGCTTTGGCTTCCGAATCGGCGTCGATCTCGAGCTCGAATAGCTTGCCTGTGCCGACACTAACGATGGAATCGAAACCGAGATCGGCCAGGGCTCTGCCGATGGTCATCCCTTGTGGATCGAGGACGCCGTCTTTCAAAGTCACCCTGACATCCGTTTTAAATTTCATTCTTCGTCATCTTTCTCTTTATCGCTCTTTCTGAAGATCGTGTTGGGATAGTGAAAGTCCGCCTTTTCGGCTCCAGTGGCCACCATATATATCATTTTCAGCAACCCGTAAAGGATATAAATCAGGGCCAGAGGAAACATGACCATGGAGGCGTTGACAATCAGTCCGATTGCAATGCATATCAGAAACATCACCTTGATTCGATCTTTCTTGCGGGAGAAATCGAATTTGGGCATGCTCTCGTATTCCACGGTGGAGACCATCAGGGCCGACGTTGCCAGAAGCAATACGATGAAGAACTTCTCGAACCTAACCTGGCCCCACATCTCGTTGGAGAAAAGAATGAAGGACACGATTACTGCGGCTGCAGACGGAATTGGAAGACCGACAAAATTCAGTTTTTCTTCCGTGGTGGCCGAAAGGCTGAATCGAGCCAGCCTGAAACTTCCGGCCATAAGGTAGACAAACGCCAGTATCCAGGCCCAATTTCCTCTGGAAATCAGGGAGAAGCTCACAATGAGCAAGGCCGGCGCGACCCCGAAGGAGACGATATCGGCCAGGGAATCGAGTTCAACTCCTATTCTGGATGATGATCTCGAGAAACGGGCGACCATCCCGTCGAGGAAATCGAAAAAGGCGGCCAGCAGTATGAGCCAAACCGCTTCGCTCATATAGCGCCCCTGCAAGGCTTCCGGAAAACCGTGCGCCCGTCCCGATATGACGATCGAACCGAACCCGCAAGCGAGATTGCCCATGGTGAACATTCCAGGCAGTATGCCTCTTATATTATTCACGGCAGTCTTCCAAGGATAGTCGCTCCGCCTTTTACCCTCTGACCCTTACGAATATTCAGGATGGTTCCCGACGGCAGGGTCAGGTCGACACGGCTTCCAAAACGAATCAGGCCGACCCGCTCTCCGGCCGCCACCAGCTGGCCGGGTTCGGGGTAGAATATTGTCCTGCGCGCTATGGATCCCGTAACCTGGTTGAAGAGGACGACACCCGATTCGGTTTCGATTTCGATCTCGTTTCTCTGGTTTTCGACCTGTGCCCCTTTTTTGAACGCGGTTAGAAATCTCCCTTTGACGAAGTTGATCGACTTTATCCGGCCGGTTACCGGCGAGCGATTCACATGAACATTCAGGATCGAGAGAAATATCGAGACAGTCGGGCGTTCTGATTCGCCTTCGCATCTTATGATCCTGCCGTCGGCGGGCGATACGACAAGCTTCTCGCCGTCGGGAATCTGCCGCTCGGGATCGCGGAAGAAGAGCATGACCAAAAGGCCCAGCATAAAAAAGGCGACGGCGGCATAAGCCAGCGAGAATATCAATAATCGATTGAACAGATAAAAAGCTGTCGCCGCGAGTATGAAAAACGGTAGCGGGAAGATGAATCCTTCTTTGGTCATTTCAACGCCCTGCCGATTATCAGATCGGCTCTTCGAGTATAGTAGGAAATATCGAAGAGGGTGTCAATCTCTTTCGAACTGAGATATTTTTTCACGGCCGGCGACGATTTCAGCAGCGACTTGAAGCTTGTCCCGGTATTCCAACTCTTCATGGCTAACGTCTGCACGACTTTATAAGCCCGCTCCCGGCTGGGCATTTTCGCGGTCAGGGCCAGCAATACCCTCTGAGAAAAAATCAGCCCGTGAGTGGATTCGAGGTTCTGTTTCATCCTGCCGGTATTGACTCGCAGGTTGGAGAGGACACTGGAAAGCTTATCGAGCATATAATGAAGCAAGACGGTGGAATCCGGGATGATAATTCTTTCCACCGAGGAATGCGTGATATCGCGTTCGTGCCAAAGGGCGATATTTTCCATTGCCGCCGTAGCGTTCCCCCTTAAGACCCTGGCCAGGCCGGCCAGACGTTCGCAAATGATGGGATTCTTCTTATGGGGCATAGCCGACGATCCCTTTTGTCCTTTTGCGAAGCCCTCTTCCAGTTCGAGTATTTCGGTTCGCTGCAGCCCGCGGATCTCTGTGGCTATTTTTTCGATTGTCCCGCCGATCACGGCCAGCACCGAGAGAAAATAGGCGTGCCTGTCGCGTTGAACCACCTGGGTGGAGACTTCCGCCGCCTTAAGCCCGAGTTTGCCGCAGACCAACTCTTCCACCCTCGGATCGATATTGGCGAAGTTGCCCACTGCTCCCGATAATTTTCCCACAGCGATCTCGTCGATGGCCGATTTCAGCCTCTTCCGATTGCGCCCCATTTCGGCATACCAAAGAGCCAGCTTCAATCCGAATACCGTTGGTTCCGCGTGAACGCCGTGAGTGCGTCCAACACACACCGCTTTGCTGTAACGCGGCGCCATCTCGCCGAGCAGCCTGGCGAGGGAATCGAGTTTTTTTCTGATCAGATCGCCGGCCTGTTTCATTTGAAAAGCCAGGGCCGTATCGAGGATATCCGACGAGGTCAGGCCGACATGGATATATTTGGATTCCGTGCCGACGTTTTCGGCCACGTTGGTGAGAAAAGCGATAACGTCGTGGTTGGTTTCGGTCTCGATTTGGTTGATCCGAAATATGTCGAAGGCCGCTTTCTTCCTGATAACGTCAACCGCTTCTGCGGGGATTTCATTGAGTTCGGCTCTTGCTTCGCAGGCCGCGATTTCCACTTTGAGCCAGACGGCGAATTTATTTTGATCGGACCATATCTTCGCCATTTCCGGCAGCGTGTATCGATCGATCATTATTTCTTTGCTTTCTGCCAGTCGGCCAGGAAATTCTTCAGCCCGATATCGGTCAGGGGATGGTTCAAGAGTTTATTTATGACCGCAAAAGGCATGGTGACTACGTCGGCGCCCATCAGGGCCGATTCCACCACGTGCGTGGGGGTTCTCACGGACGCAACCAGGACCTCGGTTTCGAACTCGTAGTTATCGTAAATGGTTATGATCTGTTCTATCAAATCCATGCCGATAATGGAGATATCGTCAAGGCGCCCGACAAACGGCGAAATGTAGGCCGCTCCAGCCTTAGCGGCGATGAGCGCCTGTGTGGGAGAGAAGCAGAGTGTGACATTTACGTTAATACCCTCCGACGATAATTTTTTGATCGCCGCCACGCCCTCGCGGATAATGGGTATTTTGACAACAATATTATCGGCGATTTTGGCCAGTTCGTGGGCTTCTTTGAGCATTCCCTCGGTATCGGTGGCGGTGACCTCAGCCGAAACCGGGCCGTCGACAATGCCGCAGATCTCCTTCAGTATTTCCCGGTAAGGTTTGCTCTCCCTGGAGAGCAGGCTGGGATTGGTGGTGACTCCGTCGAGCATCCCCATTTTCTGGGCTGCCCGAATCTCGTCAGTATTGCCCGTGTCGATGAAAAACTTCATAATTTGATCCCTTCGTATTCGACGTTCGCCAGGTAAAGACCATGCGGCGGCGCCAGATATTTGGATTTATTGTCCGAATTGCCGAATCTATTTTTGAAATCTTCGAGATTTTCGCGGCCGTCGGAGACGGCTGTCATGGCGCCGACCAGATACCTCACCATATTATGCAGAAACCTGTTGGCGGTAATTTCATATCGCAGAAATCCTGCGTATCGAGACCAACATGAACGATAAATCCGGCAGGCATTATCCCGCTTTCTCGACTTAACCTTGCAGAAATTATGAAACGAACGAGCCGACTCCGCCACGCGGGCGGCTTGATTCAATATCTCGATATCGAATCTTCTGCCGACGACCCACGATAACCCCCTGTTTATCGCCGATAACCGTTCGCATATAAGATATCGGTATGTCCGCCGTCCCGCGTCTCGGCGGGCGTTGAAACCTGAGGGAACCTCTGCGCATCCGGTCACGGCGATATCTGGGGGCAACATCCTGTTGAGCTTGTAGGCGATGGTTTCCGCGTCCATTAGGGATAAGGTGAAAAAATTGGCGTACTGAGCGAGCGCGTGAACCCCCGTATCCGTGCGGCCCGAACCGGTCGGCTTGATGTCTTCCTTTAAAAATATTCTCAGTTTCTCGCTCAAGACTCCCTGCACGGTCCGTCCCCTTGCTTGCATCTGCCAGCCCTCGAATGCGGTTCCTTTGTATTCCAGTTTAAGGAGTATATTCCGTTTATTCAAGATCTCAACCCAAAAACAAGTATTACGGCCGAAAGCGCCAGGGTCGCTATACTCCCAGGCAGTATCCTGATCGCCGGAAATACCGCCCGTTCGTGCCTGGTTGAGTAGCCCTTAACCGCGAGGGCCATGGAGGCCGATTCGGCGCTCTTGAAAGCGTTGACAAAGACCGCGGCCAGAAGCTGCGGCGCCGATCTCAGCTTGCCGATCAAAGAACCATCAAACGAAACACCCCTCGTTTTCAAAGCAAGCATCGTGATTCTCCCCTGACGGACGAGATCGGGAAGAAATCGAAGGGCGAGGGAAAACGATAGGGCCAAAAATGACAGGCGCCTTCCCCGGCGCCCGAAAATTCGGCTCAACCGCTCTACGGGCAGCGTAAGTTCGAAAGGCTTTACGGTCTTTAGAATCAGGTAAGCGCTATAGAAGAAGACGATGAGCTTCTCGCCGTAAAACAGCCCGGTCCTGGCGCCTTCAAGCGTTGCCTCGAGTCCGAATATCGTAAATAGCGCCTGTCCTCTGTGAGAAAACAGATGAAGCACAAAAATGAAGGCAAAGAAGAGTGCCGCCGGACGGGCCGGCTCAACTACGCTCTTGAAATCTCCTGTCCAGACTATCATCGCTGATGAGGCGAATAGGATCGCGACCATGATGAACTCCGCTTTATTTGTCATAAGCGCCGCGGCCGCAAGACTTACGGCGAAAACGAATCTGGAGAATGAACCGGCTTGCAAAATCGACCCCCGTCTTGCTGTTATTCGCTGCCGAAAGCCGAATAATAGCATATTCGGGTCGAATATTCAAGCTCGACCGTTTCGGACGACGATGATTCTTGCGGCAAGCGCCCGGCAATACATATCTTGGCACCCATGACTCAGGAATATTCGCATCTAAGACGGAATTTCGCTTTTGGAGTCTTGAACGGCACATTCTTCATGGCCGCCCTGGCTTTTATTGCCGGTTCGACGGTGCTGCCGCTGTTTGTCTCCAAAATGACAGGTTCGAGGGCGCTGATCGGGATTTTCTCTCATATCGAGTGGTTCGGATGGCTTTTCCCGCAGCTTTTCGCCGCAGTTTTTTTGGCCCACAAACGAAGAGTTCTCTATTTCTACAACGGCCTTTCGGCCCTGCGTCTATTTCTGTTGGGGCTTTCGGTAACAGCCATATTCTTGTTTAGAGCGGATTATGGCCTGATCCTGGTCGCGTTCGGAATAACGTTTACCCTATTCTCGCTGGCCTCCGGCCTGGCCGGGGTGGCCTTCACGGAGATCGTGGGCAAGACTATCCCGTTGAACAAAAGAGGCAGTTTTTTCGGTCTGAGAATGTTTACCGGGGGTCTCCTGGCGGCGCTGGGAGGACTGGCGGTCAAGAGGATTATCAGCACCTACAGCTTTCCTTACGATTTTGGCTATGTTTGCGTGATCGCCTGGATATTGATGTTTCTCGGGTTGGCGGCGTTTGCCATGGTCCGGGAACCTGAGAGCGGCCAGAGCCTTGATAAGGCTTCGCCGGCGTCGCAGTTCAAGGCGGCCATGAATCTGCTGAAGATCGATGGAAATTTCAGGCGTCTGGTTTTCTCCAAGGCCTGGGTAAACACTGCGCTGATGGCGACTCCGTTTTTCATAATTTTTGCAATCGAGGATCTCGAAGCACCGGAATGGATGGCCGGCATTTATCTGACTGCACAAATGATCGGATACCTGTCGTCGAACCTGCTTTGGGGATGGCTATCGAATCATATTTCGAACAAAATCGTTATTGTCATGGCGGGAGCATGCAGGCTGATTCCGTCATTAATCGCTTTTGCCTGCTGTTTTCTTAACGTCGATCCCTACCTTTTCGCGTCCGTTTTTTTCTTCATGGGCATGGCCGAATCGCGGATCGAAATGGGATATATGACATATTTGCTGGAAATTTCGCCGGAACGGGGCCGAATCCTGACGATAGGGCTTTTGCATACGCTGACGGCTCCAACCGTTTTCTTTTCCGGCGTGGGGGGCTGGTTGAGCCAGCTGTTGTCATTGAAATGGCTGTTTCTAATGGTCATCCTGACCACGTCGATTTCACTTATGATATCAGGCAGACTGAATGAGCCGAGAGTCAGATCTTCCTGACGAAGATCTCCGAGGCAATGTTATCGTCGATAGCGATCTCGGTCGAGCCGAGCCGAAGGAGGTATGAGGGTTTTTTTTGATGCAGGATGAATTTTCCCCCGGGGATGACTCCCAGGTTTATCAGCCTGTTCAACCTCTGGTGATGGGGAGTCGTGATAAACACTATCTTCCCCTGGCTGCCCACGGGCAGTTCACGCAGCGACATCACTATCGGGGTCAACTCGCGCCGTGACGATTTGCAGCAATGTCCGGGAGGAATTCTTTTGCCGTGAGGACAGGTGGGAGGATGACCCAGGATGATACAGACCGATTCGGTCACGGCGGGATCGAGGACATGTTCGAAGGAGCAGCTGGTGGAGTGCAGGGCATCTCCTTTTAATTCGAGAATCTCGGAGAAGAGCCTTTCGGCCAGGCGATGCCGACGCACCAGGAGCTCGGCGTATTCGATCCCGGATGGTGTGAGATTGACTTTTTCCTCCTCGATTGCGACCAGCCCGCGCCCGGTTAACAGGCACATGTCGTCCTCCGAGGGAGGCGAAGCCAGGTTCAACTCGGAGACGCGGATAGGAAGCCTATCCTCTTCCATGGCCTTGTACATCGCTTCCATATATTCATGAATATGATGTTCCCTATGGTCTTCCAATATTCTTCTTCCTCTTCCTGAACAGCGACGAGAAAAAGCCGACTATCGCCGACGAGTCAATCCAGCCGTAACGGCAGTTGGGACAGCAGATTTTTTCGCAACCGCGGTTTATGGGACATCCCGCGCAGATGTTATCTCCGGAGCGATCGAACTGAAAACCGCAAAGAGGGCAGGTTACCACCATATTCCCACTTCCCTCAGAATCAAATTCATCAGCCCGCCGACAAGAATCGCGAAAGGTAAGATGAAAGCGATCATGGTAAACGCGGTTTTGTAGCCGCGCTCCTTGATTATTATGAAGAAATTGGCTATGCACGGCACAAACAGCGTAATCGTTATCATGGCTACGATAGCCCCGATCTGATCCAGCAGGCCCTCATCGAACAGCATCTTGAAGCCGGCCGCCCCGTAGTCGCGCCTGAGAAATCCGAGAATAAACGCCTCTGACGCCCTTGCGGGAAGGCCGAGAATACCGGTAACCACGGGTGAGAATACCCTCTGCAGCGTTACCAGCAGATTCAATTTGTCGAGCGCGAATAGTATTAAAGTTCCCAGGACGAACAGGGGAACCGCCTCCCGCAAATACCATTCGAGCCTCATCAAAGTCTTCACAATCACGTTCTTTAATCTGGGCAGACGCAAAGGCGGAATTTCCAGTATGAAATCCGACGATCGTCCGGGGATAACTTTCGAAGACAGGTAGCCGACGAGAAACAACACTGCCAGCACGACAAAGAGCCAGACAGCCACCGCCCAGAGCGAAATAGATCCCAATATGCCCAGGGTCACCCCGAGCTGGGCCGAGCACGGTATGGCCAGAGTAAGCAGGAAAGTGACCATGAGTTTTTCCTTTTTGGTGCTCAGAATTCTCGCGGTGAGCACGGCCATGGTATCGCATCCCAGTCCCAGCACCATGGGCAGTACCGCGCGGCCGTTCAATCCGATTTTCTTGAATACTCTGTCGACCATTAAGGCAAGGCGGGGCAGATACCCCGAATCCTCAAGCACCCCGAAGGCCAGGAAAAAGGTCGAAACTATGGGCAAAATGAGGGCCAGGGCATAAGTGATGGCCATGGTGATTACGCCGTATTCTCCCACGAACAGATCGCGAACGAAATCCGACGGAATCCCGGCGAAAATACTCTCGAAAAACGGATTTATGAAATTGCCGAATAATTTGTTTTCTATCAACCCGACCAGGATTTGAGCGCCGAACACACCGACGAAATAATAGACTCCCAGAAGGACGAGCAGCAGAGCCGGGATGCCGTACAGCGGATGATGCGACAGTTGGCCGACCTGGCGCAGCAGCCGTCGCCCGGCCGATCCCCTTACAGAAACATGAGCGTCGACAATTTTCCTGACGTGATCGTTTCTGAGCTTGACTATATAGAAGCCGAGAGGCTCGGCCACTTTTGACAATATCGATGTCTTGATGCGTTCGATTTCATCCAACGACATTCTCGAAAGCGAGTCGATGAATCCCGACGGCAGGCCGTTGTTGTTGATTAGATGGCTGATGGAGATGCCGCGAGAAGCGCCCTCCTGATCCCCGATGCTCGCCTGAATTCTGCCAATAGACTCCTCGATCGATTCTCCGAAATTGATCCGGATCGCCGGCACGGCCGCGCGGGAAATAGTTTGTTTCAAATCATCCACGCCGCGGCGTTCGATGGCCACGGTGGGAATTACCGGTATTCCCAGAACGCGGGAGAGCCCGTCGTAGTCAATGCTGAAACCCGCGCCGGCCGCCTCGTCGGACATATTCAGGGCGAGCACGACTTTGCGGCCATATTCCGCAAGCTGCGAGAGAAGGACAAGACCCCTCTGGAGATTTCGGGAATCGACCACGCATATAACCGGTGAATCCGGATAGCGCAGTATCAGATCTCTTGTGACGATTTCATCTTCGGAAACGGGCGTGAGCGAATCGGCGCCCGGGGAATCGAATAGTGGACGGCTGCCTTCGGCGGTTTTGATTACGCCGCAGACAAAATCGACGGTGGTGCCGGGGTAATTGGAGACTTCGACGTATCGCCCGGATAGTGCCCCGAAGAGCGCGGATTTCCCCACGTTGGGGTTTCCCACCAGCAATACGGGGGATTCATCGCGCGCTTTTAAAACGTTTCCGGGCATTTCCATCTATCTCTAAGCCCGTCGTGATGATTTTGAATTTCATTGTCATTTCGACGGGAAATTTTTTTAGCCGCATTTTTGGCAGAGTCCGTAAACCTCGAACCTGTGGCCTTCCGCCTTGAACCCGTAATTCGCGCTGATCTGCTTCAGCGATTTTTGAAAAGCGTCGGTGGAAAATTCCTCTGTTTTGCCGCAACTGGTGCAGACCAGATGACCGTGCTGGCTTTTGTCGATCGCTCTTTCGAAACGGGCGCGGCCGTCGCCGAAATTGACCTCTCTGGCGATTCCGCACTCTGTGAAAAGGCGCAAGGTCCGATATACGGTGGAGAAACCGACCCGGGGATTTTTTCTGCGGATCATATCATGAAGCTCGTCAGCGGCGATATGCCTGGATGAGGAAAGAAACAGATCGAGTATGAGATTCCGCTGCTCCGTTTGTTTGAGCCCTCTCTGCCTGAGGTAGGCCGTGAGAATTTCCTGTTCTTTTCTCATTTTTTCTCTCGTCCTAAACCCCTGTCTCTCTTATCGGTTAGTGAAACTGAGATTCAAAATCAAAGGTAATGAAACTCGTTATTTCTGTCAATCTTTTTTTTGTGTTTTTTTTCACAATCGTTTTGATTTGCCTCAGCGGATTTGCCTATTTGGGCGGATATTAAAGATCCATGGTTCTGTAATTCGGGGCCTCCTTTGTGATCTTGACATCGTGCGGATGGCTTTCCCTCAGCCCGGCCCCCGTTATCCTCACGAATCTTGCTTTTTTCTTGAATTCAGGAATATCCTTACAGCCTGTTATCCCCATTCCGGCTTTCAGGCCTCCTATAAGCTGAAATACCGACTCCGATAACGGGCCTTTATAGGGCACGCGTCCGACGATCCCTTCAGGCACGAATTTTTCGGCCTCAGTATCCTGAAAATACCTGTCGGCGCTTCCTTTGCGCATCGATTCCAACGAGCCCATGCCCCGGTAAACTTTGTACGATCGGCCTTCGAACAGCAGGGTCTCGCCCGGAGACTCGTCGGTGCCGGCCAGCAGAGATCCGATCATGACCGAATCGGCTCCGGCGGCGATGGCTTTGGCAATATCGCCCGAATATTTGATTCCGCCGTCGGCTATTACCGGCGTGTTGCTCTCAACACAGGCGCGGACGGATTCCAGGATGGCGCTGATCTGGGGCATGCCGGCCCCTGTGACCACTCTGGTAGTGCAGATCGATCCGGGACCGATGCCGACCTTGACGGCGTCCACGCCGGCTTCCATCAAGTCCGACGCCCCTTCATGTGTGGCCACATTGCCGCCAATCACTTCCGTTTTGGAAAACTTCTTCTTGAGCTTCTTGACCGCCTCCAACACGCCCTCGGAATGACCGTGCGACGAGTCGACCACGAGGACATCCACACCGGCCCCGATCAGCTCGGAGGCGCGTTCCAGCAAATCTCCCCCGGCGCCCACGGCGGCGCCGACGCGCAGCCTGCCCCGTTCGTCCTTGCAGGCACGCGGGTATTGAATACCTTTCATGATATCCTTGACTGTTATAAGACCTTTGAGCCGCATTTCGGAATCTACGATCAGAAGCTTCTCTATTCTATGCTTGTGCAGGAGCTCTTTGGCCTCCTCGAGTCCGGTTCCCTCGGGCACCGTGATCAAATTTTCCCTGGTCATAAGATCGCTTATGGGCACAGTGGGATCGCGATGGAACCTGAGGTCGCGATTTGTGAGTATGCCCACGAGTTTTTCATCTTTGGTAATGGGAATCCCCGATATCTTGAACTTCTCCATCGTTTCCCAGGCGGCTCCGATGGAATCGTCGGGAGATAAAGTTATGGGATCGACAATCATCCCCGATTCGGAGCGTTTTACCTTATCCACCTCTGAAGTCTGCTCTTCTATAGTCATATTCTTGTGGATTATGCCGATTCCCCCCTGCCGGGCCAGTCCGATGGCCATTGCGGCCTCGGTTACGCTATCCATGGCAGCCGAGATCAGCGGGATATTCAGCGCGATCTTATTCGTCAGGCGGCTTTTGACGTCGATATCCCTGGGCACAACCGACGATTTGGCCGGCACCAGGAGGACGTCGTCAAATGTCAATGCCAGTTCTATTTTATCAATTTTCATATCAATTCGACATCCGGTTCAACTCAATTTACGCTTTCTTCCGTCCAGATGAGGATTCGCCCGCAGCTTTCGCAGGAGAATATCCGATCGCCCCGTCTGATTTCCTGAATTCGTTGCGGCGGGATCTGCTTGAAACATCCTCCGCAGGCTTTCTTGCGGATAGGCACGACGACCAGTCCGCCTTTTCCTTTTCTGACTCTCTCGTAGACTCCGATGATTTGCCTGTTGATATCCTTGATGATGCTCTTTCTTATCTCCATCTTTTCGTCGATTTTGGCCTGCAGGGTCGATTCCTCGGCCCGCAGCGCTTTCAGCTGGCCGGAATTGCTGGTTTTGGAATTTTCCAGGTTTTTTGTCAGTTCGCCGATATTCTCTTTTAATTCGTCGAGCCGGGACATCAGGGTCAGGATCCTTTCCTCTTTATCGGCGATCTCCCTTTTCTTGGAGTCGATCTCAGCGATGAGGGCGTCGTATTCTTTATTGGTTTTTATGATCTTCATCTGAGACTGGAATCTCTCCAACTCCTGCCTATTGGCCTCGATATCCAGTTCCAGAGACTTCTGTTCGAGTTCCGACTCCAATTTGGCCGTTTCGTTTTCGGCGATAGATGTTTCCAGATCAGATACTTCTTTTTCCAGATTACGAATCATGTCCGGCAGATAAATTCGGGACCTTTCCAATTCCCCGAGATGATCATCGATTTCCTGCAGATTCAAAAGCAACGTTAGATCCTTTTCCAAGTCATCCTCCAGCTACGCTATAAAAAAAGCGCCTGTAATCGGCGCACTTTATTTTTCCGGATGGAATCGTGTTTTGAGCGGTTGTCCGTCGCGAACAGAGGGATTCAATCAATTTCAATCTCTCCCAACAGTATTTCACACGAAACCCGATCATATTTTCAAATGGTGGGCAATACTGGACTCGAACCAGTGACCTTTCGGATGTGAACCGAACGCTCTAACCAACTGAGCTAATCGCCCTATCCTGGTGGGCCCACCAGGATTCGAACCTGGGACCCACTGATTATGAGTCAGTTGCTCTAACCAGCTGAGCTATGGGCCCAACCGTCTTAGCAAAATAAAATAGAGGCACGGAATTTGTATGTCAAGCTTTTTCAACCATCGTAACGGGCGAAACTGGATGTTTTCCGCAGATCGAGGGCGAAGCGCCGGATATTCCGGCAGATTCAATTCTGAAGGGCCAGCAGCTTGCGCTTCAGCAGGGTACGGCCGCGGGAGAGACGGGAACGGACTGTACCCATCGGGCATCCGAGTTTGGTGGATATGTCCTGGTAGGGCAGACCGCGAAGGTCGGCGAGAATGACCATGCTTCGATAATCTCCGGGAAGGGAATTTATCGCTTTTTTGACATGATCGGAGACATAATATTCAAGCAGCTTCTCATCGTCCACCTCGTGCATATCCTGAGCGCCGCCGGATTTGCCCTCGTCGGCGCAAAGCTCGTGATTGAGCTCCTGGTGTACAGGCAGCTTTTTGATCTTGTGATAGTGATTTATGTAGGTGTTTATCATGATTCTTATCAGCCAGGCAAGGCAATTTGTTCCTCGTTGGAATAAGTCGAAATTATTGTAGGCTCTCAGGTAAGTTTCCTGAACGAGATCCTCTGAAAAAACGGGGTCTCGAGTCATTCCCCTGGCCAGCCCGGCGAGATACTCGATGTGAATTACCGCGAGCGTCTCGAATTCGGTTTTGAGTCTTACTTTAGAGAACCTGACCATTGCTCTTAACCCCCTGTAAAAAATTCGTTGTCAATTCCGCGACAGCAATGTGCGCCGAAGCTGCGTTCCGGAGCACTTGTCTCCCGGTTCGGCCCCTCCGAATTATCTTGGCCCCACCCCCTGCCTTGTCGGGCGGGGGGAGGGCCAGCCCAAAGTAACTGAGGGGAGAGAAGCGAGCTACTGCCATTCATATAGGCAAGTTACATGCCAACTTTTTCGATATTGCAACTCATTGTGGTTCAATAAGTTATATTGTGACCCGAAACGATAATCCTCGCGAAGTGTGGGAAATTATAACACTTAACGATGCTCTCATTATCTTGTTTAAACGTAGTATCTTACGGAAGCAGGAAAAGCGGGGAAAAGCAACAGTTGAGGCTAATCATAACGCTTTGATGACAATCATTGTCAAATCATCCATTTCGCGCTCTTGGTGATGAAACGACGTGGTTTTCTTTTCGATATAATCGATAATTTCCCTGGCCGAGAGGCGGGATGACTCGTCGAGGGCTTGTCTGAGTCGTTCGACTCCAAATTCCTTCCCTTCTTCGTTGAAGACCTCGGTGACGCCGTCGGTATAGAACAGCATCACATCCCCCGGGTGCAGCGTAATCGATTTTTCCTGATAATGGGAATCGAGAAAGACCCCAAGAGCTACGCCCCCTTCCTTAAGATAGTCTGTATGACCGGAGGCGCGTCGGATAATGGGCTGGTTATGGCCGGCGTTGGAGTAAGTGAACACTCTTTTCGACGAATCGAGCACGCCGTAGACAGCGGTGACGAACCTGTCCCGCTCGATAGATTCATACAGGAGATTGTTGACCTTGGATAGAATCGTGCGTATGGCGAAATTGTTTCTGATTTCCGCTTTCAAACTGGCTCTGAATGCCGCCATGATCAGGGCCGCAGGAATTCCCTTTCCGGAAACGTCGCCGATGGCGATTCCGTATTGATTTTCCACGATCGGGATAAAATCGTAGTAATCGCCTCCCACGGCGGCCGAGGGAATATTGATCCCGGCAATGTCGATGCCGGCGATGACGGGGTTGCCGGCCGGCAGGAACGTCATTTGAATCCGCCTGGCGATGCTGAGCTCGTGTTCGAAACGTCGGGCGGCTATACTCTCCTCGTGCATGCGGGCGCGTTCTATGGAGACGGCGGCCAGGCTGGCGAAACCGCTCATTAAATCCAGATGGTGATTATTATAGGCGTTGGGACTATCGCTCTCGACGTTGAATACGCCTATGAGCGTTTCATTCATTTTGATGGGCACGGCCATCTCGGATTTAGTTTGAGAGCGAATTGGAATATAGTCGGTATTTGAGGAAACATCGGCTACGATAATCGCTTTGCCCGTCTCGGCTACCCGTCCGCATATCCCCTGTCCTATTTTCAGATGCAGGATGTTCCGATCGCTTTCCGGAACTCCCCTGGTGGAAACCTGGGCGATGGAATGGCTCCTGGGATCGACCAGGTAGATTATGCCGATTTCGTATTCAACAACCTGCTTTAAGTTATCCAGAATTTTATCCAGAAGCTCGTCCAACTCGAGGGAGCTGGAAAGAGCCATGCCGGCGTCCTTTAATGATCTCATTTCATTAAGGGCCCTGACAGCTTCTTCGAGAATCCAGGCGTTGCGCAAAGTGAGGGCTATGCGTTCGGCGACAATCGTCAGCAGATCGAGATCCGGACTGTCGAACTCGGGGAGTTCGCTGTCGCTGACCGCTTGCACGATTCCCAGAAACTCTCCCCCGGCGTGGAGCGGCGCGCTCAGAATCTCCCGGGGAGACAGCCCCGTGGCTAATTTCAGGGCCGAAGCGTATTCACTGCCTTGATCTACCCGTTGCACACTGACCGTCTGCCCTCCACGAGATTCCCAACCAGCCACGCTATTTTCGTCGATGGGCGGAAGAGTTCTGATATCCTCGGGAGAGCTTGCCGCGGCCGTATAGATATTCAGCGAGAAATCGTGCATATCGACAAGCACCAGGCAGGCGCCGGCGCCGTGGAATCGCCGGATCATAATTCCCAGGGCGTTTCTAATGACAGTACGCAGTTCGAGATCTGAGTTGAGCACCCTGAACGATTCGATCAGGATCTTCTCTTTTTCAGTGAACCCGTTTTCTTCTTTTCTCATGCCGTCCCGATTCAATTTCATCCGACCAACATCAATACTGACCGCCTGGCTGACTTGACAGACCGCGAATATAGGCGCCGTCTCGGGCTATGTCAACGCTTTCATATCGGCAAGAAGATTCAACGCTGGAAGAGGGTCATTTTGACTTTGTCTTCCCAGTTGTAGTCTTTTATCTCGTTCTGCTTCGACGAATGCACGAGTTGGAAGGCGCCGGTGTCCTCGAAATCTACGAATATAAAATAGATTCCGCCCTCGAGCCCGTGGTACCACCATCTCTGCCAATTGCGCTCCTCGATCGAGGATTGATTACGTTCGATCTCGGAAGGCTCGCCGTACATTATATAAACTCTGCCCATATCGGTTTGCCATCCTTTAATAACTCCTCTATACTGGCCGAAATGCTCTTCGCAATACTTGATCCGTCGATAGTGCTCCAGCTTGAATTCGTTTTCCGCGGTTGTCGGATTCGGATCGCGTTTCTGCCAGAAATCGTTCTGGAAATTGCGTTTCCCTTCGAGGTTCAACGAATCGAAAAGTCTAAGCTCGTCCTGGGTGGCGATGAAGGTAATATCCCCCCTGAATTTGGCGGCTTCGTCTTCGCTTTCCAGACGGCCGGATTCGGGAAAGTCCTTCAGGATGGCCTGAAGCATCTCTTGTCTCAGCCTCTCCCTGGATGCCACCACGGCGAATCGTTTCTCCGACGATGCCAGATAATCGCCGTCCCTAACCGAGAGCCGAACCGAGTAATAGCCGCGGGCCAGTGTCGCGTATGAGAATCCGGTCATGATCACCGCCGACCGGCCCGGCTTTCCATAATTCGCTTCCGGGATGGTTTTTACTGTTTGACCGTTGCCGTCGAGGATCTCGATAAGCACCGAGTAGGAACTGTCGGTCGAAATGTCCAGATTGTAGGCCTCGGCATAGATATAGATCACGTTCTTGTCCTGGGAGAATCGTGCAGATGGATTGGGCAGCACACGGTAACCGGCTTTGGAGAATTTACCCGACGAATCCGCGGTTATCTCGTAGGCAAGCTGCAGGGAAGAGAGATTCAAATCTTCCGATCCGTACCCGGGGACTGTCACGGCAAATTCGCATAATCCTCTTTTTTCTCCATTGGCCGCGGAGAGCCTGATATTATAATTCCCCCGCGGGAATATTTCAGTTACCATATCGGATATCAGGTAATCGCTGTCTTCGAGGACCGACAGCGACTCGATCCGGTTTCCGGCTTTCCAGGCCGCCGAATCGATGATTGCGCCGGTAGTGTCCATCAGCCATACCGCAAAGTCGATGATCGCGACGTACCCCGAGGAGTCGGGCGAATAATTCAACTGGGCCCGGGGAATATTGTAAAAGATCTCGACATAAGCGCCGGAGGAGTCTCCCTCGATACGATAGGTTGCGAAATCGGCCGTTACGCGCAAATCGCCGCTTTCATTCGAGGACGAATCTCCGCCGACAATGACTGCCGCCACGACTGTTATAACAAATATCGCAGCTCCGGAGGTTTTTCTCACGATTCATCTTCCCTTAGTGATATCACCGTCATACGGATATTGCAGCTCGAAATCGCCGTAACCGTTGATATCGACGAAAAGAAATCTCTTTTTCTGTTCATAGTAATACCATAACTGGTACGGTTTGGCATTGGTGTCGAATGGATGCCGTTCGATTTCGTCGGGGGCGCCGTAGGTGATATAGACCATCCCCATATCCGATTTCCAGCCGTCGCGGCCGAAATGGCCGAAATTCAGATCGGCGTACCGGAGCCGCTTGTAATACTCATCGCGCAGCTCATTCTCGGGCGTTCCGGGAGAGGGATCGTTGGCGATCCAGAACGCTATCCAGAATTCCAGCCTTTTTTCGGCCGGAGAGCTTTTCAAATCGTCCATCTCCTTTTTGGTGGCAATATAGCGAAGCTGTTCCACGGCCGTCTTGAAATCGTTCCTGACTATACCCATGACCGACCATTCGACCACGAAAGGCGACTCGGCCGCGAGATCGAGCTCGCCGCCGGGAGAGCCCACGTTGACCGTAATGCTGTAAATGCCGGGAAGCAACGATTCGATATTGAATTCCTCGAGCCTCGCGGTGACGGCGCCCTTCGACGGGAGCAAAGTCGTATCCGATTTGACGGAAGTTTTATCCAGGTAAATTTCGTAATAAACGAGGTAGTCTTTATCATAATCAGGCCGGTTATAGATTTCGTAATATATTTTCAACAGGGGGTCGTCGAAGCCGAAGGTTCTGGAGACGGATGGTATCATGACAACGGCGTTTCGTTCGAAACGGGATTTCTCGTCGGAGCGAGTCGATTCTCGGACGAATTCCAGTCCCGACAAGAATGGTATATTCTTGCCGAAATCTTTCAATTTCATCTCCTCCCTGGCCGTAAGCTCGTCGCCGGAATGAGTGTCGACAAGCTTGCCGACCAGTTCGTAGTCATCCGGCGATAAGCGGA
The DNA here is from genome assembly GCA_964503405.1 of uncultured Ignavibacteria bacterium. Taxonomy (GTDB): domain Bacteria; phylum Zixibacteria; class MSB-5A5; order UBA10806; family UBA10806; genus JAZGHS01. Next base: position 33,505 of record CAZDAH010000006.1, read on the forward strand.
ATTCGAATTTGTCAATGATAAAATCTTTCGGGGAAATGGTCATCTCGTAGCTATCCGCGAACAGGTCGCCGTCGCGGGTGATGCCGGTCACCTGCTTCTTTTTCTTGTTGATGACGATATTTATCTCGTAAGACGCCTTGAACTTGTCCCCCCATTTCTGGTAGGACAGGGCGTAGGAGAACGCTTTATAATAGACCTCCACAATCACGCTATCGGAAAGAGAATCTTTGAAGGGGACAAAATCAATAGCGAATTTGGAGGCGACCAGGCGATCCTCGAATCCCAGGTGATCCTGGGCCGCCGCCGGCAGTCCGATTAAGATTGCCGCCAGCGTTAACGAAGCTGACTTGAGCATGATCCCCACACTTTCAATTTAAGACCTACCCCGGAAGCCGAGCAAGTTTTTTCGCCCGCTCCCGGCTATATTAACGGATTAATTTAAAAAATTGTTTCGGGCTATTCGTATCTAAGGCACTCTATGGGATCGAGCTTGGCGGCCCGTATGGCCGGATAAATGCCGAAAACCAGGGCTACTCCCACCGAGAAGAAAAAGGCCGTGATAATCCAGGGAATGGAAATAGCCGCCGGCAAAGGCGTAAGTCCCGCGATCAGCTGGCCTGCGGCAAGCCCGACGATTATCCCCAGGATTCCGCCAAACCCGGAAAGGGCCATAGCCTCGATTAGAAACTGCCAGAGTATATTGCGTTTTTTGGCACCGACCGCTTTCCTGATCCCGATTTCGCGGGTGCGCTCGGTAACGGAGACCAGCATGATGTTCATGACGCCTACTCCCCCGACCAGGAGGCCAATCGACGAAATGACGATCATCACCAGCCAGATGGCCTGGGTAACCTGGGTATACATCTCCTGCAGGCTTTCCTGAGTGAAAATGGCGAAATCGTCTGGTTCGTTATAGCGCAGGCCTCTTTGCCGACGCATGACCTCCTCCACCTGTCCGATGGCGACATCCATCAACTCGGGAGAGACGGCCTTCATGGAAAGCCCAAGCTCTTTCTCCTCGGGATGCAGCTTATGAAAAGTGCCGTAGGGAATGGCCAGAATGCGGTTCTCGCCGCTTCCCATTATTGTCTGACGTTCCTCGAGAACTCCGATGACCGTGAATTTATCGTCGTTGAACAGAATGACTTTGTTAATCGGATCGACGTCGGGAAACAGAGTCTCCGCGACCTCGGAACCGATGACCACGACCATGGTTCTGAACTTCACGTCGGAATCGTCAAAAAACCGGCCCTGGGCTGCGAATGTGTTATTAACTAATTGATAATCGGGCAGCGTGCCGAAGAACATGGGATTGTTGACCTCGCGATCCCGGTATTTGGCGATGTTCCCGCCGGGCCGGAAATAGTAGTTTTGCGGCGAAACAGCTTCTATGGCCGGGCACGATTCTTGAATAGCCCTGGCGTCGTCGAAGGTAATTCCCTTGCGATTTCTTTCCGACGAGCTTCTCGAACCTATCTGGATTCCGGGTTTGTATTTGGAAACGTAGATGACATTCGAGCCCAGCGACTCGATTTGTTCGGCCATTGAATTATCCAGGCCGGTAATTATCGAAACCACGGCTATAATCGTGAACACGCCGACCATAACTCCCAGGATAGTCAGAAAAGAGCGCAACTTGTGGGCGCGGAAGGTGGTCATGGCCAGCCGCAGGCTTTCTTTAATTTCGTGAATGAACAAGGTTTACTCTCTCCCTCAACCCCGTTTTACTCGTATCTTAAAGCCTCGATCGGATCGAGGCGGGCCGCCTTGACCGCCGGAAATATGCCGAATATCATGCCCACTCCGGTCGATACCGCCAGCCCCAGCAAGACCGCCCAGAGTTCTATTGTCGCCGGCAAGGGCGAGGCCGCGCTAACCACTGTGGCAAATATTATTCCCAGAATTATGCCTATAGATCCGCCGATCGCCGCCAGGGTAACGGCCTCGACCAGGAATTGCCACAGGATATCTCTGCGTCTGGCCCCGATCGCTTTTCTAATCCCGATCTCCCGGGTCCGTTCTGTGACCGACACGAGCATGATATTCATAATGACGATTCCTCCGACCACAAGCGATATCGACGAAATAAGCATCAGGACGAACCATGCCGCCCGGGTGAAATTATTGAAAAACTCCATGAATGTAGCGGAGGTCATAATGCCGAAATCGTCCCTTTTGTCATAGGTGAGTTTGCGGCGAGCCCGCAGGATCGTCCTGGCCTCGTCCTGCGCCTCTTCCATGACCGACATATCCACGGCATTGGCGTAAATTGCTATAGTGCGGCGGCGTCCGAAATATTTCTCGAAAGTGCTCAACGGTACTACCACCCAATTGTCCTGATTCATGGTCATAAACGAACCCCGGGCCTTGGCCACCCCCACTATTCTGAAATAAAATTTGCCGATCTTAATATTCTGGCCTATCGGATTGCCGTGCTCTATCAGTTTATCCACCAGATCGGGGCCGGCCATGCAAACCGAGGCTCGATGAATTTCGTCCGTTTCCATCAAAGTGCGTCCGTAATCGATCTCGATATCCGAGACGTCGAGAAAATTAAAGGTTACTCCCTGAAGCATGACGTCCTCGAGATAATTCGAGCCGTATTTGACACTGGTTTGGACATGCTGGCTGACACCGCCCACGTTTTCGCAGAGGCTGCAATATCTCGCCACCGCTTTTAAGTCGTCGAGAGTGATCCTCTTTCGTTTCTGGGCCTCGAACCACTCTTCCTCTGAAGTTATCAGCCCCTCTCTATCTATTATGAAAGTATTCGAGCCCATGGAATTGATCCTGGTGGCGACGTAGTTATTCATGCCGTTTATTACGGATACTACGGTAATGACGGTTGTCACTCCGATAATAATGCCTATCAGCGTCAGAATCGATCTGAGCTTGTTCGCCCAGATCGATTGAAGGGCGATCAAGACGCCTTCGATGAACCACATGACAATCCGCCTTATCTGGTCTTTTCGTCTTTTTCGATCTGGCCGTCGCGAATGAAAATTATTCTGTCGGCGTATGACGCTATGTCGCGTTCATGCGTGACGATTATGATCGTATTTCCTTCCTTGTGGAGTTTCGACAGCAGTTCCATGATTTCCACACCGGTGGCCGTATCAAGATTGCCGGTCGGCTCGTCGGCCAATATCAGGGACGGCTTATTCACCAGAGCCCTGGCTATGGCCACTCTCTGTCTCTGTCCCCCGGAAAGCTGGTTCGGCTTATGAGTCATCCTGTCGGCGAGATCCACCATCGTCAGCGCCTCTTTTGCTTTCCTCAGACGATCTTCCGCGCGCGTACCGTTGTAGATCAACGGCAATTCCACGTTATGAAGCGCTGTCGCCCGGGGAAGGAGATTGAAGGTCTGGAAGACAAAGCCGATCTCCTTATTGCGAATATGAGCGAGCTCATCGTCGTTCATCTTCGATACCTCGCGGCCGTTTAACAGGTATTGCCCTCTCGACGGCGTATCGAGGCAGCCGATCAGATTCATAAGGGTGGATTTGCCGGAACCGGACGGCCCCATGATGGCCAGGTATTCCCCTTTGACGACCTGGGTGGTAATACCTCGGAGCGCGTTGACATTCTCGGCGCCGACTTCGTATATCTTCCAGAGATCTTCAGTTTGTATCAACATCGAAAAGTTCCTTTGATTGAATTCTCCTCGCCATGGTTTTGAAGATTCTAATCGCTTTCCAGGTCTTTATCGGGTCCGAATTTCGGGGCTTCCGGTTTGATCATCTCGTCGTGCTTGAGCGTTCTGAGCAGTCTATACGGTCCGCTTATGACGCTATCTCCCTCGGCCACTCCGTCGAGGATCTCCACATGCTGCTGGTCCCTGATCCCCATCTTTACGGGGACGAATCTGGATTTTCCCTGGGAAACCAGAAACACACCGTCGATATCTCTTATATCGGCATTCTCCGCGGGCCGGTCATCCGCGGCTTCGGCAGAATCGCTCTCGCCTGCGTTTTTCGTTTCCACCCCGGTATTTTCGGGACGCATCACCACCGAACCGGCGGGAATCTTGATAGCCTCGGTTTTCTCATTGGTGGTAATATCCACCGACGCTGTCATCCCCGGTTTTATGTTGGCCACCCTGTCGAGAATGAGGATCTTCACCACGAAATTCGTGATCTGGTCGGAGCTGCCGAATCCGGAGGATTTGGGAGAATTTCCGATCTGGACTGCTTTTCCACGGAAGGTCGTATCGGGAAAGGCGTCGAGTGTGATTTCGGCCTCCTGTTCCAGGTCGACCCTGGCGATATCCGTCTCGTCGACCTCCGTCTCTATCTCCATGGCGGACAGATCGGAGATAACCATGATGACAGTGCCGGGGTTATTCATGGTGCCGATAACCACGTTTTCCCCCTTTTCGGAATTCAATTTTGTCACAATTCCGGCCATGGGAGATCTGATGGTGCACTTATTCAATTGGTCGAGGGCTCTATCGAGGCTGGCCTGGCCGATCTGCAGCTGGGACTCGGCCTGGTCGAAAGCGTTCCGGGCGATATCGAGACTTGCCTGCGACGACAATCCTTTGGCGAACAGTTGTTTTTCGCGCTCAAGATCTATGACTTCCTTTTCACGGGCGGAGACGGCCGACTGTAACGATCCGCGGGCCTGGGCCACGTCCATGCGACGCGATGTATTGTCGATTTTGACGAGCAGCTGCCCTTCGGTCACCCGCTGGCCCTCCTCGACCGGCAGTTCCTCGATACGGCCCATGACGTCGGCCGAAATCTCGACATCGGCCTGAGCTTGGACTTTGCCTGTGGCAGTTACCAGCGATCTGATCTTGCCCCGCCTGGCCAGCTCCACCGTCACTGTCGTACGCTTCACCTGGTTGCTCTTGAGGGCGAGAACCACTAACACCGCCAAAACGACACCCGCTCCGATAATCAATAGCCACTTCTTTTTCATTATTTCATCTCCCGCCTATCTCCCCAGCGTTTTTTCCAGTTTAGAGACAGCCAGGTAATAATCGAAGATGGCCTCTACCCTGTTAGTCTGGGCTTCCTTAAGCGACACTTCGGCGTCGAGCACCTCCAGAATAGTCGCGGCCCCGAGATCATATTTTTCTTTGACCAGGTTCAAGTCCTCCTGGGCCGCAGCCACCGACTCATCAGCCAGGTTTTTGGCTTCGCTCGACTGCTCGATATCCAAAAACGCCTCTTTCACCTCCAGGGCGACTTTATTCTCGGTGTCTTTCAGCGCCCGCTTGTATGTATCGACGTTTTTCCTGGCGGCAAGCAGAGTAGCATAATCCGAGGCCCCGTTGAATATATTGAAACTCAGGCTGGCGTAAATATAGGAGCTGGCGTCAGATCTTTCGAAGCGGGTCAGATTGCTTAGAGTATCGACGGTGGTGCCGTGCCTCAGCCCGACCGAAAGCGAGGGCAGAAAATTGGCGTAGGCCATCAGTTTCTGGTCCCTGGCGCTGTAGAAATCGAAACGAGCCTTGCGATAGTCGGGATTGGAGGCGATTGCCTCGCCCAGGGCCTCATTGTAACCGATATCGACGATCGTCTCGCCGAGATCCTCTTCGACTTCGATGTCCTTGTTGACATCCACACCCATGACATACGCAAGGTTGGCCTTGGCCAGCTTGTAAGCGTTGGTCTTGGCCACCAAATCAAGCTTATCGCTTCCGTATTGGACTTTGGCTTTCAGGACGTCGGACATGGACGCCGAGCCGAGATCGAACCGGCTCTGCGTGACCCTCATCCTTTCCTCGCCTCTTTTGACGGCGTCTTCGGATACGTCCAAAAGCATCCTGGCCTTAATGAGGTTAAAGAAGCTCTCTTTAACGTTGAGAATCAAAGTCGATTTGGCGCCGATAAATCCGTAAAGCGAAGATCCGCGATCATGGTATTTTTTCTTTATGTCGGCGTAATTGAAAAGCCCCAGGCCGCCATACGACTGGCTGAAGTTCAACGATCCGGAGAATGTATTGGATTTAATTCCGCCGGATAACTGTCGTCCGGTTCCCGGTTCGGAAAACGAATACCCCGACCAGCTTTGCGAGGCTTGCGAGGAGATGGAGATCGACGGCAGCAGATCGCCCCAGGCTGTATACACTTCGCCCCGGGCGGCGTCGTAACTATTCCTGGCCGCCACTACGCCATAATTATTTATCAAGGCCGTCTCGATGCAATCATCGAGAGAATACGTCTCCGCGTGAAGGGAGATAATACTCAGTATCTGAATTAACATTAGGATCGTTAACGGTAATCCTCGCCTCATGCGTTTACTCCTTCTTTCTACATTCCGAACTGGCTGAACACGCCGGAAAGGGCCACGCTCAGGGCGATCCAGATGGCCCAGAGAACGCCCACGGCGGTGAGGGCTTTTGATTTGCTGAATTTATATATATAACCGAATCCCGCGGCGAAAACCGCCAGGTACCAGATTGTAAAAAAATCAAACTTGGAAAGGAAAGTATGAAGCTTAGTTCCCACGGAGTCACCGGACAGCAGCAACGCCGGGGACAACGATATTTCCATGCTTCCCTTGGCCAGGATCAGGGCTGTCGTAACAATAACTCCGATCATGCTTATGCAACTTGACCAGGAAACCACTGCCAGAACTTTCTTATATGTCGAATCCCCGCCGAGCATGACTGTGCCCACCAGGTAGAATATACCCGCGAGTATGAGCATTACAAGGGGCACGAAGATGATCTGACCGATCAGAGCGAATCCTCTTTGCATACCGGCCCTTTCGGTCATTTGCGTTTCGATAACCTGCATCTGTTCCGGCGGGATATTTGGATTGCTCTTGAGCCTCTCCAACTGCGAGTCCATTATAATCGGAAATGAGATTTGCGTGGTGACAGCGATTAGAATCACCAGGATTATCAAGGGAGCTATCCACGTTGGTTTTTGATTCAATTCCTGAAACGTGCGCAGAGGATCGGCAAAAATATTAACCAGTTTTCCGCCGAACCCGAGAGCCGGCGCGGAGACCTCGCTGGAAACCGCCGCCTTAAATCCGCTTTCCATTTCCACTCCTTTTCCTGTCTGCTATTAATGATAGACGAACGATTCTATTAAATGTTTCAAATCCGTCCTCAAAATGTATACACTCGGCGCGACGGGATATTCAATCAGATTTTGGGCATGCCGATTCTATGAAAAACAGTCAGCCCCCAGCTTACCGAATCCCCCCTGGGAAGATCTCCGCCGTATGCAGCGTCGATCGAATTGACGCTGAACTTGCTGTATTTCACGAAATTCCCTGAAAAATAAAACGTTAACGAGAGACCTTCGCTGACAAAATAACGCAGATCCAGGCTCGACACCACGCCCCAGCCCGATAATCCGTTCTCAAATTCATAAGTTATGTTATTTTCTCTGTAAAGCTTGTCGCCGGTGATATCGAAAAGCGCCGGGCCGATTCCCAGCACTATCTCGGCATCTCCCAGGCGATAAGGGATCCCCCTCGCCTTAATGAAAAATGTCGTTTTATCGGCCTCCTTTTCCCGGATAGCCCCGGCCACGATATCGAATATATAGTCGTGGGTGGAATGCAAGACCCCGATCTCAAGGCCCAGCCTGTCAATAAGATCGAATCCAAAGCTTCCGATATACCCGATTACCGATTCCATCTCGGGGAAAACATCGGTAGACGGCGAATCGTGAAGCAATCCTCCCCTTATGGAGAAACCTTTTTGCGCCGATTCCGAATAAATTCCCTGCGGGAATAAAATTACCGCGATGATAACCGTGGAGGGCCATTTCATAGCTCGATCTTAACAGATGGCGTTCTGTTGGGCAAGGGAAAAAAGAGGGATAGCGGAAACCGCGCGCTTTCGATCAGCCTGCCGAACCGTTAATTGAACAGAGGGGCAAGCACGAGGGAGACAATGGCCATGAGCTTTATCAGGATATTCATTGAGGGCCCGGAAGTGTCCTTGAAAGGATCCCCAACGGTATCGCCCACAACGGCCGCTTTGTGAGCGTCAGAGCCCTTGCCGCCGTGCGCACCCCCCTCGATATACTTCTTGGCATTGTCCCATGCTCCGCCGCCGTTGGCCATCATGAGAGCCAACATGACCCCGGTGAGTGTCGCTCCGGCCAGCAGCCCGCCGAGGGCCTCTTTTCCGAGAACATATCCGACAAGAATGGGGGCTATTACCGCGAGAAGCCCGGGAACGATCATCTCCTTGATTGCCGAGGCCGCGGCTATGGCCACGCAGCGATCCGAATCGGGCTTGGCCGTGCCCTCCATGAGGCCGGCGATCTCTTTGAATTGACGGCGGACTTCCTTGACCATGGAAAAAGCCGCCTTGCCGACCGCGGTCATGGTCAGGGCCGCCACGAGAAACGGCAACAGACCTCCGAGCAGCAACCCGATGACGACTTTCGAGTTTACCAGGTTAATGCTGTCGAGACCGACAGCCGCCGTATAAGCTGAAAAGAGGGCCAGGGCTGTGAGAGCGGCCGAGCCGATGGCAAAACCCTTGCCGATAGCCGCGGTAGTGTTGCCTAATGAATCGAGCCTGTCGGTAATTTTGCGAACGTCGGGACCGAGAGCGGACATTTCCGATATGCCGCCGGCGTTATCGGCGATAGGGCCGTAAGCGTCGACCGACATGGTCACCCCGATCGTGGCCAGCATGCCAACCGCGGCGATACCGATACCATACAGACCCATGGTGAAGCTATGGCTTTCAGCGTAACCGGTCTGGTAGGCGACATAAATCGCGATACATATCACGATAACGGGTAAAGCGACCGATTCCATTCCCACCGCCAGACCGGTGATAATATTGGTGGCCGGGCCCGTTTCGGATGCCTGGGCGATGTTTTTGATCGGCTTACCCGACGTGTAGTATTCGGTCAGCAGGCCCAACGCTATGCCGGCTATGGAGCCGGCCAGAACGGCCCAAAACACGCCGATATCGACTTTCAGCCAGCCGGTAAGAATGTAGGTGGCTATCAACATGACAATTGCGCCTACGTAAGTGACGATTCTAAGAGTGGCCGCGGGGTTCATGGAAGAGAATATCTTGACCGACATGATGCCCAGCATGGAAGCCACAATTCCTACCGTGGCAATCATGAGCGGCATAGCGACGTATCCCAGGTAAGTCGCTCCGAGATCGACAGCGATAGCCACGCCCAGCACTACTGATGCCACAATCGATCCAACGTACGATTCGAACAGGTCGGCGCCCATCCCGGCAACGTCGCCGACATTGTCGCCGACGTTATCGGCAATGACGGCCGGGTTGCGGGGATCGTCTTC
>CAZDAH010000006.1:42766-47575 GCA_964503405.1 uncultured Ignavibacteria bacterium
GGATTCCAGCTTCCAACTTGCCCACCAGGTCGGCGCCCACGTCGGCTGATTTCGTGTAGATCCCGCCGCCCACGCGGGCGAACAGGGCAATTGAGGAGGCTCCCATGGAGAAACCTGTAAGGGCTTGCATGGCGGAGAGGTTCTTCGGATCGAAAAACGCGTAGAACAAGACGCCGAGGCCCAGCAATCCCAAAGAGGCCACCGACATGCCCATGACCGAACCGCCGGAGAAGGCGTTCTGCAGCGCCCTGGCCTGCCCGGAAGAGCGGGCCGCCTCGGTGGTACGGACATTTGCCCTGGTGGCGGCGTTCATACCGAAAATTCCGGCGAACATGGAGCACGACGCTCCGGCCAGGAACGATACGCCTGTGTAGAATCCGATTTTCCAGGTTAGAAGAAGAAATACGGCTATGATGAACGGCACCAGGTAAAGATATTCTTTTTTGAGGAAGACCATGGCCCCGCGATGGATCGTATCGGCTAACTCGTTCATTTTCGCGTTGCCGGAAGGCTGCTTCCTGATCAACTGATAAATTGCGAGGGCGAACAGCAGTCCGACCGCGCCCAGGATAATAGCAAGAATCCCGTATTCCATATTAGAGTTTTCTTCTCAGTCTCAAAGTCTCACTTCCCATCCAAATTGACGTGTAAATATGGGAATGAGCATCGCTCAGTCAAGGGGAAATTGGAGGGGAAATGCGAAGGAAAGGCGGCGATCCTCTGGTGAGCTTCCGTGCCCGAATCGCGTCACGGATCGGCTACCGTAATCGGAAAGAAACTTTGTAGGTAATCCAAACCGCGGTCGGCTGACCATTGGCGATAGCGGGCCGCCATACTCCGCCGTACGCCGCGTCGGTTGCGGACTTTTCAAAATCGGCCAATTGTTCTGCCGGTTTGGCGATCAGAACATCGCGAACCTTCCCCTCTTTATCGATTAGGGCATTTACCCAGATATCGGCTTCCATTCCGGCGCGTCTGGCCAGATCGGGATAGACGGGATCGACCGATTTCACAGGTATTGGAGGCTCATCGAAAGGGATGAATGTATCGGGTAAGGGGAGAATGTCGTCGAGGATGTTGTTGACATCAACAGTAATCGCACCATTATCGTTCGAATTGATCGGATCAAAGGATGCCCACGAGAGGTTTTCAATCTGGGAAGGAACATCGACAGTCTTCGGAGCGAGGCTGTCGGGCGCCGGGACGGCGATTCCGGCCTTGGGCTGGCTGACTGGACGTCGTGTTTCGATATCGGGATGCCGAATTACTCGTATACTCCTGATTATCTCCTTTTTGTCGCCTATTTCCGGAGGAATCTCCGCTTTCGAAGGCGCCGCTTTCTGAAGTAAAATCATCGCCGAAAACGCCAAAATAATATGCGCCGCCGCGGATATCCCGAATCCCAGAGCCATATTCTTTCGATAGGCCTTCTTCAAGTTCATGAAATTGTCAGTTGAATGCTTCGCGTTCACGGGTCCTCCTTTGTTTCGGCAGCGTTATCGCCCTCCGCCCTCTCTACGATTGCGGAGCGGTCATTATTCCATCGGAGATAAAAAAAGCCCCGGGGATGTTATCACCGGGGCGAAAAAGCGAATTCCATCTTTAATCAGTTTTTCAGTTTAAACTCGACTTTGTAGGTAGCCCATACCGCGATTGGCTGGCCGTTGGCGATGGCAGGTTTCCAGACTGTTTTGTAAGCGGCGTCCACTGCCGCCTCTTCAAATCCGGCGTTAGCGCCGGAATCCCTGACGACTATAACGTCGCGGACTTTGCCCTCCTTATCCACCAGCACGTTAATCCAGACCGCGCCTTCGATTCCGGCGCGCTGGGCCAGGGGAGGATATAAAGGCTGAACCTGGTTTACCTGCACCGGGGCTTCCTCGAATGGTATGAACTCGTCGGGAGCGGGAAGCAACTCATCGAGGATTCCCTGGACATCCATATCGACGCCGAGATTCTCCAGGTCCTCCACAGGCAGAGCCGGCGCCATCTCCGCCAATTCATCCTGAGTGGCTATCTCGACCTCTTCCGGAGCTTCTTCGTCCGGCACGGCTTCCATGACGCCCACCGACGGTTTGATCTGATGCTCCGGCGTGGCCACCTTGATTTGCTCTTTCTGCTGAGACAGCGACGGCGGCACTATGAGATCGGCTTTCGATTTGATCACGATTTGGGGAGCGACAATCTGCTTGTCGGCCGCAATGAACATGACCAACAGGATCAAGCCTATAACCAGAAGGTGAGCGCCGACAGAAACTCCGAAACCGATGGCCATATTCTTCTGATATACCCTCTTCAGATCCAAAGGTCCCATTAATAAGGATCTGGTGCTCATAACTCGACCACCCTCCCCTCGCTGACCACCTGCAGGACGTGTTCGTCCCAGGCGTTCATATCCTGCAAGCTGAACCTGACCGAATATCTGTCGCCGGTAATTGACGGATCTTTTTCACGGGCGGCGTCGAGCTCGGCGTTAATCTGTCTTTCCACCTTCTGAATTTCATCGATGATCAGAACCATCATCTGGAAAGAGGCGGCATGATCGATTTTGAGCACCATTACCAGCTTATTCACTTTTCTGTTCTTATCTTCGATAATCTCGCCGAGCCTGTTGAATCGCACCTGTTCGGGCTGTTTCATTTCCTCGCCGATTTGATAATATAGAGAATCGTTCTTATCAACATACATCCTCAGAAGCCTCGATTCTCCGATTATAATGGGTTCCGACTGATCCTGCTTCGGCGGCAGGGAGATCTCCATGGACAGGGGCGACGAAAACACGGTGGTGACCATGTAAAAGATCAGGAGCAGAAAGGCGATATCGACCATGGGTGTCAGGTCGTTGCGGATGCTGATTCTCCGCTTGGGTCTTTTCAACCCGCCCTTTTTCTTTTGAGGGCGTCCTCCGCCTAAATCTACTGCGGCCATACAATCACCTCATTTCCTAACCGGCCGGCTCAACGGCTTCGGCGAGCTGTTGTCGTTTTATCTCGGTCATCAGGGAAAATCTGTCGATATTGATATCCTGCAGTGCGTCCATGACTTTCTTGATTGTTCCGTACCTGGCGGTTTTATCCGACTTGACAACGACCATGGGGCTGACTCCCTTAGCCAGGAATTTCGCCTGGACCTTGATAAATTCAGCCGTGAGCGTCCTCGGTTCGACGTCGATATAGTCCCTGATGATCGTGCTGGAATCTTTCATCACCGGGTTGCCGTTGATGATGGTGTCGGCCGGGGCAACGTAATTGGTGATATATTCCAGAAAGATCTGGTCGTCTTTGTTCACGGTGATATTGACAATGTCCGAATTCGGCACATTGTACTGCGATGTCGACGGCGGCAGCACGACGTGCTGCTTCTCCGGCGGTTTGAACTGGGTGGTGGCCATATAGAAGATCAAAAGGAGAAAGGCGATATCGACCATGGGGGTCATATCGATAACGATATTGATTCTCCTCTTTTTGCCAGCCATGATTATTTGCCTTCCTTATCCTTCAACAGCTGGATGACCTCGTAGGAGGCCTCATCTATTGTATAGTTGAAGGCGTCGACTTTGTTCACGAAAAAGTTGTAGGCTACAATGCCGATGATGGCGTTGGCCAGACCGCCCGCGGTGTTAACCAGCGCCTCGGAGATACCCACGGCCAGCGCCTCGGCGTTGATGACTCCGCCGGTGCGGTGACCGGTGGCGGCGAAGGCCCTGATCATGCCGATGGTGGTGCCCAGAAGGCCGACCATGGTGGCAATCGAGGCGATGGTGGAAAGCGCGATCAGGTTTCTTTCCAGAAGGGGGACCTCCAGGGCATTGGCTTCCTCGATGGCTCTCTGAGCCTCGGAGATCTTCTTTTCGCCATTCATCGAGGAATCGTCCTTAATGACATTGTATCTCTCTATGCCGGCCCGCAGAATATTGGCTACTGTGCCGCGCTGCTTATCGCAGGCGGCCATGGCTCCCTCGAAATCGTTCGATTGCACCGCCGTCACTACTCTCTTGAAAAACGCCTGCACGGACGTTTTGCCGGCGGCTACGCTGTAAAGCGTGATGGAACGTTCGATTATGAAGCCGAAAAGCATCACCAAAAGGGCGATTAACACGATCACCAGCGGACCGCCCTCGAACATGGTGTGCATGAGTGTGCCTTTGGGCTGGGGTTTGAAGATTCCATACCACATGCCGAACCCGACCGCAAAGGCCACTATGAACAGGATCGTTACGAAAATTACCTGACGCAAACTGGTTGCCTCCTTCTTTTATTTTTGATCTGAAAAGCCATTCGATATGGCAAAACCCCGTCCTCAGATTCCCCGGGACTGGGCAAAAGCTATGGCCAGGCCGGCGATATTAACCCAGAACGCCGCCCCGGCAAGGGTGAATATGGCTGTAAAATTGAGCGAGTCTCCTATAGCCTCGGAACCGAGAGATCCGAATGGTTGAGGGCCTCCGAAAAGCAGAACTACCAATAATACGAGATAAAGCAGTATTGGCACAAAGGTGAAACGAGAATACCGTTTTACCGTGGCCAGGTATTTCTCCCCCCTGTCTTTATTGATCAGGCCGATTATATTCAATATCCCCGTCGCGGGGCAGGTCAGGATAATAAGCGAGTAAATTATCAGCGCGACAATCATCGCCCAGCCTCCCCAGGAAGCGTAGCCGCCGATGATTGGCATATTCAGGAAATAGGAGACTGCCGATCCGGACAAGGTCTTTCCCGACACCTCGACCGAATAGCTGCCCTCGCCCAGCACGGAGAGCAGGAAGGTGGCCAGGGCGAAGTCCGGCTCGTCGATCAATGTCTTCAGCGA
>CAZDAH010000006.1:47585-48265 GCA_964503405.1 uncultured Ignavibacteria bacterium
AGGATGATATTTCCCTCAAAAGAGATGATCTTGTCGGCAGAGCTCATCAGGCTGACATTAACCAGCGACGAATCCCTGTCGAGCACCCTTTGCTTGCCCGCCCTCGATCTGATGCGGTCGAGATATTTTTTACGCTCGTCGTCGGATTGCCAGAAATCCCCTATTTTGCCGGGGTTTATTTCCAGGCCGAGATATTTGAATTTGTCGTCGGCGTCCGGCTTGTTATTCCCCATTAATGTCCTCCGTTACTCCTGACCTTGTATTCTCGTCTGCATCTCGCCCTTTATGGCATCCTTGTTCGCAGGATCCTGTTTGAGCACTTTCTTATAATAAGTGTTGGCTTCTTTCATCTGTTCGCAAACCTGGTATGATGACGCAATATTGAAAAGAATCGAGGTGTCGTCGGGTTTGCACTTTTCCGCTTCCAGCAGAACAAGGATCGATTGTTTGCATCTAAGAAGCTTCAGATAACTGAATCCCAGATCGGGGTAAACTTCGCATTTGATGGAATCGGACAGATCCTCGGAGTAATCGTTAAGCAGAATCTCGAAGTGCTTCACGGCGTTCTCGAATTTCTCATTGTAAGAGTATATTTTCCCAAGCATCGACCGCATCTGAACGTCCTCGGGCCTGATTCCGAGGGCGCTTTCGAAAGTAGAGGCGGCTGAGTCGTACTGCTC
>CAZDAH010000006.1:48275-51498 GCA_964503405.1 uncultured Ignavibacteria bacterium
GAGATTGACTTTTCGAACACGTTCAGGTCGGAATCGAAAAAGGAGTTGTCTTTTACCCCCATCTTGACGGCCACCCTGCCCTTATCGAACCAATAAAGCACGCTGTCGGGGGGTCCGAAAGCAGTCTCGTAGCGGGTGTAAGAGTCCCACGATTTCTCGTATTCTTTGAGCTCGGCGTAGATATTGGCCAGGTAACCGAGAGCCTCGGCTTCCCTGGTCTTGAGGCTGACCGCTTTCTCGAAAGCCTCGGCCGCTTTCTCCTGGTCGCGAAGCTGCAGATAGATCTCGCCGAGGGTGAACCGGCGACCGCCGTCGCCAGGGGCGATTTTGAGATACTCCACGTAGCAAAAGGCGGCCTCGGCCGGCTTGTTGGCCAACTGAGTTATATTAGCCAGCTCCAGCCAGGCGGTGGTGTCGGCGGGGTGAAGTTCGAGATCTTTGCGATATTCGGCGATGGCGGCTTCGAGGTTGCGCATCTGGATATATGATTTGGCCATTTTGACATGAATGTCGGCGACCGCCGTTTCAACGGCTGGATCGAGTTCGAGGGCCTTTTTGTATTCCATTATGGCAATACTAAAAACGTTGTTGCGAAAATTGATTTCGCCGAGAGTCAGATGATACCAGGGATTTTGTTGATCTTTATCGATCGCTTTTCTCAGGTTCAGATCGGCTTCGGAGTAATTCCCCCGCTCCATCTGGGCCGATCCCAGGCCGTAATAAAATTCGGGGTTCTTTTTCCGGTCCAGGGCTCTTTGGAAAAATATCTCGGCGTCGGCATATTCGCCGAGTCTCAGCGAAGCCATCCCGGCGCCGTGGAGAGCGTCGATATCCTTATTCTTCTTTTCAACAGCCTTCTTGTAAGCCGCAAGCGATTCATGATACTTTTCAAGTTGGAGATTCAGCTCCCCGACGAACATGTTCAATTTGAAATCATCAGGCGCAAAGGCCAGGCCGTCGTTGGCCGCTTTCAAGGCTCCCTGATAATCGCCGTTTTCTTTAAGCGTCTGCGCCTGTTTGAGAGCATCATCGGCCGGGCCGGAGATCGCCAGGCTGACGAAAGCAAGGATAATGGATGTGAGAGCTAATCTTCTCAAACTAGGGTTTCCTCCACAAAAAAAAAGACCCCGGAATAAATCAGAATTGGAAAATATAACATCGCCCTTTAATGTCAAGTTATTTTTGAGCATCCTCAGCTCCCTTCCGGGGCGGGATAGTCTGCCTGTAAATCGTGAAACCCCTGACGATTCCGTATCCCATGAGGGCCAGACCCACAACAGTGCGAATACCCTGATTGAATATGACATGTTCCCCGAAAATCAGGCCGGTGAGCATGGCCAGCCCCACGGAGACGAAAATCAGGGAAAAAAAGAGACCCAGCCAGGCCAGGATTTTTCGTGCGGCGGTATCCGTTTTCATCTTTATCACTCTCCGATATTTATACGAATCGTAACTTTCCATTATTCCCTAAACAAGTCCCTTTTTCAATCTCAAGCTTGCCAAAACCGTAATAATGACGCTCCAGGCCAGCAGAATCATGGCTTCATCCCATAACTGGCTCACCCCGGCTCCCCGCAGGAAGATTCCCCGAATGATCTTGAGATAGGATCTCATTGGAAGAAAATAGGTTATCGCCTGGATCGCCGTGGGCATATTGCTTATGGGAAAAATGAATCCGGAAAGCAACACGTTGGGAATGATGAATATCTGGTTTATCCAAACGGCCTGGTCGCCGGTATAGGCGAAAGTCGAGATAAATAAGCCGGCAGTCAGGCAGGCGATTATGAAGAAGAATGAAAGAGAATACAAAAGCAAAACCGAGCCAGCGAAAAATATGCCGAACCACAGCAGCCCGACGGTCAGGACCAGAGTGATAATCAGGTAGCCGACAAAGAGCGGCGGAATTATTTTGCCCAGTATGAGTTCCAGCGGACTGATCGGAGTCACTGACAACTGTTCCGCGGTACCCTGTTCTCTTTCCCTTACGATCCCGAGCGTGGTCAGGTTCAAAAGAAGCATCAGAGTTAGCATCGCCATTACCCCGGGCACCATGAAATTAGCCGATTTCAATTCGGGATTGAACCACACTCTCGGTTCGGAACTTCCCGGCCTGGGCGGGTCGATGCCTTTATGATGAAAATACTCGTTGACCAGCCCCGAAGAATATGACGATACGATCATTCTTACATAACCCGTGAGGATAACCGCCAGGTTTGAATTGGTGCCGTCGATAAAGACTCCTATTTCAGCGGGGGAATCTCTGCCCAGATCCCGGGCGAAATCCGGAGGGATGACCAATCCCGCGACTGCGTCGCCAGAATCAAGAAATCGATCGATCTCAGGAACGCTGTCGACATATCCTTCGACAACGAAATAGCCGCTCGAGACAAATCGATTTATCAACTCGCGGCTGGCGGAGGAGCGGCTCTGGTCGCAGATTATCATGCCGCTTCGGCGGATCTCGGTTGTCGCCACATAACCGAAGACGATCAGCTGAATTACCGGGGCGATGATCAGCATCCCCAGCGTGCGTTTGTCTCGCAGCAGCTGAATCAATTCTTTTTGGGCCAGAAAGTAAATTCGTCTTATCATCAGTCCAGACTTTTTTTGAATTTGGCCGCGGCAAGGCTGAGAAATATTATCGAGTTAGCTATCAGAAATAACCCCTGCGGCCATAGGACTTGCACACCTACCCCTTTTAGGAAAATCCCCCGCAGGATGGTCAGAAAATACCTGGCCGGGACAAGATATGTGATTGCCTGAATCGCTTTAGGCATGCTTGAAATCGGGAAGATAAAACCGGAAAGCAGAATTGAAGGCAGCAGGCTGATGAGAAATGCCATCAATTGCGAGGTGACAATTGTTCTCGAAACCGCCGACACGAATAGGCCTACGCCGAGGGCATTGGCCAGGAACAAAAGCGAAAACAGGGCCAGTTCCAGCAGCGATCCGCGGATAGGAATACGGAATACGAAGTATCCGGCGGCGACCACCAGGAATACGTCGAACAGCGAAAGGGCGATATACGGGGTGATTTTGCCCAGAATGTACTCCCATGGCTTTATCGAGGAGGCGATTATCTGTTCTATAGTGCCCGATTCTTTTTCTTTGACTATGGCGTTCGACGTCAGGATCGCCCCGAGGAGCATCATGACGATGACGATGATGGAAATCAGAATCGCCGCCGAGGTATCGAACTCGTAGCGGTCGAACGAGGTATTCA
>CAZDAH010000006.1:51508-53644 GCA_964503405.1 uncultured Ignavibacteria bacterium
GATGAAGATGATTCCGGGGACTATGAAATTCGAGGATTTCAATTCGGAGTTGTACCAAATCCTCGTTCTCTCGGTCACGGAGGGCACGATCAAATCGTCGGGCAGTTCCAGGCTCTCATATGCGAATTCGGAGAAGATGGCGGCCTGGTAGCCGACGGCGACGTTGGCGGTGTTGGCGTCAGAACCGTTGACCAGCACCTGAATCACTCCCTCCTCCTTCGAATCGATCTTCCTGCCGAAATCGGGAGGAATCACCAACCCTATTATGATCTCGTCGCGCACAAGCAGTTCCTCCAGACGTCCATAAGAGCCGGCCGCGTCCTGCAGGGCGAAATATCCCGATGACACGAATTTGCCGATGAGCTCTCTTGATTGGGGAGAACGGTCCTGATCGAACACGGCCATAGGCACGTGCCTGATATCGAAGGTCACCCCGTAGCCATAGACTATCATCAGCATTATGGGCAGGAAAATCACCAGAAGAAGGGAGCGCTTATCGCGGATAATGGTGATTATCTCGCGCGAGATAATGGCCCAAAGTCGCATCAGGAGAGGTCCTCGCTATCATCTTTTTCTCGCAGCAGCGACACAAAAACATCCTCCATGGACGGCATCGTTTGGCGGATCGAAAATTCTTCAATCCCCTTTGAACGGAGAAACGATGAGACGTCGGCGAATTTATCGGCCGGCAAGCTCAGATGGATATTGGTTCCAAAAAGCGATACGGCTCTGAATTTGTCTTTGTTGTCCCGGAGAAGGTCGAATACGGATTTCCAGTCGGCCGCGGCCAATTCATAAGTAATGTCGGCCGTTTTCTCATGCTTCAGGGCCGACGGTGAATCGAGTTTTATCAGTCTGCCCTTATCTATGAAAGCGACCCTGTCGCAATGTTCGGCCTCGTCCATGTAATGGGTGGTCACGAACACAGTCACACCCGAGGATGAGAGTTGATGGATCAAATCCCAGAATCGGCGTCGAGACAAGGGATCGACGCCCGCCGTAGGCTCGTCGAGAAACAGCGTGGACGGTTCGTGCAGGACGGCCGCGCCGAGAGCCAGACGCTGCTGGTATCCCACGGGCAATTCCCCGGTAAGGTCGTTCTCCCTTTCGGCCAGGCCGGCCATCTCCATCGCCCAGCGGATTCTCTCAGCCCTGCGTCGACGATTCAAGCCGTAGATGCCGCTGTAAAACTCGAGATTTTCGTAAGGAGTCAGGTCTCGATAAAGCGAAAATTTCTGCGACATATACCCGGTATTGAGCTTGATCAGCTCGCTGTCCGTGGATACGGAAAACCCGTCAACCGAACCGTTGCCGGAGGTCGGCTTGATGATGCCGCAGAGCATCCTGATTGTGGTCGATTTCCCGGCGCCGTTGGGGCCCAGGAAACCGAAGACCTCTCCTCGGCTGACTTCGAAACTTATGTCATCGACAGCGGTGAAATCGCCGAATTTCCTCGTAAGATGACTCACCCAAACCGCGGGATTCGCGCCGGACGATTCAGCCCGCATCGGCAATCTCCTGAATGAAGATGTCTTCGAGTCCTGGATCGATCGCTCGGAAGCTTCTCAATTCTACTCCGGAGTTTCGCAGATCAGTCTTGAAAGATTCCGGATCGTCAGCCGGATCGAAAGCGATATGCAGGCGATCGCCGAAGAGGGCGACCTTGTCGCCTCCCGGAAATCGACCGGCCGATTTCAAAGCGGCCTGATTATTGTCGGTGATAACCTCGTAGAGGCTGTGCCTATATCGAGCTCTCAGGGTCTTCATATCGCCGGTTATGATTGCCCGTCCCTTGTGCAGCAGGGTGATCATGCCGGCTCTCTCGGCCTCGTCCATGTAAGGCGTGGAAACGATAACAGTCACCCCCTCCCCGAGAAGTTCGTAAAGTATATCCCAAAGTTCGCGGCGCGAGATGGGATCGACTCCCGTGGTCGGCTCGTCCAGGAGGAGCAGTTTAGGCCTATGAATAAGGGCGCAGCAAAGCGATAGTTTCTGTTTCATCCCCCCCGAAAGATGCGCGGCCTGACGGTTCTTAAATCGGGCCAGTCGGGAGAACTCCATCAGTCTTTCAGCCCTGAGACCCTTCTCGGATTTGGGAACATTGTATAACGCCGCGAAAAAATATAAATTCTCGGC
>CAZDAH010000006.1:53654-57857 GCA_964503405.1 uncultured Ignavibacteria bacterium
ATGTCCGAGGATATTGACCTTGCCTTTCGACGGCGACATGATGCCGGCCAGAACGCGAAGCAGGGTCGTCTTCCCGGCGCCGTCGGGTCCTACCAGGGCGAAAATAATGCCCTCTCGAACTGACAGGTCAACGCCTTTAAGAGCTTCGACAACGCCGAATCTCTTCTCGAGGCCGCTAACTTCGACCATTTCAGCGGACAAGATCGATGATGACATCGCAGGGCATGCCCGGCTTGAGAATACCGCCTTGGCTTTGGGCTCCCACCACTACGGCATAGACGGTCTTGACCCGTTCTTCCCTGGTCTGCACATTTTTGGGTGTGAATTCGGCCTTATTCGATATTCTCCTGATTATCCCTTTAAAGCTCTCGCCGGGGTTCGAATCGATTTCGATGGCCACGTCCTGACCGTTTTTGACTAATCCGAGTTTCGATTCGGGCAGATAGACTTTTATTTCGAGGTTATCGAGATCGGCTATTGTCAGTACTGTTCTTCCCTGGCTGACGACCTCGCCCGGTTCGACTGATTTGAGAAGGACGGTTCCGGCGGACGGCGATATCAGGAATTCTTCGTCATGTACGATACGCAGGAAATCTCTCTGAGATTCCAGCGAACCGATCGAACTTTCGGCGGCAAGTATGGCGGCGTCGGCCTCGCGCAGCCTGTCGGAAAGATCCTCCTGGTCGCCCGCAGTGGCCCCTCCCGAAGCGACCAGCTCGGTGATTTTGGCCAGGTTTCTGGCGATCGTCTCCCTGCCTATCTCCAGCATCTCTAAATTGGCCTCGGCGGCGTTGATCTGACTTTCCACCTGTCTGATTCGAGCCGCGCTCTCTTCATGTGATAGTTCGGCGACAGTATCCCCTTCCGCGATATCGTCGCCTTCATCGATACTGACATAGACCACACGCCCGGGCGCTTTGAAGGCGAGTTCGATTTCCTCCGCCTCGATCGCTCCCGAAAGGACGAGCCGACCGTCATCCGCGGATCTGTCGTTGATCATATAGACGATAATCACGATGGTTATGATCAGAATCACTACGATCGGGACAATTATCTTCTTCAAGGCTCCAACTCCATATCAAGCGCGGCGTATTGCCGACGCGAATCCAGGAATCGTTATAATCACCGGCACGGATGGTTGTCAAGACATAAAAGGATCAAAGAGGTTTGACATTCGCCGGCAATGAGAATATAATTAAATATATGAGACCGGTGCGGCTTTTGATAATCGAGATTTTTCTATCATGTTCGAGGGAAGAGCCTCGAATTGTCCCGGCCGACAGGTATCTTGCATCACTTCGTTCGGCCGATGAACTGGGGAGTTTTAACAGGTTGTCCGAAGACGGCCGTTCCATTCTGCCAATGTTCGCGGCCGGCGACAGCCTGATATTTTTTCAGAGGCTGCTGGTTGCGGACGCCAACGACACTACGGGCAGAGGCCTCGAGGAGATGGTAAAGCCATACGGACTGAAAATCTCCGACGGCGAATTGTACACGATAAGCGGCGATTACGAATACCCGTTCCCGCGGGAATCGCAGAAGGAAGCGCCACAGCGCCCCGGAGAGTCTTTGGTGTTGGCGTTGGAATCGCCCGACGGCAATTCAGTCGCGTACGAGTCGATGGTGGGAAATTCGACGGAGAGCCATACCGTCTACCTTCTAAGAGGCGATTCCATCACGCAATTGACTTACGGGAGCCGGCCAGGTTTTATCGGCTGTTTTTCCAATACGGGGAAATATCTTTGCCTGATCTACGGCAGGATCAACGCGTCGCTGCTGATTTACGATATGGAAGCCGATACCGGCTACAGGGTCGAGAAGGACTCGGCCTCTTTCGATTACCTTCCGGCGTTTTCTACCGATGACCGGATGATGGTATTCATCAGATCACGCAAAGAGTTCTCGATCGGTCCGAATTTTTTCGGCGATATATGGATATTGAAATTCGGAGAATAACTCACGCATGGACCCGCGGTACTCTGCCCGACCACCGCCGCTCGACGGGAAGAACCGCTTCGGTCTGTTAAGCGATCTTCACCGCTGTACCC
Organism: uncultured Ignavibacteria bacterium; assembly: GCA_964503405.1. Taxonomy (GTDB): domain Bacteria; phylum Zixibacteria; class MSB-5A5; order UBA10806; family UBA10806; genus JAZGHS01. Next base: position 55,703 of record CAZDAH010000006.1, read on the forward strand.
GAAACGGCGACCATGAGCATACCCTCTCGGATCACCTCGTAATCGAGATCGACGCCGATAATCGCAGTGCCGCCGAGATCCTTGGCCTGCTGGGCCATCTCCTCCATAGCCACCTTGCGGGCCTTACCCAGTTCTTTTTCGTAGGCGGCAGACCTTCCGCCGACTATGTCGGTGATCGAGGCGAAGAAATCGCGAAAGATATTTGCTCCCATGATCGCCTCGCCGGTAACCAGGCCGAGATATCCGATTATCTTTCTGCCCTCGATATTTGGGGTGGTGGTAATAATCATTATTCCTCCCATTATTCCATGAAATCTCTTTCCTGCAGGATTAGTATGACAAAATTCCGGGAAGCGCAACTATAAAAGTCTCGATTTCGATCAGTTGGATAGGGCCAGAAGAGGACGTCTGAAACCGATAAACGATTGTTGGTAATAATCCTCATTAAGGCCGGAAATGATGATCCCGCTGGAGGTCGAAGCGTGGATAAATTTATCTCCCCCGATATAAATACCCACGTGGGAAGCGGATTTTGAGTCTAATCGGAAGAATACCAGGTCTCCGGGCTTTCTTTGCGACGTGGGAATTCTCACGCTTTGGGAAAAGATTGAATCGGTTTTTCTGGGGAGCCCGTAGGACAGGTACCGCGAGTACATGCCGCTGGCGAATCCCGAACAATCCCAGCCGTCGGGTGAATTTCCGCCGTAGACGTAAGGTTCCCCGAGGTGATTTCTAGCCCCATTCAGCAGCTTGGCGGCCTCTTTTTTGGTCAGGGGACGGACCCTGATTCCATGATCATTCTGCTGAACGGGTCCCGAACAGGCCAGCATGATCATCGCTGCGATCGCGATTCCATATTTCATTATTAGAAGATATCGGCAGTATCGTTATTTCATGTACAGAGAGGGATATTCGATTCCGAATCGTTTCTTATGATACAGCCGGGCGGTTACAAACAGAAACGCGAGTGCCAACGCGTACCACCAGGCAAAGAAACACGCCGCGATCGAAAGCAGGAGCACCGAGAGCCTGACGGCAAACACGGCCGCCTTCAAATCGGATTTCAATGCGGCATACAGGTAGAAGGGCATGGAAACATTGCAGACTGCAAGCAGAGGAATATCCCAAAATATCATCGATAACAGCAGAGAGATCATTAACGACAGGGCCATAACCGCAGTTGAGATTCGCGCCCCGAAAACGACGCCGGGTGTCCGTTTGCCGGTGAAAGCGTCCCCGCGGACGTCCGGCAAAGTGGTTCCGATATAAACGGCTATCACCGCGAAGAGATAGGGGATAGAGAGCAGAAAGGAATCGCCGAACTGCCCTCCGGCGCCTACAAAACCCATTATGAACGCCAATGAACCATGTCCGAATCCGTTTAAGATGGTTCCCCAGGCCGGATGGTTCTTGCAGAAAAACGGTTTGCCTGAATAAAGGCAGGCCAGGATAATCAGGACCGACGATAACAGGCCGATTGTCAGGCTGAATAAAAATGCACCCGCGAGCGAGATCAGGGCGAGTACACCTGCGTACACTTGCGCGGCCCTGGTGGAAATCAATCCGGCTGGCAGAAAATGAATCTTGTTGTTGCGCCGGTCAGACTCGATATCGGCGATTTGATTAGATATATAGGCCCAACCGGCCAGGCACGACGATAGAATCAGCAGCCAGGGGAGACTATAATCTTCGGACACTTTGACCGGGCTTCGGGAAAAACCGAGAATTACAATTGTCCAGACAGGCGGATGAAGCGCCGGCCTAAGGATAAATAACCAATCGAGCGGGTTTTTGTCCGGCGGCGCGAAGGCGGCGGCCGATTTGCCTGAGATATTCATATCCGAGTAGTTCGGGGCGGTCAGGGATTCCCAAGCCCGCTCGGTATTACGTCAGGTCGATTGGAGCAAAGTGAAATACGCCGCGGGCAGAGCGAAAAACAGCGAATCGAACCTGTCCAGAACTCCCCCGTGTCCGGGAATGAGGTTCGACGAATCTTTTACCGAGCAATCTCGTTTGACGGCGGATTCGACCAGGTCTCCGATTTGGCCGAACAGGGTGGCGGCCAGGGAGGCCACCATCAATACCGTCATATCGACCCGTCCTTCAAGGTAATAATAGGCCATGACTGCCGCCAGCAAACCGCCCGCGAAAGAGG
>CAZDAH010000007.1:0-12009 GCA_964503405.1 uncultured Ignavibacteria bacterium
CCATGAAAAAGCCGTGCGGGATGCTTCGATACGGGATTCCTAAATATCGTTTGCCGGAGGACGCGCTGGATTCCGAAATCGATGATATCCTCGATCTCGGCGTCGATTTTTATCCCAGTAGAAAAATAGATTCTCCCAACGATCTTTCCGGCTATGACGCCATCTTCTGGGCCACGGGTGCGTCGCTGGAGGTCCCTTTGCCGAAGGGCGTCTGTGAGGGCGATTCCGTCGTAAACAGTCTCGATTTTTTGCGCGCAGTCGGTTCCGGGGCGAAATTCCAATTATCAGGCAGTGTCGCGGTTATCGGCGGTGGCAACGCCGCCACCGACGCGGCGCGCACGGCCCGCAGACTCGGGGCGGATAGTGTGACAATTATATATCGTCGAACGAAAAGGGAGATGCCGGCTTATGAATCCGAGATCGACGAATCGATAGCCGAGGGAATCGAATTCCGATTTCTGGCGGCCCCTGCGAGAATCGGAAGATCCGGCGGCCGGATTCGGTTGGTGATACAAAAAATGCGATTAGGCGCGCCTGACGAATCGGGAAGACAAAGCCCCGTTCCCATAAACGGCGAGTTTGAAGAGCTTCAATTTGATCATGTATTTTCCGCCATAGGCCAGCGCGTGGAGACAATCCCGGCCATGAGCGTATCCCCAAAGGGAGTTTTTCAGGTATCCGACGATTATTCGACGTCGGCAAAAGGTGTTTTTGCTGGGGGCGACAATGTTTCGGGAGCGGCATCGGTCGTGGAAGCGGTTGAAGCCGGGCGTCTGGCGGCCGAAGGAATCGATCGATATCTGGGCGGCGACGGCCTGTTGCCGTCTTACGGCATAACGATCGATCTGGATTTTTCCGTTGAGAGCGAGACGAGTCTGCCCCTGTCAAAACCGCCATGCCTTAAAGCGGAATTGCGGGCGGGATTTGACGAAATAGAAAGACAGTATGAGGAAACCGTGGCCGCGGTCCAGGCTAAGAGATGCGCGCGATGCGATCTTCGTTTGTCGATTTCGCCTCCCGTACTGCCGCCGGATAAATATATCGTATTCAATCACGAAAATATCAGGCAGGTGCCGCAAGTAGCGGGTGTAATTCATCTATATGACTCCGTCAAAGAGATTGTCTTGATCACCGGGACGGAAAATATGAAGGCGGCTCTCGCATCTCGAATCGACGATGGTTTTTCTGCGTCCTATTTCGTGTTCGAAAAGCATGAGATGTATACTCAGCGCGAATCGGAGATGTTATCGCGGCATCTGCAGAAGCATGGCAGGCTGCCCGTCGGCAACGATCTTGAAGACGAGTTGTTCTGATGGGAAGCGTTCTGATTAATAAACTCAAAGCGGAGGGCTGGCGTCAGCAGTTCAGCGCGTCAGGTGAACGGCTCAAGGAGGCCGTGAGCAACTACGCCTGGCTCGGATTCGAGGTGAAGACAGTGCCCATCAGTGAACTCGGGTGCGACGGATGCACGGTTTGTTTTGGAGACGAAAATGACGATAATGCGGTGATCTTCACGCGAAAGATCAAAAAAAACCAAAACAGCGAATTACTTCCCGACGACGATGATTTGGCAAGGAGAATATGATAATCGAGAAAGGATAAGATGATGAAGGCTGCCGTATTTCACGGGGCCAATCAGCCCCTGATAATCGAGGAAATACCAACCCCAAAGCCGGGTCCCGGCCAGGTATTGATCAAAACCGCCGCCTGCGGAGTATGTCATACCGATCTGCATTACATCGATCACGGGGTTCCCACGTTTAAGGAGCCGCCACTCATTCTCGGCCATGAACCGTCGGGTACAATTGCGGCGCTGGGCGACGGCGTCATGAAATTCAAAGAAGGTGAAAAAGTTCTGGCGCCTGCCGTATTGACCTGCGGGCATTGCGCTTTCTGCCGTACCGGAAGGGAAAATATTTGCGAGAGCATGGTCATGTTCGGCAACAATATCGACGGCGCCTATGCCGAGTATTTCCTTGCACCGGCGAAGGACATTTTCTCGCTGCCCGATGAGATACCGCTGGAGGAGGGCTCCATTATCGCCGACGCCATCTCCACTCCGTTTCACGCCATAAAAAATCGCGCTCAGGTCAAACCAGGAGATTCTGTCGTGATCCTCGGCTGCGGGGGCGTGGGAATAAACCTCGTCCAGGTTGCCGCCGCGGTTGGCGGATCTGTCATCGCGGTGGATATATCCCCGGAAAAACTGGAATGGGCCAGGAAGCTCGGCGCGGACGTCGTCATTAATCCCAATGAGGACGAGAAGTGGACCAAGACGGTGCGACAAATAACCGGCGGGGGGGCCGACATTGCCATCGAGGCTATCGGCAACCCGGCAACTATCGAGACTGCCTTCAATTCTCTTCGCAGCGGGGGCCGTCTGGTAGTGCTGGGATATACAAATAAGGACATTTCCATAAACGCCGGCAAAATCATGTATCGCGAAATGGAAATCGTCGGTTCCCTCGGGTGCCGACCCGTCGATTATCCGAAACTGATCGAACTCTGCCGCATGGGGAAAATCAAGGTGAAGGAACTGGTTACGGGCAGATTTTCTCTCGACAAAATCAACGACGCTTTCGACCTGCTGAGAAAAGGCGAGGGACTTAGATCCATAATAGTATTTTGAACGAAGCACGTTATCAATATCTGTTGGACAAATCGGGCGGTCGGGATTAGATTGTGGCGATGGTTACAACAGCGAAAGCGGCAATGGTTTTCGCGAATGATGTGAAAGCGATCATGGTGTAAGGGGAATTGAATGAATTTCGAATTGTCAGAAGATCATTTGGCTGTGCAGGAGGTCGCCAGGAGTTTCGCCGAGAAGAAGCTCAAGCCGAGGGCGGAGGAGTTCGATACCGAATCCAAAATGGATCTGGATCTCTTGAAAGAAATGGGAGAACTCGGATTGATGGGCATATTCCTGCCGGAGGACTACGGCGGCGGGGGTATGGACGCTTTATCTTACATGATTGTCGTAGAGGAGCTCTCCAAAGGATGCTCGTCGCACGCGGCGGTGGTGGCCCTGCACAATTCCCTTTACGGTCAGCCGATCGTCGATTTCGGAACCGAGGAACAAAAAAAGAAATACCTACCCGGCGCCTGCAGCGGGGAGAAGCTCGGTGCCTTTGCCCTGTCCGAGCCGGGGGCCGGATCCGACGCCTCGTCGATTACGACTACCTATACCAGAAAGAACGGCGGCTATGTCATCAACGGCACCAAGATATTCATAACGATGGGAGCCCTGGCCGACAGCGTTATAGTTTTCGCTACCTCAAAAAGGGGATCGGGACCTAAAGGAATTACCGCCTTTCTGGTGGATAAAGAAACCGAGGGTTTTCAAATCGGGACCATCGAAAGAAAGATGGGCTTGAAAGCGTCGCCCACTACCGAGATTATATTCAATGATTGTCATATACCCGCGGAGAATATGCTGGGTCCCGAGGGCAAGGGATTTCGGGTGGCCATGTCGACTCTCGACAGCGGCCGGGTAAGCTGCGGGGCCATGGCGGTGGGAATCGCTCAGGCTGCATTCGATATAGCGTTGAAATACTCCAAAGAACGGGAACAGTTCGGCCAGCCGATTTCCTCGTTTCAAGCGATTCAGTTTCACCTGGCTGATATGTCGATTATGATCGGGAACGCGAGAATGCTCGTGTACAGGGCCGCCTGGATGAAGGACTCGGGCAAGGATTATACCCTGGAAGCGGCCCAGGCCAAAGTCTATTGTTCGGAAATCGCGACGGCGGTAACCCACAAGGCGATTCAGATACTCGGCGGATATGGATATATGCGTGAATACCAGGTCGAGCGCATGTATCGCGACGCCCGCGTTACCGAGCTTTTCGAGGGAACATCGGAAGTGCAGCGGCTTATCATAGCGCGTCATCTGCTTAAGGGAGCCAGATAGCCGGCTGTCATGCTTTCGCCGGTTCTGTTTGCCGAATGAGAGAAATTACATTCTTCGGAAGAGGAGGACTGGGCGCGGTGATAGCGTCGGAAATTTTGGCTGACGCTTACTTTCGCGAGGGCTTTCAGGTGCAGGCGTTTCCTTCGTTTGGGGTGGAACGTCGCGGAGCCCCGGTAACGGCCTTTTTGCGTATCGACAAAGAATTCATCTACCTCCGCAGCATGATCTACCGGGCCGATTTCGGCGTCGTGCTCTCGCCGGATATAATCAACGCGCCGACGTTCAAACAATCGATAAAACCGGATGCGGCATTGTTGGTGAATTCCGGCAAGAGAATTCCGGGGTTGTCCCAATTCAAAACGTCGTACGTCGATGCGGTCGCGATCGCGCTGGAATTCGACCTTGGCACCGAGGCCCAGCCTCTGGTCAACACGGCGATACTGGGAGCGTTCGCGAAAATATCCGGCGATTTGAAAATCGAGAATCTGCTGCTCGCGGTTGAAAAAAGCGTGCCTTTCAAGGCAGAGCAAAACCTGCAAGCCGCCAAGAAAGCTTACGAGTCGGTGAACTGATTTGAGCAAGTTTATCGTTTTCAAAACAGTCGACGATATGCCCGAGGCCGCGGTCAGCCGGGCGCCAATGAGCTGGAATAAGACCGGCACCTGGAGATCTTCGACGCCGGCATTTAAGGATATCATCCCGCCCTGCAATCACAGCTGTCCCGCTGGGGAGAATATTCGCGGCTATATCGATCTCATAAAGAGAAACAAGGTCTCAGAGGCGTTCGAACTGCTGACAGCCTCGAATCCTCTGCCGGCCGTTTGCGGACGAGTTTGTTATCATCCCTGTCAGGCGAATTGCAGCCGTCACAGCTTCGATACGGAACTGCAGGTCAGATTGATCGAAAAATTCATCGGGGATTGGGGAATCGAAAACAGGATCACTGTCGCGGAATCGGAGCCGATCTCGAAAAAGGTCGCCGTAATCGGGGCCGGCCCGGCGGGTATCGCCGCGGCCCATTATTTAAATAGAATGGGAGTATCGGTTACGATTTTCGACGAAGGCTCCGAGCCCGGCGGTATTTTGCGCTATGGGATACCATCTTATCGGCTGGATAAAGCCGTCTTGAGAAAAGAACTCGAGCGAGTCCTCCAGGGAATAAATTTCAGGCCGAATGTCCGTTTAGGCTCGGATATCGACATCGGAGATCTGATCGATTTCGACGCCGTCTTTCTGGCAACGGGCGCGCATGTAACAAAAGCGATGGGGATTGACGGCGAGAATATGGCCGGGGTCGAATCGGGACTTGGCTTCTTACAGAAAGTCAACTCGGGGAACAGCGGGAAACTCGATGGTGCGAAAGTGATTGTGGTAGGCGGCGGAAATACTGCCTGTGATGTCGCCCGAACGGCCTGCCGCCTCGGGGCCGAGGTTACCCTGGTATATCGCCGCACAGAAAATGAAATCCCGGCATTCTCCGAGGAAATAGAAGAATTGAAAAATGAGCCTGTCAAAATCGAGTATTTGACCGCGCCTGTTCGTGTGGAAAGTGCCGATGACGGCGCGCTTAAAGCGACATTTGTCAAAATGAAGCTGGGCAAACCGGATTCGTCGGGCCGAGCCCGGCCGGAGCCTGTCGCCGGATCTGAATACGATATGAAAGCCGACCGGATTTACTCGGCTGTCGGCGAGGATCCCGACTTGTCGTTTTTCCCCGATGCGGAGCAAAGATCCGACGGCAGTTTCGACTTTTCCAGGGTCGATAGACGGCTTCGCGAAAAACTCTCTGTCGGCGGCGATATACTTCCCAACCCCCGGACGGTTCCTCACGCTGTCGGCTCGGGGCGATTGGCCGCCGAGAAAATCATTGCTAAGTTCGAAGGAAGGGAGTTTCAGCAGCCCGACACTATAGAAGAAGTCGCCGGACCGGATGATATCAACCTTATATATTTTTCCAGGGTAAACGAATTGAAATGGAAAACAGCCGTGGCTCCGAACGGGCGAATCCCGGATATGAAAACCGCAGTCAAGGAAGCCGGCCGGTGTTTCTCATGCGGAGTCTGCTCCGAATGCGACAACTGTTATAATTTCTGTCCCGATATGTCGGTCATAAAAACTTCTCAGGGATATCATGTGAATCTCGATTACTGCAAAGGATGCGGTATTTGCGCCGAGGAATGCCCCGGGGGCTCCCTGAGGATGGAGGGAGGCAGGTGAAGGCGGTCATCTCCGGCAACGAAGCGGTATCGCGGGCGGTAAAGCTCTCGCGGGTGCAGGTTATCTCCGCCTATCCCATCACCCCGCAGACAACCATTGCCGAGAAGCTTTCGGAAATCTGCGGCTCGGGCGAGCTCGACGCTAAATTCGTCAAGGTGGAATCGGAGCATTCGGCCTTGGCCACGTTGATAGGCGCGTCCTCAACTGGGGTGAGGACGTTCACGGCGACATCCGCGCAAGGGCTGGCGTTGATGCACGAGCTTCTATTCTGGGCCTCGGGAGCGAGACTGCCCATAGTTTTGGTCGATGTCAATCGCGCCATGGCCGCGCCGTGGACAATTTGGTGCGATCAGACCGATTCTCTGGCGCAGCGGGACACGGGTTTTTTGCAGTTTTACTGCTGGTCAAACCAGGAGATCCTCGATACTACAATCTGCGCCTTTAAGATAGCCGAAGAACTTTCTGTTCCCTGCATGGTTTGTTTCGACGGTTTCTTCATATCGCATACCCATGAAGTTGTGGATATTCCCGACCAATCCGAGATCGATGATTTTCTGCCTCCGAGAAAGGCGGAGATGAAACTCGATCCTCCCGATCCGATAACCTTTTCCGGCGGCACCCTTCCCGACAGTTTCATGGAGTTTCGCTATAAGCTGCAAAAGACCTTTGAGGACGCGGGCGATGTGATCGACAATACCTTCAACCAATTCGATAAGCGGTTCGGCAGGTCTTATAAGAGCATAGAACCGTATTTTACTGACAACGCCGAGGCAATCCTGCTGGCCTCCGGTTCGGCGGCATCGACGGTCTATCATACGGCAAAGAAGATGCGCGAATCCGGAGAAAAAGTCGGATTAATCAGGTTGAAACAGTTCAGGCCGCTTCCGGAAAAAGAACTCCAGTCATTGTTGAAGCGGGGAATCTCTTTCGGCGTTCTCGACCGCGATCTCTCGCCAGGTACCGGAGGAGTTTTCTCTCAGGAGATCAGGGCGATGTTGAACAAGCATGGAATTCCGGTCCGTATCGCTGAATTTATCGCCGGCCTCGGCGGCAGAGACATTATGGAAAGAGATATTGTAAATATCTTCTCCAGACTGAAAAACGGCGCGGCCGAGAATTCTGCCATCGAATGGATCGGCTTAAAAGGAAAATAGAACGGGCTCATGACGGATTTCGATTACTCTAAATATCACGAGTTTTGCGGTCACACCGCCTGCCCCGGATGCGGGGAGAAGATCCTGCTCAGGCATGTTTTGGAGACGCTGGGACCGGATACCGTGATAGTTGCCCCCGCGGGATGCGCCGCCGTCACCGACGGCATCTTCCCGCATACGGCCTCGCCGGTGCCGTTTCTGCACGTTCCTTTTGGGGCGACATCGTCGGCGGCCGCGGGAGTCCGGGCCGGACTCGATATGCAGGGTAAGGAGAATACGATCGTGCTGGCCTGGGCCGGCGACGGCGCGACCTTCGATATCGGCATGGGTGCGCTCTCAGCGGTGGCCGAGCGTAATGAAAATATTCTCTATATTTGCTATGATAATGAAGCGTATATGAACACAGGCATTCAACGAAGCTCGGCCACCCCGTTCGGAGGCTGGACCACGACCACTCCGAAGGGTCATCTGAAGGAGGAGCTGAAGAAGAATATCGATTTGATTCTCGCTTCGCACGGGATACCTTATATAGCCACCTGCTCACCCGCATTTATCGACGATTTAAGAGGCAAAGTGGATAAAGCAATGCATAAAAGAGGTTTCAGGTTCTTGCACGTTTTCTCGCCCTGCCCGCCGGGATGGAAGTCGGATCCGAAAGACAGTATAAGTATCGCCAGGCTGGCGGTGGAAACCAACGTCTTTCCGCTTTTCGAGATCGAGGACGGCAAGAGAATTTCGATCACCTACAAATCTCGGGGATTGCCCGTCTCGGAATATCTTGAATTGCAGGGCAGATTTCATTATCTAACGGACCATGAGAAGGAGAAAATTCAGGCCGACACGGATTCATTATATAAATCGCTTCTGGAAAATGAATCGAGGAAATCGCGTTCAAAGATAGTCCTGGAGGATTAATGCAGCGGAAACTATCCGAAAATGCCCTGATATACGATTGGAATAGAAAGAAACGATTTAAATTCCGCCATAAGAAGAATCTTCAGCTTGACGACGAGACCCTGCGCGACGGCCTGCAGTCGCCGTCTGTGACCGATCCCACGATTGAAGAGAAACTCAGACTTCTCGAGCTGATGGAAGAGCTTAAAATCGACACGGCGGATATCGGTCTTCCCGGCGCGGGGCCGCGGGCTCGGGCTGATATCACGACCATGGTCAAGTTCATGGCCGACAACAAGATGAATATCACGCCCAACTGCGCCGTGCGCACGGTAAAGCAGGATATCACGCCTCTCATCGAGGTTTCGCAGACGGTCGGTTATCCCATAGAGGCCTGCACTTTTATCGGCTCCTCGCCGATTCGTCAATACGCCGAGGATTGGACACTGGAAACCATGCTCAAGCTGACTGAGGAGGCGGTCAGTTACGCGGCTGAAAATGGCTTGCCGGTTATGTATGTCACCGAGGACACGACAAGGGCCGATCCCAAGACGCTGAAGCAACTTTATACTACGGCCATCAACGCGGGAGCCAGGCGAATCTGCGTGTGCGATACGGTCGGCCACGCCACCCCCATCGGCGTATACTACCTGATGAAGTTCATCAGGGAACTGGTATATTCTGTAAATCCGAAAGTTAAAATCGACTGGCACGGCCATTCAGACCGGGGACTGGCGATTCCCAATACCATGGCAGCCATAGCCCAGGGAGCCGATCGAGTCCACGCCACCGGCCTGGGGATCGGCGAGCGAGTCGGCAATACGCCGATGGATCTATTGCTGGTTAATCTGAATCTCGAAGGAATATACAACCGCGATTTGAGCAGACTCGCCGATTATTGCAGGCTGGTTTCGGAAGCCTGCGAAATTACCATCCCCAAAAACTACCCGGTTATGGGACGAGACGCATTCAGAACGGGCACCGGAGTTCACGCCGCGGCAATCATCAAAGCCCAGAACAAAGGGGACGACTGGCTGGCCGACCGCGTTTATTCAGGAGTGCCAGCGGGCATGGTCGGATTGCGCCAGATTATCGAAATCGGCTTCATGTCCGGTGTATCGAATATCGTGTATTGGTTGAAGGTCCGGGGTATCGAGCCTGACAAGAAATTAGTTGATGAGATCTTCCGGGCGGCCAAACAGCACAACCGTGTCCTGACCGAAGAGGAGCTCGAGGAGCTGGTCAAATTCCGTTCGCAGGAGCCGGAGGAGGCGCCGTTGGATACTCTCGAAGACTGGGATCGGGAGATAAAATCGAAAAGCGGCAGAAAAGTGTCGGCCAAAAAAGCAAATAAGTAGCGCTCGCCAGGTATAACGCGCCCCGAGAAATCGTTGAGATTTTGATCGTTCCCTTATTTGCGAGTTGAATTACTGCGATATTCAGTCATACAATAACATGTGCACGAACAAGGATCAGTCCAAATCAGATACGACGGTGAGTTGAATGATGCGTTCATTTCTCCCTGGAACAATGCACAGGCTCGTTCCGTTATTTATTCGAGCAAATTACTTGAAGACCAAGGCAGGGACTTTAGGCCGCTGTTAGATGAATCGAAAGAGGCGATATGGCCAATAACGACGAACTCATGATAAACGCGATAAGAACTCTATCCATGGACGCCGTGGAGAAAGCCAATTCCGGCCATCCCGGAACGCCGATGGCGCTGGCGCCGGTGGCTTTTACCCTTTGGGATAAATATATCAAGCATGCTCCTCTCGATCCGGACTGGCCCAATCGCGACCGGTTCATCCTCTCGGCCGGGCACGCGTCGATGCTGCTTTACAGCATTCTCCATTTAATGGGATACGATATCACCCTGGATGATATTAAATCGTTCCGTCAGCTGCACGGCAGGTGCGCCGGCCATCCCGAATACGACAGTATCCCCGGCATAGAATGCACGACCGGGCCTCTGGGGCAGGGAGCGGCCATGTCTGTTGGATTCGCCATAGCCGAAAAGTGGAAAGAGGCCTATTTTAATCGCCCGGGGCACGAATTGATAGATTACAATATATTCGCCATGGCCAGCGACGGCTGTATGATGGAAGGGATATCGTCGGAGGCGGCCTCATTAGCGGGGCATCTCGGCCTTGGCAATCTGGTCTGGATTTATGATAACAATCATATTACAATCGAGGGCTCGACATCGCTGGCTTTCAGCGAGGATGTCGGGGCCAGGTTCAAGTCATACGGTTGGAAAGTCGTGCGCGTAAACGACGCCAACGACACTAAAGCGATATCTCGTTCCCTAAGGACGGCGATTAACGAAAAAAGCAGACCAGTTTTGATAATAGTCGACAGCCATATCGCTTACGGCGCGCCAAACAAGCAGGATACGGCCGCCGCCCACGGATCGCCGCTGGGCGAGGATGAAATTCGCGCGGCAAAAAGATTCTACGGCTGTGATCCGGATAAGCATTTCTTTCTGCCCGACGAGGCGGGGCGATTCCGCAAGCGAAAAATATCCAAAGGCCAAAAACTGGTGAAGGAATGGCAGGCGAAATTCGAAAGCTTCAAAGGCTCTTTCCCCGAATTGGCGGATCAGCTCAAAATGATGATGTCGAGAGGTCTGCCCGCCAGGGTCGAGACCGGCCTTCCGGTTTTTGACGTCGACGCCAAGGGGATCGCCACAAGGGCGGCCAATGGTAAGATTCTCAACGCGATCGCCTCGAGTTATCCCTGGCTTCTGGGAGGGTCGGCCGATCTGGCCCCGTCGAACAACACCTCAATCGAGAGTGCCGGAGATTTTTCCCGGGAAAATTACCTGGGGCGAAATCTTCATTTCGGGGTACGCGAGCATTCGATGGGAGCGATATTGAACGGTTTGTCGCTCTCCGGAATCCGCCCCTACGGCGGGACCTTCCTGATTTTCTCCGACTATATGAGGCCGTCGATAAGGCTGGCCGCTATGATGAGGCTGCCGGTAATTTATGTCTTCACCCACGATAGCATAGGACTGGGGGAGGACGGTCCGACCCATCAGCCGATAGAACATCTGGCGTCGTTGCGGGCGATACCGAATCTGGCAGTAATTCGGCCGTGCGACGCAAACGAGCTTTCGTCCATGTGGAAACATATTCTCAAATTGAATGATCGGCCCGCCGCCTTGATTCTCACCCGTCAGTCGCTTCCTATAATCGACAGGAACAAGTACGCTCCGGCGGAAAACGCGGCCAAAGGCGGATATCTCCTGGCGGGCAGCGGCGATGACGCCGACATTCTGCTTATCGCCACCGGGTCGGAAGTACACCTGGCCCTGGGCGCCCGGGAGAAATTATCGGAATCGGGAGTGAAATGCGGAGTGGTGAGTCTTCCCTGCCTTGAATTGTTCGAAGAGCAGACTCAGGAATATCGAGACAAGGTTATTTCGCCGTCGGTAACGCGCAGGATTGTAATAGAAGCCGCTTCTGGATTCGGCTGGGGCAATTACGCGGGCCGGTCGGGCATTACCATAAGCATGAACAGATTCGGCGAATCGGCGCCCGCCGGCGAGCTTTTTCGCGAATTCGGATTTACGGCGGAAAATATCGTCGATGAGGCGAACAGACTACTCGGCTCTTGATTCTTTAGTCCGCAGAGGATATAATTAAACGCGGAAAATAGAATCGGGAGAGAGTTATGATTCCAAGTAATATGATCGAAAATATCGGCAAATATGATAGACTGCTGAAATCGGCCATGGAGGAATTCAGGCAAGACTCCATCGTGTCGCGAATCGTCGAGAAGGATCACACCGTCTGGAAACCGGATCCGTCGGAGATATCCAATCGGCTT
>CAZDAH010000007.1:12019-19167 GCA_964503405.1 uncultured Ignavibacteria bacterium
AATCGGCTTGGCTGGCTCGATTGCCCCAAAACCATGCGGACCGCGATTCCGGAGCTGGCGGATTTTGTATGCGATATTCGCGACGCCGGTTTCAAGCGGGCCGTGTTGCTGGGCATGGGCGGTTCAAGCCTTGCCCCCGAGGTCTCTCGCCTGGTATTTGGCGTCAAAGACGGTTATCTCGACCTGACCGTGCTGGACAGCACTCACCCTGACAGGATATTCGAGGTCGAACATATTATCGAGCCAAAAACGACTTTGTTTATCGTCTCGACAAAATCCGGCGGAACGATAGAAACCCTTTCCCTGATGAGATATTTCTACAAATATTTGTCAGGGCAAATCGGACGCGGCGATACGGGAAGTCATTTTATCGCCATAACCGATCCCGGAAGCGGCCTTGAGAAAACCGCCAGGGAGTTGAATTTCAGGAAGACGTTTCTTAACGATCCCGATATCGGAGGCAGGTTCGCGGCTTTATCGTATTTTGGCTTCGTTCCGGCCGCCCTGCTGGGGATAGATCTTGATAAGCTTCTGGAAAAAGCCGAAATGATGTCCCAACGATGTTTCTCCGAGGAAGATAACCCTGGGGCGCTGCTGGGAGTCGCTATCGGTGAACCGGCCAATCACGACCGCGACAAACTTACTTTCGTTATCTCCGAAAAGATCGCTCCCTTCGGCGCCTGGGTGGAGCAACTGATTGCAGAAAGCACGGGCAAAGATGGAAAGGGAATACTGCCTGTGGTCGGCGAAAAACTTATGGAACCCGTTCATTATTCCGACAACCGCCTCTTCGTTCATGTTAAACTCAAAGACGATTCTTCGCACGATGATGATTTGATACGACTGCGGGACGCGGGCCATCCGGTTATCGAGATTGAGCTCGGCAACCCATACGATCTGGGAGCCGAGTTTTTCCGCTGGGAAATGGCCATAGCGATCGCCGGCTGGAGGCTGAAGATCAACCCTTTCGATCAGCCCAATGTGGAATCGGCGAAGATCCTTGCCAAAGAGATGATAGCGGCTTTCGAACGAAGCGGGAAATTGCCGATGATCAAGCCTCTTCTGGCCGATGATGATATCGAAGTATTCGGCGAGATTTCGGCGAAATCCGCCACCGAAGCCCTGGCGGTATTCTTCGAAGCTGCGAAGATCGAAGGCGTCTATGTTGCCATTCATGCGTACCTGAAACCATCCTTGCAATTAGACGAGGCTCTCGAGGTTCTGAGGTCGAACATCGCGCGCAAGTATCGTGTCGCGACAACGGTCGGTTACGGCCCCCGATTCCTGCACTCCACCGGGCAGCTTCATAAGGGGGACGGCGGAAACGGGCTGTTCGTAATTCTGACGGATAGTCCTGAGCGCGATTTGGCAATCCCCCAAACCGCGACAGGCGAAGATTCCTCGGTGAGTTTCGGTGTCTTGATCGCGGCGCAAGCGTCGGGAGATATGCAGGCGTTGCAATACGGCAAGCGGAAAGTAATTCGGTTTCATTTGAAATCGGATCCGCCGGAATGTATAAGGAAGCTGGCTACGGGGATTTAGCCCCATGACTGAAGAAAATACACTATTGAGGGAATAATGCCGGAGGTTTCATGAAGATAGGATTTGTAGGGCTGGGGAAGATGGGCGGCAACATGGTCGAACGGCTATTGAGGCATAAACATGAAATAGTCGCTTATAATAGATCCCGAGGTCCGGTGGAAGAGGCGGAGAAGAAGGGGGCGCAGGGGTCATCGTCGCTGAAGGATCTTGCCGATAAGCTCCCGGCTCGCAAAGCGGTTTGGCTGATGGTTCCCGCCGGCGCCGCTGTCGACGATAACATTTCCGAAATTGGAAAATTTCTTTCAGAAGATGATATCATAATCGACGGCGGCAATTCCAACTGGCAGGATTCCCAGCGAAGAGCGTCCCGGCTGGCCGAACGGGGTATAAATTTTGTCGATTGCGGCACCAGCGGAGGCGTATGGGGTCTGGAGAATGGCTACTGCCTTATGTACGGCGGTCAAAAGGCCGCCTGCGACTATCTTGAGCCCATATTCAGGGCCCTGGCGCCGGATAAAGGGTATTTGCATTGCGGCAAGAGCGGCGCCGGGCATTTTGTCAAGATGGTGCACAACGGAATCGAATACGGAATGATGCAATCTTATGCCGAAGGATTCGAGATTCTGGAAAAATCTCAGTTCGGGATCGATCTGAAGGCGGTCAGCAGCGTTTGGCAATCCGGCAGCGTGGTGCGCTCGTGGCTCCTCGAACTGGCCGAACTGGCGCTAACCGACGATCCCAATCTCGACAAATTCGAACCCTTTGTGTCAGACAGCGGCGAGGGGCGCTGGACAGTGCAGGCGGCCATACACCTCGACGTCCCCGCGCCGGTGATCACGCATTCCCTTTTCGCCAGATTCCAGTCGAGGGATAAAGATTCGTTCTCCATGAAGATGCTGGCCGCTCTGCGCAATCAGTTTGGCGGCCACGCGTTTAAGAAAAAAAATGGGTCATGATTCGGTATCGGTTATGAACAGACCCGATAATTGCGTGATGGTCATATTCGGTGCCTCGGGGGATCTGGCCAAAAGGAAACTGATTCCCGGGTTGAAGAATAAGTACGGTCAAAACCTGCTGCCGGAAAAATTCGCGGTATTAGGCGTGGGCAGATCCTCCTTTACGGATGAATCGTTCCGCGAGAAGATGAATAAGGAGGTCGCATCAAACGATTCTACAGGCGGTTTTTTCGCGAACCTCCATTATCAGCGGCTGGATAAGTATGAATCATCCGAGTTTAAGAAACTGGCAGACAGGCTGGCCACTCTATGCAGCGAGATGAGTATCGAGGAAAATTACATCTTTTATCTGGCCATACCTCCCGGTGCATACGGCGACGTTTCCCGCGGGCTGGGCAACGCGGGACTTAATTCCACCGAGCGGGGCTGGAAACGTATCGTTGTCGAGAAACCGTTCGGGACGGATCTCGAATCGGCTCGAAAACTGAACCGCGATTTGCAGCGCGATTTCGCGGAGAAGCAGATTTACCGCATTGATCACTACCTCGGCAAAGAGACCGTGCAAAACGTGCTGGCGCTGCGCTTCGCCAACGGGATATTCGAGCCGCTCTGGAACGGAAAATATGTTAACCATGTGGAGATCACTGCGGCCGAGAATATCGGTATCGAAGAACGAGGCGAGTATTACGACAAAGCCGGCGCGATTCGCGATATGGTGCAGAATCATATGCTGCAGCTGGCCGGATTGATCGCCATGGAGCCGCCCGTGCGTTTCGAAGCCGACAATGTTCGCGACGAGACCCTCAAGGTATTACAGGCGCTGCGTCCGATGACCCGTGAGAGTATCTCCGGCGACGTGATCCGCGGCCAGTACACGGCGTCGACTATCAGGGGAAAAGCCACGCCAGGGTACAGGGAAGAAAAAGAAGTCGCGCCTGATTCCAGGACCGAAACATTCGTGGCCATGAAATTTTATATCGATAACTGGCGATGGGGTGGGGTACCCTTTTATATTCGATCGGGGAAACGACTCCCCACGAGAGTAACGGAAGCCGTGATCAATTTCAAAAAAACCCCGCATTATATATTTTCTCACGGCGATTCCGGCGAGGTCAACTGCAACCAGCTGATAATACGTATTCAGCCGGACGAGGGGATCTTGCTGAAATTCGGCATCAAAATGCCGGGCGCAGGATTCCAGATTAAAAATGTGGGCATGGATTTTCATTACTCCGATCTGCGCGACTCGGAAATTCAGGACGCCTATGAACGTTTGCTGCTCGACTGCATGCACGGCGACGCCACGCTTTATGCTCGGGCCGACGCGGTCGAGGCCTGCTGGACCTTCATAGATCCGATCCTCGGTGATTGGCAAAATAATCCGGATTTGAAAGTTTACGGCTACCCGGCCGGCACCTGGGGCCCGAGAGAAGCAAGCATGCTGTTCGAGGATCCCTATATCGACTGGCGCTATCCGTGCAAAAACCTGACCAACGACGGTATATATTGTGAACTTTAGCAATAGGTGAGATTTGTCGTATCGCCCCACTGAAGATTATGGTCTGATCGGAGACGTGCCTGGCGCTGCGCTGGCGGGCAAGAGCTGGCTCGTCGACCGCATTGCCACCTCTCTTTCGATTCACCGGCATTGTTCGGAGCGATTCTGGACTGCGATGAAGGCGGCAGGTTCGCCATCGCGCCGTATTCAAATCGCAGAACCAGGAAATAAACTTGCCGGCTCCCTGCCGGATGCGGACTGATGGTCGCAGCTTATTGCCGAATTCACCTTGAGCGAGGGCCAAATACCGTCATTATTTTTCAAGGGTGTGGTTCCCGGGCAGGAGAGCTTCCCCGGTTTCCGCGAAAACGAGATCGACTGGTTGTTCGATCTTATCGCCAATAGCCTCGGGAAAGCTGCACGAGGGAACGGCCGCGGGCCGATGGCACGAGAGGTTGTATTATGAAAGACAAGAGAGATCGGAGAGGGACCGAAACAAAATTCTTCGAGAATATTAGAGAACTTTCCGAGGCGGCTTGCGGGGCATTTCGAAGCAGAATCCTCAAATCCGAAGATCGATATGTCTTTCTGGCCCTGTCCGGAGGTCATACTCCGAAGGTTGTCTATCGCAGGCTGGCCGAGGAACCTTACAAGACGGAGATTCCATGGGAACGGATACATTTTTTCTGGGGGGACGAACGATGCGTGCCTCCCGGGCATCCCGAAAGCAATTACGGCATGGCTGCGGAAAATCTATTAAACAGGGTGAGCGTACCCGCGGAAAATATTCATCGGATTGTTGGAGAGAACAGGCCGGATGACGAAGCCGCCAGGTATGAGGAGGAGATAAAGAGTATAGTTCCACTTTCCAGAAACGGTATTCCGAGGTTCGACTGGATTTTACTGGGGCTCGGCTCCGACGGCCACACGTCATCGCTCTTTCCCGGGACTCGGGCCTTGAAAGAGAAAGAACGATACTGCGTGGCCGCGGTACACCCCGAATCGGGAATAAAGCGAATAACCTGCACCCTGCCCTTGATAAACAACGCCGCCTTAATTTCGTTTTTCGTAACTGGAAAGGAGAAGGCACAAATCCTCTCGGATATCCTCAGAGGAAAAGAGGGGTATGTCCATTGCCCGGCTGCCATGGTAAAACCGTCAGTCGGCTTGCTCGAATGGTGGACCGACATAAAAGTCTGAGAGCCAGGCGATGCTCGGGCTCGAAAATAACGGCAGACTATTTTCGTAACAGCTTGAAATACTTGTGCTTATCTTAACAGACCGGAAGGCAGATTCGGCCCGGCAAAAATATCTCCACTTGGAAATTTTATTTGTGGTTATCATCATATTTTTCTTGACAGTCTGAAATGGGGAGATATATTGTCTAATGTGATTGGAGGTCGTCACTAATGTGAAAGATTTCACAATGATGACTTCCAGATGGCCGAAGTTGCCGGGTGGTGATTGGGTTGTGATTTGGGTGCGGGGCCCTCGGAGAAGTTTTCCGGGGGCCTTTCTTTCTTGACTTCCCTTGCGAATCTCTACGCGAAATCGTTTTTTGCCTTGCCAGCCAGATCGATTCATCGTAAGAACATCGCGGTATGCGGATGATATTATCCAATTTAAGATGGGGCGGCCATGCAGATCGTTGTTCCTAAGCTTCTGCTATATACGTTAGGGATATTCCTGGTCGCGATACTGGGAGCCTTGCCCCCCATTTTCAAGAAGTGGAGCGAAAGACAACTTCATCTTTTCATTGCCTTCGGGGCAGGCGTGTTCCTGGGGGCAATCTTCCTCCACCTTTTGCCCGACACTCTTGCACAGGGCACAGGGAAAATAACCAGCACAGCCATGCTGATCGGTTTCTTATTGATATTACTTGTCGAGAGAACTATTCTGGGGAGTCATAGGATTCATTGCGACGATAGCTGTGGACACCGACATAAAATTGTCGGCATTACGGCCCTGGTAGGATTATCGATGCATTCGCTTACCGAAGGTTTCGGACTCGGGGTCGGAATGAGCGAGCCGGAACTCGGTTTCATCATATTTGTGGCAATTATAGCGCACAAGGCGACCGCAGCGTTTT
Organism: uncultured Ignavibacteria bacterium; assembly: GCA_964503405.1. GTDB lineage: Bacteria > Zixibacteria > MSB-5A5 > UBA10806 > UBA10806 > JAZGHS01. Next base: position 18,105 of record CAZDAH010000007.1, read on the forward strand.
CCCTCTCGACCATCTTTCGTCTGGCCGAATTTCCTCTCCGGAAAACACTCGGGCTGATAATACTCTTTTCTGCCATGACCCCCCTGGGTGCGCTGCTGGCGCTGCCGTTTATTGAAGCGCTCAGGGAGATCGACCTGGCTGTACCGACCGGCCTGACGGCGGGGACATTTCTCTATGTGGCGACAATGGACCTTCTGCCCGAGGCGTTTCACGGCGACGGAGAGAGAGCATCCACCTACATCTGGCTGATATTCGGCGTGTTTGTAATGTTTCTCATAAAGATAGGCGGGGCCTAAGGAAGTTTCGTCGGTTCTGGTCATTGAACATGGCGTTTTCCACAGATTTCACATTGAGCCCGACTCGGCGCGTCTCGTACGGCGGAATCGTGCAAGTCATGACACGATCGTGTCGGCGCCTTCCGGCGACGGGCGATCCGACCCGGTTCCAACTAAGGCTCCGGGCTCGCGGAAAAAATAATTGCTGTCGGTACGTCATTAGCGTAGTATAAGATAATGACTGTTTTGCCGTCATTCCGAAAGGGAGCCAAATGAGGCTTGTGCCTGTTTTTCTATTGATCCTCTCGAATGTCCCGCTCATGGCCGGAACTCAGGATTTCATCGATTGCAAAGTCCTCATCGTCAAGGAAGACGTCGTTTATTTCGATGCCGGCAGCTTGTCCGGAGTCGCTCCGGGCGAGACTTTCGAGATATTTTTCGATGACATCCTGGTTGCCGAAGGGAAAATCGACTGGACCGATTCCTATATCTCCCGCTCCGAGAAGCTCGATATATCGGTTATTGCTTCCATATACTACAGCGAGGGATTGACCGCGAGAATCCGACTTTTCGTTGCCGAGGCCAACAGGGGCGGCTTTCTGCATCTGCCCTATCTCTCCGATCTCGATCTCGAACCCCGGGCCATCAGTACCCCTGATGAGAAGATGATTGGCCGACTAATACACCGCGGTCTTATCGCACGGGATCCTGACGGACAGGTCGTTCCGGACCTGGCGGGCACCTATGAAGTCAGGGGGCTGACCTATACTTTCTATATCGATCCGAAT
>CAZDAH010000007.1:19177-19623 GCA_964503405.1 uncultured Ignavibacteria bacterium
ATTTCCATTCCGGCAAGCCGGTGGAAGCTTCCGATGTCGCCTATTCTCTGGAGAGCCTGGCCTTGTCTCCGAAGTTGACCTCGGCGGGCTGCTTCATTCTGGCTGTCAAGGGGGCGGAGGAATTTCGTCACCGGATAAAAAACGAGATATCGGGAATTTTTCTGATAAATGAAAAGACCTTATCTATTACGTTAAAAGATCCGTTTCCCGCCTTCGAGGATTACCTGGCCGGCCCCGGGGGATACGTTATTCCGCGTCCGGGGCTGGAGCCGTCGGGAGGAAAGACCATGGGCGCCGGCAGTTACAAGATCAAATGGAGGAATCCCGATGGCCTCGCTGTCGAACCTTTCGAGAAATCGAATTCGACCGCGTTCCTGGACAGCATCATCTTCACACGATATAAGAGCGTCGATGAAGCAGCCCTGGTGGTCGGGGTTTTCCTGGCC
>CAZDAH010000007.1:19633-26949 GCA_964503405.1 uncultured Ignavibacteria bacterium
TTGACGGCTCTCGGCGAGCCGCCGCCGAAGTTTGTCTCCGGCGGCGGACGATCATCGATGACGACCCGAACCGTTTGCGTAGCCGTTTTGGGCGTAAACGGGCTTCGGGAATATCAGAAGGATCTCAGATTCTCCAGGGCCCTTAACCACTTGATCGACAGGGAAACAATTATCAGGGTTATTCTCGGGGGATCGGGCACGCTGGCCGACGATTTGACATTTGGGTATAATGACGGCATTTCCCCGGCAAATCCGGATTCTGCCGATTATTATCTGAGGAAGATCGATAAGCCGCCGGCGAAAGTTTCGCTTTACGTGGATACGCATTATCCGTCCCTGGTCAACGTGGCCCGTTATATATCAGGACAGCTTCAGAATAAAGGAATCAAGGTAGTCGAAAAGAAGGTCGATCTGATGGACCTCGAAGAGGATCACACCCGGTCCGATATTGACCTATATCTTGATTATCATAATCCCGTTTCTTCCGACCCGGATTGTCTTCTTTATCCCCTTTACAGCTACAGCATGTCAGGTCAGACCAACTATCTGTTCGACAAGGATGAGGCCCTTAAGGTTTTCCTGAATAAACTCCGCGTGGAGACCGACGGCGAACGTCGTGAAATGCTGGCCGCAGGCCTTTTGCAATCGGTGGCGCTTGATCCGCCGGCGGTAATCCTGTACGAACCGTATTTGACCACTATATTGAAATCAGACATTTCCGGCATCCGCCCTGTCAACGAGGGGTATATCGATCTCCGAGGCGCGTTTATCGAGAATAAGTAATGAGATTGAAACTCCGGATAATTCTTCTCCTGGTGGTCGCGGCGGTTCTGCCCCTCCTCGCAGTTTTCACTTCATTAGCCTATTATGCCGATAATCAACGGCAGTCGCTGGTGGATATGAAACTCAACACTGTATATGGCGGGGCGGTCAGCCTTTATGAACGTCGGGGAGCCGCCATTTTGTCTCAAATGCGGCAGCTGGCATTCGATCCTCAGCTGTTGCGATACATAATGGTCAAAAACCGCGACGGATATATCGATCAGCAGGGATTGATCGATTTCACAGCCAAAATGAAAAGCCTGCTCGGGCTCGACTACCTGATTGTAGTGGGGCACGACGGCAGGGTTCTGGCTAGGGGGCATGATCCTGGCTTTTTCGGAGATTATGTATCATCGGACCCCGTGTTCGCCGAGGCCTTGAAGGGGCAGAAAGTCCAGTCGCTCGACAGGGTCGAGTTCGGGGGAGATACAGTATTGACTTCCCTGGGCCTGGCTCCGATTTGGTACGACGATACCGAACTGGTCGGGGTCATTGCCGGCGGGGAGTTTCTCGACGATCAGTTCTGCGAGGATTTGCGAGTGCTTTCCGGCGCTGAGATTCTGCTGCTGCAGGGAGACAGGCTCCTGGCCAAGACATTTTCCGGACGGCAGGACGAGCTGCTCATTTATATGAGAAATCAGCGAATCTATAGAACGAAGGTCGAGGGGCTGTGGTATACCTTCTCGCGTTATCCGCTGTTGAATTTCTCGGAAAACGAAGTGGCCGATTTGCTGATGGGCGTATCCACACACGATCTGGATGTCTTGTTCGATAACATGAAATTAATATACGGCGGATTTGCCATCGGCGGCCTTTTTCTGGCGGTCATTTTCGGATATATATTCGCCGTCGGTATTACCCGTCCCATATACAAGCTCACCGCAGCCGCGGATAAACTGGCTGAAGGGGATTTTTCGGCCAGGATCGACTATGGCGGCTCGGGGGAAGTTGGCAATCTGATTGATACTTTCAACAAGATGGCCTCCGACCTGGAAGATTATCGTCGGAAGATCGTGGAAAGCGAGAGAATGGCTGCGTTCACTATGATGGCCCGTAAGGTGGCTCACGAGATCAAAAACCCTCTGACGCCGATCAAGATTGCCATGCAGGATCTGCGGCGCTCGTTCGATTCATCCGACCCTTCATTCAGAAACGATTTCGAGCGTTCCACGGCCACGGTGCTGGAAGAAGTCCGGTCACTCACGAAAATTGTCGAGGAATTCTCCGAATTCGCCAAGTTTCCCCCGCCGATGCCGGCTTGCGATGATCTGAATAATGTGGTAAAAAGTACCCTCTCCCTATACAAAAACGAAATTGCCGCGGGCGTTATCACAACCGATTTCCACCCGGGACCGATACCGGTTTATGTCGATGCCGACCAGATCAAACGCGCCATTGTTAATTTGATAAAGAACAGTCTCGATGCCATCGACAACGGGGGCCAGGTCGCGATCAGAACATTGGCTGACGGAGCGAAAGCTACCGTTATCATTGCCGACAGCGGTCATGGACTCTCGCTGCAGGCGAAGCAGAATCTGTTTACCCCTTATTTTACCACCAAACCTGGCGGCTCCGGACTGGGGCTGGTGATCGTCAAGAAGATCATCGGTGAGCACGACGGGAGCATACGGCTGGCCGATTCCACCGAGGGGGGTACGGCCGCCGTTGTCGATCTTCCCCTGGGAGAAAAGGGCCGATCAGGGTAATGCTGTGAAAATCCTGATAGTTGACGACGAACCTAACATACTCTTGACGGTAGGATCGGCATTGAGGAGAATCGGGTATGAGGTGGTAACTGCGGGCTCGTTTGACGACGCTGTCAAGGCGCTCGATGATACTATCGATGTGACCCTGCTTGACGTCTGGCTCGGCAACAGAGACGGAATCGATCTGTTATCATATAAAAAAGAGAGGTTGCCGTCCATCGAATCCGTCATGATCTCCGGCCACGCCGAGATAGAGACGGCGGTGAAAGCCGTGAAAACAGGGGCCTTCGATTTTCTGGAGAAGCCCCTGTCCCTGGACAGGATCGAGGTCACGCTCGGTAATATAACAAGGTTGAATCGCCTTCGCAGCGAACGAGACGATCTCCGGAAGCGCCTGGGCGAATCGGAACGGCTGGTGGGGAAATCAAAATCGATCCAACTGTTGAAAGAAACGATCGCCATGATCGCGCCTGAGGATTCGAGAGTGCTCATAACCGGGGAGAACGGAACCGGCAAGGAACTTGCAGCCAGATTGATACATGAATCGTCCCCGAGGAGGGACGGGCCTTTCGTGGCGGTCAATTGTGCCGCCTTGCCCGACGAGCTGATCGAATCGGAACTGTTCGGATTTGAAAAAGGAGCGTTTACAGGTGCGGTCAAAGCCAAACCTGGACGGTTCGAGCTGGCCAACGGGGGGACGTTGTTCCTCGATGAAATAGCCGAAACATCGCCCAAAACGCAGGCCAAACTGCTGCGCGCCGTGGAGGAGGGTTCGTTCATGCGGCTGGGGGGAACGTCGGAGATCAAATCCGACGCCAGGCTGATTGTGGCTACCAATAAAATTCTGAAACAGGCCGTAGCTGACGGCAAATTCCGGGAGGATCTGTATTTCAGGCTGGCGGTGCTGCCGCTCGAGATCGACCCGCTGCGGGACAGGCGCGAGGACATCCCGCTTCTGGTCGAGCACTTCTCCAACGAGTTCTCGTACCGACGAGGAAGGCCCGGCAAGAAATTCGATAAGTCGGCCATGAGGATATTCACGGCCTACCCTTATCCCGGCAATATCCGCGAGCTGGCCAATTATGTGGAGCGGATTGTTATCATGTCGACGGCCGATGTTATAACCGGCGACGAAGTCGAACGCCTGCTGCCGCATCTGGCCGGCGACAATCCGATGGGGACGCTGAAGGCGGCCTGCGATCATTTCGAGCGCGATTATATCAAAAGGACAATCGATTCGGTAAAGGGCAACATGACCAGGGCGGCGGAGATACTGGGCATAGAGCGCAGCCATCTTTATAAGAAGATGAAAGCGCTGGGCATGGAGCGGGAGGGGGCGGATGACGGGGGAAAATAGTCTCGATAGCGTTGCCTGTATCAAATAGGACAACAGCCAGCCAAGCGGTATAATCGGTTGTGAATTAAGAGCATATAGTTTTTAAAAAATCATTAATCAATTTGCAGATTTTCCTTGACAACCTCAAAGCTTTGAGCCATATTATGAGTGATCGTCTCCAAAGGAGATTGGGCAAATGAGGCTGGTCTGCATTTGGCTTATAGTGCTAATCGCAAGTATTTCGTCATCGGCGTTGGCGCAGTGGAGCGAGCCGATCAATATGGGCCCACCAATCTGTACAGAACAGTCTGAAGTATCTGCTTCCCCTAATCTTGCGGAAGACATGATAGTATTCAAGACATCCCGGGGCTACCAAAGCGGTTTATTTACCTCGAGATTTATTAACGGACAATGGACAATCCCCGCATACATAGTTACTATAGGAAATCCTCCAAACATCGAACCCTGTTTATCCCCTGACGGTGATGAAATCTATTTTTCTTGTCTGTGCGGCGGTTACGGTGATTATGATATTTGGAAAGTAGTGTATGATAGCCTTGAGGACGCATGGTCAGAACCGATAAATCTTGGCCCAAACGTCAACGATGAAGTTGCCCAGTTTGCTCCTTTTATCTCATATAGCGGGCAGAACTTGTACTTTATAAACCTTTCACTGAGATTTGAGGAAATCGGGGTGTCGCATAGGGAAGGCGAAGGTTGGAGCTTTCCGGGAAATCTCTGGCGAGTTTAACGTAATAAATAGAATGGTGCCGTACGGACAGTGAATCGACGGATTCGATCCCAACCAACATAACTCCTGTTTCCGTCACTGATCTAGATATATGGGCACCGTCAACAAATTTGATGAATAATCTATCATTTTGTAGAGAGGGTTCTGCAAAAAGAATATTATTGCTGCAAAGTAATAAGACGGCGATTACTACTGTAAATCGCCCTAATAAACAAAAGATGGCAGACATTCTTCCCTCCTTTAGGCGTTTTCACTATTTTAAGATTGTAAATCTAGAAAATACCGTATTCTCCCGTGACTTTATCGCAATAAAATATATTCCACTTGCATAAGGTGTTGTATCCCAATAAAAGGTATTTTCCCCCGCAGACATTTCACCAGAGTGAATTTCGGAGATAGACTGGCCCAATATATTCAATATGTATATCCGGCCATAACCGCTCTCAGGTAAACCTATTGAAAAACGAATCGTAGAATTTACGGGATTTGGAAAACATTTAATCCCAACAAAATCCATTGCGTTATCTTGATCTATCCGTGAGGAATCCTCGACTGCTGTAGGATCCAAGGGATTCAAGAATAGCTGCATACCGATCCCATTATTCGTTAAGACAAGATCATTATCGCCATCGTTGTCTACATCGGCAAGGCAAGGGGCTAGGCTACCATTTCGATGTTCAGAGACAGCATTTTGAAAATCATCCGTTACAAATGTCCAGGAATACTGCTCAGGTGTCCCGTCATTTCGATAAAACAACAGCCTTAATTCATAAGTATCTCCAAAACGCGTATCACCTATCAGCAAATCTAAGTCTCCGTCAATGTCTATATCGCCAAGAAGGGCATCGTAAATTCCGTATGATTCCCATTGGGGTAAAGTCATCTGTCCTGCGAACACAAAATCATACGAATCCGGCGTGCCGTCGTTCCTATAATAGGTAATTGGATTCGCGTAATCGTGACCCACCAATAAATCCTCGTCTCCGTCGTTATCCATGTCTCCTGCAGTCACTGACCAAATATAGGATAAATGGCCATCATCCGGGAATAAATCGCGAATATCATCCCATACAGGCCACGACGTATCTCCAATATTTTCGAAGTAGCCAATTGAGTTAATCCCCCCAGGAATGATATAATCGTAATCTCCATCGGCATCCATATCGGCGAAAGCGCCTACAACGAAAGGTAGAGAAAAATCCACGCGGGAGAATCTAATCTGATCGTCAAAACTTTCGTTCAAGAATAGGGAGGTACCCGGAGCCAAATCCTGGTCGCCATCCCCGTCGATATCTACCGAATTTCCTAACAAGGCCCCAGCCATATAGGGAATATTATAGAAAAACGATGTGTCTGAACGTTGAATAAATTGATATTCCTGGCTACTTCCGATATTTTCGAAATAATAGAAATGAGCATATGCGCCAGCCAAGAATAAGTCCAGATCACCATCGGCGTCGATATCGGCAAATTCAGGCGTTTCCATCCAATCCGTAGTGTCTCGATCCGGCAGGAAATCATCTGTAAGCAAAACGAAATCTGGCTCTTCAGGAGTCCCGGTGTTCTCGTAATACCCTATGTTACCGCCATGTTTGCATACCAAGAGGTCGAAATCACCATCACCATCCAGATCTGCAAAATCAAAATTGAATGGTATGCCAAAATTTAAATTTTGATAAATGCGTGATCTCATTATGAATTGAGGTATCTCAGGGGTACCGATATTTTCCGCAAAATACATCTGAAAAGTTCGATAACCTTGACCCGAAAAATAGTCGAGATCTCCGTCATTATCAATGTCTATCAAAGTGACATTGCTCTGGCCATCCAGTGGTCCTAATGGAGGTCTATAAACAAAATCAGGATTTATTGAATCACCGTCATTCCAAAATACCATCCCACCCCTGTCTATCATCGGTGCAAATGCAGCGTCAAGATCTCCATCATTATCCAAATCGCCAAAATCTGCGTCCGCCGTACCTCCGTATAGGCTACGGTGTCTTAAACCTGGGAATTCTTCGTAGCCTAATTGAAAAACAGGTTCTTGCCCATTTCCGACATTTTCAAAGAAGACAAGGGAACCGCAATCCCCTCCCCCATAGAACATGTCCAAGTCTTCATCCCCATCAATGTCCGCCAACGAGATCCTGGTATAGTACGCCCCTCCGAGAAACAGATTCTCATAATAGACATCGTCCACCCAACCGCCTAGCACCTGCTCCCAGGGTATATCCTGCTGTGCCTTAATCGTAGGCGCAGATATTACCAGAGACGTTATAAAGTAAATAATGTCGCAACGATAACTGCCGAGGTTCATAAACCTCCTAGTTAACTTAATTCATTATAGCTGTGTTCAATTATCCTGTCAATGGTTTTTTTTAATACAGTGATTATTTAAGCCAATTCGTCAATGCATCATGATAGTGTTCCTTGGAGCGTTTATTTAGACTCAGCCTTCTAACCCCTAATACTGTTGACAGTTTCCGCCTTTCTAATATACTGCTCCCCTTTAATTGACAAATGGGGTTAACAGAGTATCTTGTGGCTAATTTCACAAGGGAGATCAATCATGAAGAAACGGCAGTGGGATTCGAAGACGAAAGCAAAGATCGTGCTGGAAGGCTTGTCGGGCAAGGCGATCAGCGAAATTTGCAATCAGTACCAGATCGGTCAGAATCAGTATTATCAATGGCGGGACAGG
>CAZDAH010000007.1:26959-33354 GCA_964503405.1 uncultured Ignavibacteria bacterium
CCCCACAAAAACCTTGACATTCCCCGCCTGATCCCTATTTTCATCCTCCATGGAGCGCGAACTCCGGCCTCGGATAAAGGCCATAATCGGTCTGGGTAATCCGGGGCGGGAGATGGAGCGCACCCGGCACAACCTCGGATTCGAGGTTGTTGATCTTTTGAAGGGGAAAGCGAAATTCGTCGCCGGCAACGGGCAGTACTACCGTTGCGACACCGAAATTTCCTCATCAAGCGTGGTTCTTTTAAAACCGACCACCTACATGAACCGTTCCGGAATCGCCGTAGAGCGGATAATCGAGGAGATGAGCCTCGAACCGCGGGAGATACTTGTAATCGCCGACGATTTCAATCTGCCGCTGGGACGGCTCAGGCTGCGGTTGTCCGGCTCCGACGGAGGGCACAACGGGCTGGCCTCGATAGTTTACCACTTGGGCACCGAGGATTTCCCCCGCATCAGGCTGGGGATCGGGCCGCTGCCGGAGAAAGTCCCGGCCGAGGAGTTCGTGCTGGAGCCGTTCGCCGAATCGGAGTCGGAAATCGTGCGGGACATGATCGCCCGGGCGGCCGGCGCGGTAGCCATGTGGATGGCGGAAGGATTTGAGAAGGCGGCGTCACTGTACAATCAGGCGCCATCGGAAAACTAAAATAATTCCCTACCCCGTCGCTTTCTGAGGAAGACGGCAGGGGTCTTGAATGTCCAGAGGGAGGTGAAATGAGACTTTACGAGTTAATCGTAATTATCGACTCGTCGATTGACGAATCCTCGCTTACAGCCGAAATCGAGAAAATCGAAAACCGTATAAAATCGTCGGGTGGCAAGATCCACAAGCTCGACCGTTGGGGCAACAAACGCCTGGCTTACGAGATCAACAAGCAGAATCACGGCCACTACGTATTCTTCCTGTTCGAGGCCGAGCCCGGCCTGACCACCGAAATCGAGCGCAACATGAGGATAAACGAAAACATTCTTCGTTTCCTCACGGTAATATCGCCGGGAGAGACGCCGGTCGCCGCGAAGAAGAAGCCGGCCGAGGACGAGGCTGAAATCGACAAACCCGAGCCGGTCGAGGATTAAGTATGGGTTCGACCAGACTACCCAACTTAAACAGGGTAATGATAGTGGGCAACCTCACTCGCGATCCCGAGTTGCGATCGACCACCACCGGAGTGCCGGTGGCCAATTTCCGGATCGCCTCCAATCGCAGATTCAAAGACAGCGGCGGGGATTGGAAGGAGGACGTCTGCTACGTGGGGATCGTGGCCTGGCAAAAACTGGCCGAGTCCTGCGCCGCCAGGCTGAAAAAAGGAAGTGCCGTCTTTGTGGAAGGAGAGCTTCGTTCGCGAACCATGGACAACGAAGATGGAACGAAGCGAAGCTCGATCGAGATACGGGCGCATCATGTTCAATTTCTTGACAAAGGTGAAAAGCTCGACGACAGTACGAGGGATTCGGTCAGCGACGATTTCCTCGTATCGGGCGTCGAAGACGACAATTCGGGAGAATAAATGGAAAGAAGAAGAAGGAAAGTCTGCAGATTTTGCGAGCAAAAGTCGGCCTTCATCGACTATAAAGACGAAAGGCTTTTGAGGAAATACCTCACCGCCCGCGGGAAGATAATCCCCCGGCGGATTTCGGGCACCTGCGCCGGTCATCAAAGAGCCCTGACCAGGGCCATAAAACGGGGCCGAATCATAGCCCTCCTGCCCTTCGCGGCCGGGGCCGATTAACCGGATTTCGGGATGCCGGTGAGATCGGTTGAGAATCAACTCTCGATCTGGGGCGTCGTAACCGTCTTGTGCGCGGGCCTGGCATTTACCATTCCCGGTCTGAACGCCCTTACGATGGCGGCGGCATTGATTTCGTTGACGCTGGTGGTCGCGAGGCTCGGATACACGAGGGCGATACTCCTGGCGATACCGGGGATGGCCGCTAACGTCTCGCTCGGATCTTTGGCAACTGGATATCAGGCAGGTTCGGGATTATTCGGTTTTTTTATCCTGGCCGTAATCGTCCCCTCGATACTCATGGGCCGGGGCGCGAGGAATCTGGCGAGCTCGTCGCGGACGGTGGCATACGGTTTGATTCCATTCGGGATCATGTTGACGCTGTTTGCAGGAATCTACGCGCAAATAATGGGCGATTTGCCCGCAGTAATCGATCGATTGAATACAGAGCTGCGGATTACGATCGGCGGCTCTCCGGCGCTGCAGTCGTTGATTGACAAAGCCTTCCCTCCCGCTGAGGGATCATTGAGTCGTTTCCTGGAGTCCTACGACAAGGTCCTGGCGGGTATGCTGAAAGTGCTTCCTGCGATTCTGATTCTCGGCTTTGCCGGATTGGTCCTGATCGCGTTCTCGGCAGCCGGTTTGTTGGCGCCAAGGCTGGGTATAATATTCCCCCGGTTAAGACCTTTCTATCTTTGGCGGGCGAGCGGATGGTGGCTGCTGGCGACCCTGACCGGATTGATTCCGGTGGTATTTCTTGACGACGAAACCTGGTTTTACGGCGGAGTAAACGTATTGATTGTGGTCGGTCATGTCTATTTCATAGTGGGGCTTTCAATAGTCGAATCGTATTTTCGAAGGCTTTACAAACCGGGGCCAATCCGAATTCTATTTTATGGACTAATGGTTTTTCTGGGGATCTTTGCCTTGTCCAGCGCCGTTTTATCCTATACCGGCTTGATATTTCTTGTTTTCCTGATCGCCCTGGGGCTTTCGGACAGCAGGCTCAATTACAACAGAGAAAATGTGGAAACAAACGACTGATAAAGAGGATGAAATGAAGGTAATTCTAAGAGACGATATTGAGAAACTCGGATCGGTGGGCGACGTTATCGAGGTTGCCGACGGTTTCGGGATGAACTATCTGCTTCCCAGGAACCTCGCAGTGCGGGCAACCAGGGGAAACCTCAGGTCCATCGAGGAGATCAGGAAACAGAAGCAGTTTCGCGACAACAAGAGGAAAAAGGATGCGGAGAAAATCAAGGATAAGATGGAGAAGCTCTCCCTGACCGCCGAGGTCCAGACCGGCGAGGACGATAAAGTCTTCGGCTCGGTAACCTCGACAACGGTTGCGGCGTTGCTGGAAGAACTGGGATTCGAGATTGACCGCCGTAAAATTCTGCTCGAAGAGCCCTTGAAAGCCCTCGGAGTATATACTATAGAGATCAAGCTGGCAAAGGACGTCATCGCGGCCGTAAAACTCTGGGTCGTGAAAAAAGAAAGCTAAACTCGGGGAATTTATTTTGCAGTATCTCAACGGCAAGCGATTGAGGCAGGCGGTCGATGCCGGCTGGCGATGGCTCGACAGCAACCGCGATCATCTGAACGCCATCAACGTATTCCCGGTAGCCGACGGCGACACTGGCACAAACATGGCCCTGACGCTGAAGGCGGCCGTTACCGGGGCCAATTCCGCCAAATCCGACTCGCTGCAGGATGTCGCCGATTCCATCGCTTTGCATTCTCTCAAAGGCGCCCAGGGCAATTCCGGAGTGATACTTTCGCAGTATTTCAAGGGAGTGGCCCAGTATGTCAAAAGCCGAAACAAGCTGAGTCTCCCGGAGGTGGCCGGGGTGTTCAGCGCCGGCGCCCAATCGGCTTACGGGGCGTTGAAAGAGCCGAAAGAGGGAACGATCCTCACAGTCATCAGGGAGATGGCCGAGCATCTCGAGAGCACCAAGAGCAAGTTCGGCAATATGATGAATATGCTTCAATCAGCCATCGACAGGGGGCGCGAATCGCTGCGGGAAACAAAATCGAAGTTGAAAGTTCTGTCCGACGCCGACGTCGTCGACGCGGGCGGCCAGGGATTCGTTCATTTTATCGAGGGGATATGCCATTTCATCAGGACCGGGGAAATGCCGGAGATCAGGGAAACCGCGGTAAGGCCGGAAGAGCTTCCCGTGATGGTGGCCGAGCATTCGGCGTTCCGATACTGCTCCGAATACCTGGTAAAAGGAGCGGGATTCGACAGCGATTTGATAAAGGGCAGACTCGATAATCTCGGGGATTCGCTGATTGTCGCCTGCACGAGGATAGGATCGGATGAATATCTGAGGATTCACATCCATACCGATTCGCCGGATTCGGTCAAGGTGATCGCGTCATCGCTGGGAACTCTGGAGTCGACGAAGGTCGACGATATGAAAGCCCAGAATACGTCGATGAGAAAGTGGCGGGCGAAATTCAAAAAACAGGCAATGAAGACTGTGAGAATCGTCACTGATTCCACCTGCGATCTGCCGCCGGAAACCGCCCGATTTCACGATATCGAGATTATACCTCTCAAAGTAGCTTTCGGCTCGGATGTTTACAAAGACGGCGTTGATTTGGACAACGCGGGATTCTACAGTAAGCTGGTTGAGTCGAACGAGTTGCCCAGAACATCGCAGCCCTCGCCAGGGGATTTCGAGGAAATTTACGAGAGAATGTTCGGCCGGGGCGATTGCGATAATATTATTTCCATACACGTTTCGTCCAAACTCTCGGGGACCTGCAATTCGGCCATGAAAGGAGCGGAGAAATTCGGAGACAAGATCCTGCTCGTTGATTCGGAATCCGCGTCGCTGGGTTTAGGCCTGCTGGCTGTCCTGGCGGCGGAACGGGCCAGAAACGGTGAGCCCCCGGAAGGGATCATCAGCTCCCTTGAACGAGCGAAGAGATCTCAAAAACTGTTTTTCACGCTGGGCACAATCGACTATCTCATAAGAGGCGGCCGTGTAGGCGCGGCTCGGGGATTCGTGGGCAAACTTCTCGGCCTAAAACCGCTATTGTCCCTTGAAAACGGAGTGATTGTTCCTTATGATAAGGCCAGAAGCGAGGAGAAGCTTCTGGACAAGATAGTCGCGGTCATGGCGAAAGAGGCCGGGTCGCAAGGACGATGGGCGGTCGGGCATGCCGCGGCCCCTGAACGGGCGAAAGAAATAGTCCGGATACTGGAAGATCGTCTGGGCGCGAATTACATCATGACCGGCGAGATCGGTCCTACTGTCGGTACGCACGCCGGCCCCGGAAGCTGGGGAATATTTTACACGGAAGGTTGACATGGGATCGCCCAAAATGATAGAATCTAAAATTGGCGGGCTGGCTCTGGACATAACTACCAATTCGCCGGTGGTAACGGTCAAGCCCATCGATTCGGATCAGATATTGCCCATCTGGATCGGGCATTATGAAGCCTGGGCAATCGGTATGGAAATATCGGGCGTGGTATCCAAAAGGCCGCTGACTCACGATTTGATTTACTCCGCGATAACGGCCATGGGCGGAAAAGTGGAGAAAATCGAGATTACCGATCTGGTGGAACAGACTTTTTTCGCCAAGATATATATATCCGTAAACGGGAGCATGGTGGAGGTCGACGCCAGACCGTCGGATTCCATAGCGCTGTCATTGAAGGCCAAAGCGCCTATTTATGTCAGCGAGGATCTGTATAATCTGAAAAAAGAACAGCGCGAGATTTCCGGCCTGCCCGACCAGGAATCGTTAAGAGACAGATTAAGAAAGATCAATCCCGAGGACTTCGGCAATTACAAGTTATGATCTTATCATATCGCGGAAAATCGCCGACTATTCATCCTACCTGTTTCAAAACCCCCGACAGTGTGATTATCGGCGATGTTACCATCGGACAGGAATCGTCCGTATGGTTCAAAGCCGTGGTCCGCGGGGATATACACTATATCAAAATCGGCGATTGGACTAATATCCAGGATGGCTGTATCGTGCACGTCACCGGCGGATCATCGCCGACCGAGATTGGCGATTACGTTACCGTGGGACACGGAGCGATTCTCCACGGCTGCCGCGTTCACGACGGATGCCTGATCGGTATGGGATCGGTCATTCTCGACGACGCAGTGGTGGGGAAAGGCTCAATGGTCGCCGCCGGTTCCGTGGTAAAATCGGGAACCGAGATACCTCCCGGGACGATGGTCGCGGGAAATCCGGCTGTGGTGAAACGAAAAATTCCGCGTGGAGAATCCAACGGTTTCGTGGAATGGGCGAAGCAGTATCGAGATTACGCCAGGGAGTATTCTTTATGAATGCGAAAACTATAAGCTTGCTATCGGCGTTGTCGATTTTCGCCTTTGCGCGGCTTTCGGCCCAGGAATATATGATTGATCCCGATAACGGAATGAAAATAGCCATGTCCGATTATAGGAACGGCGACTACGAGGCCGCTTACAAAAAATTCAATTCCCTGGCAGGACGATTTTCTCTCGACGGTCATTACAGTTCCTTCAGGTTCATGGCAGCTAAATCGTTGTATAAAGCCGGCCGGTTCGAAGCGGCAATCGAGCTGTTCGATAATTTCGCGGAAGATTTTCCAAAATCAAGGTACGCCGCCTCGGCTCTGTTATTAAAGGGTCACTGCCTCTATAAAACCGA
>CAZDAH010000007.1:33364-37217 GCA_964503405.1 uncultured Ignavibacteria bacterium
ATTACCGCCTACGATCTCGATGCACGAAGTCCGGACGCCGAGCTGGCCCGGTCAAATCTGACTCCGCTGCTGAAAAAAGGGCTGACTATAAGGGAGATGCAGCAGCTTTCGCTTGATCATCCGATCTCCGGCCTTTTAGAAGAAATCAAATATTCCACGGCCGAACGCGAACTCAACGCCCGGCGCTATAAAAGCGGGATCAAGTCGCTGGAATCCTATCTTCGGGGATTTCCGAGGGGACGCTACGCCGGGGAAGCGCGCGAACTGTTGAAACAGTATTCCGAAAAAGCCGAGGGCGTGCGCGTCATCGGTTTGCTGGCGCCGGTCAGCGGCGCCTATTTCGAATACGGGCGATCCATGGTGGAAGGGGCAAAGTTGGCCATGAATTTCTACTCCAACGATTCCACGGATGTCGAATTGCTCATCAAAGATACCCGGGGGGACGCTGTCATCGCCACAAAGGCGGCGTCGAAACTTGCCAAAGAGGAACCGCTGGCCGTGATTGGGCCGCTCCGGTCGGAATCGTCGGTGGGGGCGGCCGTGGTTTTGAACGACGAGAATATTCCCGTGATCACGCCGACGGCGTCGGAAAGCGGTATCGCCAGTCTCGGCCCGAACGTATATCAGATATCTCCTTCTATCGAGCGTCTCGGTCAGGCGATAGCCACTTACGCGGTCGAGCAGCTGGGCATATCCGAATTCGCCATTATCTCGCCTGATGATATCGGCGGTATTGCCGTATCGAAAGCGTTCGCTCAAACGGTATATCGCCTTGGGGGCGAAGTTATATCCACAAGCTATTACTCCACCGGCGCCACCGATTTCAAACAACAGTTGAAACCCATGCGCGAAACCCTGCTCATGAGAACCGAAGAGCGGCTTGCCGCGGGTGAGATCGACAGCTCGCAGTATGTAAAAGAAAACATCGTTGAATACAACCCGGTGTATGGCGATTCAATCGAAACGGTGGAAATGCTCGATATGGAGGATTGGCCCGTTAATCTGGGCGGACTTTTCCTGCCTGGCTATCCCGACGAGTTGAAGCTCCTGATTCCCCAGATAAGATACCATATCATCAGAGGCCGATTTCTGGGCGCCGACGGCTGGGATTCCGAGGATTTGATCCGGGAAGTCAGCCGATATGTCGGCGACGCGGTATTCGCGACCGATTTTCACGCCGGTTCCGACGAGGCGAATTGGGTGGAATTCGCCAACGCCTTCGAGGCCGAGTACGGCCATCAGCCCGATAAGGTAGCCGCCCTCACTTTCGACGCTATGGCCCTGGTCTTGAACGCTTTGAACAGCGGCGCCGATACCCCGGAAAAGCTGAGAGGATTCCTCGGCAATGTCGAGGGGTATAACGGCGTTTCCTGCCGGATAACTTTCAAAGGAGTCGGCAGGGCCAATAGCGAAATAAGGATCTATTCGGTTGTCGGGGGGAGAGTGGCGTCGGCCAAATAATATGGCTACCATGGTAAAAGATAAATTATCCGCCCTGCGCGAGATAATATCGAGATATGAAAGCGTGGTGATAGGATTTTCAGGAGGTATCGACTCCAGTTTTTTATTGAAGGTGGCGGTCGAGACGCTTGGAGGCCATAAAGTCAGGGCAATCACCGGCAATTCCGAATCGTTGATGCCCGGGGAGCTGGAGTTTTGCTCCGCTCTGGCCATGGAGATCGGTCTGAGTCCCGAGAACTTCATCGTCGTTGATACCGAAGAGCTCTCGGATCCGAATTACAGTAAAAATCCCGTCGATCGCTGTTATTATTGCAAAGCCGAACTATTCGGCAAACTGACCGATTTGGCCTTGAATATGGGGGCTGACGCCGTTTTCGACGGTTCCAACGCCGATGATCTCGGCGATTGGAGACCGGGCCGGAGGGCGGCCGGTGAACGGGGAGTTGTCTCGCCGCTTGCCGAAGCCGGAATCACCAAAGCCGAACTTCGGGAATTGGCCCGCGAATGCGGCCTGCCAAATTGGGATAAGCCGGCCATGGCCTGTCTATCGTCGAGGATACCTTACGGCTCGGAAGTCACTTTGGAAAAGCTCGAGCGAGTGGCCAGGGCAGAACGTTACCTCAAATCGCTGGGATTTACGCAGCTGCGGGTGAGACATTACGATAAGCTGGCCCGAATCGAATTGTTGACAGAAGAAATGCCGCGGTTTTTTCAGGATGATCTCTATTCCCGGGCGGCAAATGCGTTGAAATCTATGGGCTTCTCGTTCGTGACAATAGATTTGCACGGTTATCGCAGCGGCAGCATGAACGAGGGGCTCGGTTTGGAAGGCGATAATGACTGATGATGAGTCCAAACGAGTGGCCCTGAAAATAATGGTTGGCGACCTGGTGAGGGAAGTGACCTTCGACGAGTTGACGCTTTCGAATAACCTCGGGCTCGAGGCTCTCGTCAAGCTGCTTGTCGATAAGGGAGTTTTCAAACCCGAGGAGCTTCAAAAGGAAATGGAAGATATCCGCAGGGTTCGCTATAGAGATCCGTCGGAACCATACTGATGAAATCGCTCTCCTGGATTTCGCACCCGGCCAAAGAGCGACCCCTGGCGGCGGCAGTTGTTTTCCTGGCAATGCTTGCTATTTTTTATTATGTATACGATTCCACGGGCAGTCCGGTCATGGTGCTTGTGGCGGTGATGGTGTTCATGATCTCCCTTTCGACCTTCTTCTTTCCAACGAAATACACGGTGGATGAAAAAGTGGTAACCATCAAATACCTTTACGCGTCGAAGGAACGAAACCTCTCCGCCTTCAGAACCGCTTTCCCGGGCCGCCGGGGGATACTGCTGTCGCCTTTCCTGGGGCCGTCGAGAATAGAAAATTTCCGCGGCTTCTATCTTCGATACGGCCGGGATAATAAGCAGGAGGTCGATCTGTTCATGTCGGATCTATTCGCGGAGGAACCGACATACGATGAATCGGTCGGCGATGCGGGAGGAGTCAATGGCGCGTAACCCCATGTTCGGACCCATCGACTTGCCGCCGGAGGAGCAGGAGCTTACTTCCGACGAGATGCACCTGATGCGGCGGATAGCTCAGAAAATCGTAGATCGGGGAATGACCATCCCGGCCATACTGTTCCTGGAATCTGTCAAACCGCTTAATTATATAGGTTCCCAGGTGATGGTGTTTATGGAGCCGTTTATGCACGCCATTTTAAGAAGCGTCAAGGATTACAACTTGTTCCGTCAGATGATGGAGAAGCGCGACAATGTCGAGAGGCTGCTGCAGAAGATCGAAGAACTCGACGCTATCCAGGAGCGAAGGGAGAGGGAGGATCGGAAGAAGCGCAAGGCGGAGAAGAAAATCAGGAGAAAACGTTTCTGGCGCAAGTTGACAGGGCGCGAATTGCCGGAAGATACCCTGACCAAACGGGACGAGTAAGACAAAAAAAGCCTCGTAGTCCAATCAGCATATACCTGTAATTTCGGCGAGAAGGCGATCAGAACGATCCGGCAATACGGCCGGGTTCCGATCTGAGGGAATCGAAAATCCTGTGCAGGAGGATTTCTTTTTCGTTGAGAATCATGAGAGACCGGACATCGTCCTTTCGCCCGGACAAATGATGCGTGATGTTGGCCGCAATTCTTTCCAGCAGGACGATTTTCTCCGGCGTGAAATGTCCCTTTCGACGATCGTTGAATTGCAGAAGCCCGAATCGATCTTGAGCGAAGCGCAAAGGTATCAGGGCTACCGACTCGTAACCCTCCCCGTTGCAGCGATTCCTGGTCCTGGATTGCCTCTGCGCCCGCGTGGTAGATCTCAATAATTCTGTCGTGCTGTTGGTCCAGAAGCTGCCTTCCTCGGTAAAGAACGGCAGCACCTTGGGACGGCAC
>CAZDAH010000007.1:37227-52433 GCA_964503405.1 uncultured Ignavibacteria bacterium
CCAGAAGCTGCCGAAATCAGTGAAGAATTCCAGGCTCGGATCGATACGGCCGTCGATTACGTTGCCGCACATGCATTCCAGTACAGGACGGCCGGAACCGTCTTTGACCAGCTGGCCGCGCGAATCCTGCAAGCACAGGTTGTTTTCAAGCAGAACGAATTTTTCCGGAAAACCGCTGGTCTCATAATAGGGAAAATCGTATCCGTAACGAAGCCGGATCCCCACCGCTTCGCAGCCCGACCAGTTGCGCAGATAAACAATCAGCGATTCGGGGAGGGCATGACAATCGTCGGCGGAACTCAACAACGATATCAACTCCAGAAGCGCCTCGGTTTCCGTCTCGACCAGGTTGCCGGGAGGCTGAATCGATTCGAGTTCGATTACTCGCTTCCTCATTCTTCTTAATTCACCAAGCAGGAGCGATGTCCCCTTCCGGGCCAGTTTCATTACACCCTCGTTGCAGATGAACCTGCATTGAACGCGATGAAGTCCGCGCGCGAAGAGATCCGGGTATTCCAATATTAATGTCGCCCGCAAAAGCCGGAAATTTAGCGGCCGATAGCGGAACGGCCGAGGCGTTAGTTCGATCTGGAATACGGCTCGATTATCTTAATGAGGAATAACGGATTATACAGACGCTAAGCCGCCTGCATGCAACGCGAATCATTCTCAAAAGCGTTGCGATTCGGATTTCGAATTGCTTCCACACGCTCGGAATTACACTCTTGATTTATGATGCAGGCATGAGTATTATGCAAACCCTGATGGCAGTGGTATCGCAAACCGGACGGTAAACCGGAGGAGATAATGGCTGAGGTCTACAAGAATTTCATAAACGGCAAGTGGACTGTGTCCAAGTCGGGAGAGACTTTCGAGAATCGCAACCCCGCCGATAAGCGCGATCTGATAGGGGTATTTCAGAAATCCAACGCCGCCGACGTCAACGACGCTATCTCCGCCGCGGCGGACGCTTATAAGAAATGGCGGCTGGTGCCGGCGCCGAAACGGGCCGAAATCATTTACAAAATAGGTCAGCGCCTTATCGAGAAGAAAGAGGAAATCTCGAAACAGATGACGCGGGAAATGGGGAAAGTCCTGAAGGAAACCCGCGGCGATACTCAGGAGGCGATTGATATGAGCTTCCTCTACGCCGGCGAGGGACGCAGGATGTTCGGCCATACGACGCCGTCGGAGATGTCCAACAAATTCCAAATGTCGGTGCGAATTCCCCTCGGTGTCGCGGCCATGATTACTCCATGGAATTTCCCCATCGCCATTCCCGCCTGGAAACTGATCCCGGCGCTGGTCTGCGGCAATACGTGCGTGATAAAGCCGGCCACCGATACGCCGCTTTCTGTCGTGAATTTCATGAAAGTCATGGAAGAATGCGGAATACCGCCGGGTGTCGTCAATCTGGTCACCGGCTCAGGGGGCGCGGTTGGCGAGCCGCTAATGGCCGACGAGCGAGTCATGGTAGTCTCGTTCACCGGATCGACAGACGTGGGCAGGCGTGTCTCCCAGGCCTGCGCCTCCGACTTCAGGCATTGCCATCTCGAAATGGGCGGCAAGAATCCCATCATGATTATGGACGACGCCAATATCGATCTTGCGGTCGACGGGGCAATTTGGGGCGGATTCGGAACCACCGGTCAGCGCTGCACGGCGGCGTCGAGGGTGATAGTTCACGAGAAAGTTTACAAAGAATTCCTCGATAAATTCGTGGCCCGGGCCAAAGGGCTGAAGGTGGGCAACGGTCTGAACGAATCCAATGAGATGGGACCGGCCGTTTCCGAAAGTCAGATGAATTCCGTTCTGAGATATATGAAAATCGGCAAGAACGAGGATAAGGCCAGGCTGATGTGCGGCGGCGGACGATTGACCGGCGGGGATTACGATCATGGATGGTTTACCCAGCCGACCATCTTTGCCGACGTCGATCCGCAGATGAGAATTGCCCGCGAGGAAATATTCGGTTCAGTGGTCTCGGTCATATCGTGCGACGGTCTCGATCAGGCGATAGAGATAGCCAATGACACCACCTACGGTCTCTCGGCGGCTATTTACACTCAGGACGTCAACAAGGCCTTCAGGGCTATTCGAGACGTTTATACCGGGATATTCTATGTCAACGCTTCCACAATCGGGGCCGAAGTGCATCTACCCTTCGGAGGCACCAGGCACACCGGCAACGGCCATCGCGAGGCGGGGGCGGCGGCGTTGGACGTCTTCTCGGAATGGAGATCAATATACATCGATTATTCCGGCAAACTGCAAAAGGCGCAAATCGACGAAGTGGAATTGTAGGCAGAAATGTCGTTCAACTGCATGATTGGCATTCCATCGGCCGAAGCGGGAATATCCGGAGAGCGCCTATTATTCCGGATGATTATCTGAAAAACAGGAGACGGCCAGGCTTTTCTCGCGTCAAGCCGCAAAGCTTATGATACAAATCATCTTCGGAAGTTTACTGCTGAGCCTGATCCACGCTCTGATTCCCAATCACTGGCTGCCCCTGGCGGCGGTGGCGAAATCAGAGGGATGGGGAAGGTTCGAATCGTTATTGGTCACCGCCATTACGGGACTTGCCCATACTATCAGCACCATCTTGATCGGGATCGTCCTCGGTTTGGCCGGTTATGAACTATCCGAGAATCATTCGAGACTCATTTCAATCGTCGCGCCTTCCATTCTGGTTCTCTTGGGAGTTATTTACCTGATTTTCGATCGCGGGCATACCCATCGCGATATTTCAAAGCAAATCCCCGGGAATCGGGCCAGCCGGAGATTTTCGATTGTCCTGACGCTTGCCGTTGCGATGTTTTTTTCTCCATGCATCGAAATAGAAGCTTATTATCTCTCCGCCGGGTTATACGGATGGGCAGGCATAGGTGTTGTATCGGCGATTTACCTGTTGGTGACTGTAACGGGAATGGTCCTGCTGGTTGACCTGAGCCTGAGAACGGCCAGGAAAATAAAATCGCATTTTCTGGAGCATCACGAAAAGAAGATAACGGGCGCGGTGTTGATCGTCCTGGGATTCATCGCCTACTTTGTCAAGTTCTGATCTTCAACGAGTCCGATGAATCGCCGTCGCCGCAGATGTGATCCTCGGCCTCCATTGACATCCAGGCTGATCACCTATATAATTGCTCAACCGTAAACATCCGATGGAGGGGATTGGATGCAGGTTTACGAGCTGCTGAGTGTGGGCATGGTCATCCTCCTGGGACTTCTGGGAGGGAAAATTTTTCATAAAATAAAAATTCCTCGCGTAACCGGATATATGCTCATGGGCCTGGTGATAGGGCCGTCAGTGCTGGGTCTGGTCACTCAAGCCACCCTCCAAGATATCCACATGATCAACGATATTGCCCTGGGACTGATACTTTTCGCCATTGGCGGAGAGATCGAATTGAATCACCTCAGGGCTATGGGGAAAAAACTGATTTACATGGCCCTGGCGGAGAGCCTCGGTGCCTTCTCGCTTGTGACCCTGGCCTCTCTGGCGATAAGCGGAAATATAGGACTTTCTATGCTCTTGGGAGCTATTGGTATCGCCACTGCTCCGGGTGTCACCCTGATGGTGATCCGCGAATACGAGGCCCGGGGGCCGCTTACTGATACCCTGCTGGCCATGGTCGCCATGAACAACGTCATCTGCCTGGTGATTTTCCGGATATTTTTCTCGGGTTATTCCTTATTTCACGGCGATCCATTCTGGACGGTGATGCTGGACCTATTTAAGGAGCTTGCTCTCTCGATCATAATAGGCACGGCCATAGCGGGCATGATCGCCATCTGGGAGCAGCGGATCGACGATTTATCGGAACTCCTGCTGGTTATCATCGGCGGCCTGCTTCTGGGGATCGGCGCGGCCAAGACGATAGGCATCTCGCATCTGATGGTCTGCCTGATAATCGGGGCCATCACCAATAATATCTCCATGATGCACAGGTTGATCTACGCCGAGCTGCGGCAAACGGAGATGCCGTTTTACATCGCCTTTTTCGTTCTCTCCGGCGCTAGCCTGCATCTCGATCTTGTCTGGCAACTCGGCATTCTGGGATTGGCCTATCTCCTCCTCCGCCCACTGGGAAAAGCAGTCGGAGCATACCTGGCTGGAAAGAAATACGGTTCGGAGGAGAAAGTGCGAAATAATATCGGACTGGGTCTGCTGCCACAGGCCGGAGTGGCCATTGGACTGGCCATCACGGTTACTCAGCAAGACCCTGAGCTGGGGCGAATAATCAGCACAGTCGTGCTCTCGTCCGTAGTTATTTACGAATCGGTGGGGCCCTTTTTGACCAAGCTGGCCCTGCGCCGGGCGGGGGAGATACATCTTGAGGAATAAGTCTAACTTAATGTAAATTAACAAAATACGATATCCGATTCTGCCGCGGCGTTCAATAATTCTATTGACACTTTGTGAATTGCAGTGAATATTGCTTCTATGCACTACTGGTCCAAAAAGCTTTTCGATCATTGATCGGAAAGCTATAAGACCGCCTTTTTAGCTTTGATTGACAATTAACATAAGTTTGTTTGATAGTCTACAAGTGCTTTAAAATAGAGGAGTTATGAAACGAAAGAAGATAATTATCATGGGAGCAGCCGGGCGCGATTTCCACAACTTCAATCTGCTTTATCGAAATAATAAGGCCTACGAAGTTGTCGCTTTCACCGCCACTCAAATCCCTGATATCGACGATAGAAAATACCCCGCCAAACTTGCCGGCAGGCTCTATCCCAGAGGTATTCCCATTCACGATGAATCACAGCTGGCCACCCTGATTGCAAAACACAAAGCCGAGGAAGTTTTATTCTCTTATTCGGATGTCAGCTACAATTACGTCATGTCAAAGAGCGCTCTGGTCAACGCCTGTGGAGCGGACTTTACTCTGGCGGGCGGATTCCCGACTATGGTCAAATCGAACAAGCCGGTAATCGCCATATGCGCCGTGAGGACCGGCTCCGGAAAGTCGCAGACCACCCGCAAGGTCTGCGAGGGCCTCAGAGATCTGGGGCTTAAAGCGGCGGTCATTCGGCATCCCATGCCCTATGGAGACCTGACCAGACAGATCTGGCAGCGGTTCGCGTCGCTGAAAGATCTCGACAAGCACAAATGCACGATCGAGGAGCGCGAGGAATACGAACCGCACATTACGAGAGGGCAGGTTGTTTACGCGGGAGTCGATTATAAAGTCATTCTCGACAGAGCCGAGAAGGAGGCCGACGTTATCGTCTGGGACGGCGGCAATAATGACCTGCCGTTCTACATGCCCGATCTGCATATCACGATTGTCGATCCGCACAGGGCCGGGCATGAAATGTCCTACTACCCCGGGGAGGCCAACGTGCTTCTGGCGGACGTCATAGTCATAAATAAAGTTGACACGGCCCCCCTCGAAGGTATCGAGGCTGTGAGGGCGTCGGTGCACAGGCTCAATCCCGGGGCAACCGTTATCGAGGCCGCCTCGCCGATTTCTGTCGATAAGCCGGAACTGATAAGGGGGAAGAGAGTCCTTGTCATCGAGGACGGCCCGACGCTTACTCATGGAGAGATGACCTACGGCGCAGGGGTGGTCGCCGCTCAGAAATTCGGAGCATCCGAACTTGTCGATCCCAGGCCGTTTACAGCCGCCTCTATCACTGCCACCTACGAGAAATAT
The DNA here is from genome assembly GCA_964503405.1 of uncultured Ignavibacteria bacterium. Lineage (GTDB taxonomy): Bacteria > Zixibacteria > MSB-5A5 > UBA10806 > UBA10806 > JAZGHS01. The sequence goes on from CAZDAH010000007.1 coordinate 42,897, forward strand.
CCCGATATTGGCACCTTGCTTCCAGCTATGGGGTACGGGGCTAAGCAGGTAAGGGATCTTCAAACGACGATCAACCGCTCGAAATGCGATACTGTGGTGATCGCGACGCCCATAGATTTGGGCAAGCTTATCAAAATCAACAAGCCGAGCGTGAAAGTATCATATGAACTTCAGGAGATTGGCGCCCCGAGCCTGGCCGATGTCCTGGCTGACTTCTTCGCCGCACCGAAGAAGTCGGCAAGATCGAGAAAGGCGAGACAAACGGCATGAAATGGTTATTTTTCGAAAGCGGAACGCGATGGCTGACGCTCAATCGTTAGACAAAGGGAAGCGGGCGGTAGTGGCTTTCGGGGGTAACGCCATCTCCAATCGAAATATAGAAGATACCATCCCCAACCAGTTCGCTAACACGTCCGTCAGCCTCGGGCTCATAATCGAGTTAATCAAGAATGGCTATAAGCTGGCCATAACTCACGGCAACGGCCCTCAGGTCGGCAACGCGCTTTTACGAGTCGAGCTGGCCCGGGGCAAAACCCCGATTCTCCCGCTTTATATTTGCGTGGCCGACCTTCAGGGGGGAATGGGTTATATGATTGCTCAATGCCTGCGCAACAGGCTGAATGAAGAAAAGATCGATATGGACGTGGCGACCATTATCTCGCAGGTACTGGTCGACAAGACCGATCCGGCGTTTCAAAACCCGACCAAATTCATCGGGCAGTTCTACAACAAAGATAAAGCGGAAGCGCTGGCGAAGGAGATGGGCTGGCAGAAGGCGGCGCCGGCTCCCGGCGGCAAACGCTGGCGCAGGGTAGTGCCGTCGCCCGAACCTCTTCGACTGATTGAGAAAGACACGATCAGGAATCTCCTGGAGAAGAATACGATAGTCATTGCGGTTGGCGGTGGGGGTATACCGGTTGTCGATCGGGGCGGCATGTTATACGGCGTCGACGCGGTCATCGACAAGGACAGGGCCTCGGCGGTGATGGCCAGAGATATAGGGGCAGAGTTGCTCTTGATCCTCACCGACATCGACAGAGTGGCCATTAATTTCGGCAAGCCCAACCAGGAATGGCTTGACGAAGTCTCTTCTGAGCAGATTAAACGGCTATATGATGAGGGGCATTTCCCGCCCGGTTCCATGGGGCCGAAAATCGAAGCGGCTATCAGTTTCCTGGAACAGGGTGGAAAGACGGTGATTATTTCGTCTCTGGATAGAGGATACGAGGCCATCAACGGCCGGGCCGGGACCAGGATAATCCGGTAATAAAGATAGAAATCTCGGTTTAGAAAAATTATATATAGATTATGAGCGACTTCTTGCCGGAAAAACTGATCGAGAGTATTATTAGCCGCGGGAGGCTCTACGAGGTCGGCGGTTCGGTGCGCGATAGATTGATCGATCCGAATGCAGAACTCAAGGACCGCGATTACCTGGTCACCGGCATACCGCTTGACGACCTGATGATCGTCCTGCGCGAATTCGGACGGGTCGATATGGTCGGAAAATCATTCGGTGTGATCAAGTTTTCCCGAAGGGACACCGGGGAAACGTCAGATTTCGCTATACCCCGTACCGAAAGATCGACCGGAACTGCTCACCGCGATTTCGATGTCGAATACGACCCCGATCTGCCGGTGGAGGTCGATCTCAAGCGGCGCGATTTCACAATCAACGCCATGGCCAGGGAGATTCCGTCGGGAGAGATTGTCGATCCGTATGGAGGGCAGCCTGATATCGCCGGAAGACTTATCCGAATCGTCTTTCCCCAGGCGATTCCAGAAGATCCCCTGCGGATTTTACGCGGGGCGCAATTCGCCGCGCGTCTCGGTTTCGAGATCGAATCCGAGACCCTGCGATCTATGCAGGAGAAGTTCGACTTGATTCGAACCGTCGCCCCGGAGCGAATCGCCGATGAGATAAATAAGTTGCTGCTGAAGGCTGACAAGCCTTCGGTCGGCTTTCGCCTCCTGCGGCAAATCGGCGCCCTCGATCTGATCTTTCCGGAATTGACCGCATGTATCGGCGTGGCCCAGCCGGGCGGGTATCATCGCTGGGACGTTTTTGATCACACTATGGAATGTCTCGACAAGACGCCGAAAGAGCTTATTATTCGGCTGGCCGCCCTTTTTCATGATACTGGCAAACCGGCCACCAGAGAGTTAACCGAAAATGGAGCAACGTTTTACGGTCACGATAAGCTCTCCGCCAAAATTGCCGTCGAGGCGTTGAAGAGGTTTAGATATTCCAACGAAATAGTCGAAAAAGCCGAATTATTGATTTCCAAACACATGTTCTCCGAATCATCCGGCGACAAAGGAGTTCGACGGCTGATAAGGGCAGTCGGAACCGATCTGATTTATAGCCTGATAGCGCTTCGACGCGCCGACACCGCCGCCCAGGGGATGGGACAGGATCCTTCCGAGGTGGACGCCTTCGAAAAAAAGGTGACAGCGGAGATCGAAAAAAAGTCCCCCTTCGGTCTGAAAGATCTGGCCGTCGACGGCAAGGACATTATGGAAGAATTCGGGCTGTCCGAGGGTCCCAAAATCGGCAGGATTTTAGCCCGCTTAATGGATCTCGTTTTGGACAATCCGGAATTAAACGAACGAAAAACTCTGCTTGGTGAAGCGAAAAATTATTTATTATAAAAGCCCGCTTGACATTAGAGAAATTTTTCACTTATTAGGGGATAATTTTTATTGTTGATTTTGATGAATGGATAAAGAAGCCAGGTTCGGGGGAAGAAGATGAAGATACATGAATACCAGGCCAAGGACATTTTTGCCAGGTTCGGAATTCCGATCCCCAAGGGCGAAATGACCTCGTCGCCGCAAGAAGCGCGGCAAACCGCGGTGCGTTATGAGAAGGCGGTCATGGTCAAAGCCCAGGTGCATGTCGGCGGTCGGGGAAAAGCAGGCGGCATCAAGTATTGCGCGGAACCCGACGACGCCTATTTTGCGGCCGAGGAAATCCTGAAAATGGAAATCAAAGGCCTGCCCGTTCGCAAGGTCCTTGTAGCCGAGGCCCTCGATATCGCCAGCGAGGCATACGTGGGGATTATCCTCGATCGGGTCAGCAAGAAGCCGGTAATCATGGTCTCCGCCGCCGGTGGAATAGATATCGAGGAAGTGGCCGCAAAGACACCGGAGAAGATCGTGAAGTTCGAGGTCGATCCGATCATGGGATTGCGATTGTTCGAGGCAATCAAACTGGCCATGTTTGTTTACTCTGATTTCAAACAGGCGCGTCAGGCAGCGTCGATAATCGAGAAGCTGTACGATGTATTCATGCAAAACGACGCCTCCCTTGTGGAAATAAATCCCTTGATCGTGACAAAACAGGGCGAATTGATCGCCCTCGATGCCAAGATCAATCTCGACGACAACGGCCTTTATCGCCATCCCGAGTTGGAGGCGATGCGCGACCCCAACGCCGAAGAACCTGAGGAAGCCTTCGCCCGCAAAGCTGATTTATCATACGTGAAGCTCGACGGCAGCATAGGATGCTGTGTCAACGGCGCCGGCCTGGCTATGGCGACCATGGATTTGGTCAAGCATTTCGGGGGGCGGCCGGCCAATTTCCTGGATATCGGCGGATCGTCGTCGCCGGAGAAAGTCATTGCCGCTATCAAGATCATCCTTGGCGATCCCAACGTGAAAGTGATCCTCTTCAATATATTCGGCGGTATTACTCGCTGCGACGATGTCGCCAACGGAATCGTGGCGGCGGTGGAGAAACTGAGCCCGAAGGTGCCAATCGTAGTCAGGCTGACCGGCACCAACGAGGACGAGGCCAGGAGAATCCTGAAAAAAGTGGGCATGGAGGCGTCGACCTCCATGGAAGAGGCTGTGAAAATGGCGCTGGAGAAGGCGGCTTAAGTTAGTAACTGGATTAGAACGAGGGAATAAGGATGGCGATATTCGTCGATAGAAAAACCAGGCTCATAGTTCAGGGGATAACCGGCCGCGACGGTTCTTTTCATACAAAGCAGATGATCGAATACGGCACCAAGGTAGTCGCCGGAGTCACTCCGGGCAAAGGCGGAACCGTGATTCACGGCGTGCCGATATTCGATTCCATGGCGGATGCGGTGAAGGCCACACGGGCCAACTCTTCGGTAATTTATGTTCCGCCGAGGTTCGCGGTAGATGCCATTTATGAGGCGGCCGAGGCTGGTGCAGGCCTGATAGTTTGTATCACCGAGGGACTTCCGGCCAATGACATGCTTTCTGTGTATCATTATCTGAAATCGAGGAATATCCGGCTGATCGGGCCGAATTGTCCCGGAATAATATCACCGGGATTGTGCAAAGTCGGCATCATGCCGGCCCGCATTCATAAGAAAGGCATAATCGGGGTTGTCTCCCGCTCGGGAACGTTGACCTATGAAGTTGTCTATCACCTCACCCTTTCCGGCCTGGGGCAGTCCACCTGCATCGGCATCGGCGGCGATGCGGTGATCGGAACGAACTTCATCGATTGCCTGGAGGCATTCGAGCAGGATAGCGATACCGATGCCGTCGTAATGATCGGCGAGATAGGCGGTTCCGACGAGGAGAGGGCAGCCGAGTTCATTAAAAAGAGGATGAAAAAGCCGGTTGTCGGGTTCATTGCCGGACGCACCGCCCCTCCGGGCAAGAGGATGGGACATGCCGGGGCGATTATTTCAGGATCGTCGGGCCTGGCCGCCGACAAGATAGCGGCATTAAATGCGGTGGGAGTGCCGGTCGCCGATATACCGTCGCAATTGCCCGAATTGATAAAGGATTTATTATCGAAAAAGAAAAGCAAGTCGTTCGCGAAACAGCCGAAGAAAAAGTTAGCGAAGAGAGCCGCGAAAACTGCGAACAAAGGTCTCGGAAAAACGGTTAAGAAAGTTAAGGCGAAAGCTAAGAGGAAAAGTCCCGGCAGGACGACAAAACGGTCATTGGCGACAACGAAGAAAAGCAAGGCAGCGGGGAAAAGAAAGACGAGATAGCGATGATGGTGGCCGAAGAGAGCCAGAAGAGAAGCTGGAACAAGCGCAGCGATCCGGTTGTCATTTACAGAAAATGGTGCAAAGCCTGCAGTATTTGCATTGAAATGTGCCCTAAAACGGTTTTCGACAGCGACAAGGACGGCTACCCGGTCGTGGCCCGCGGGATGGACTGCACTCAATGCACGATCTGCTGGGTTCATTGCCCGGAGTTTGCCATAACGTCAAACGAAAAATGAGAAATCGGAGATAAGTTTTTGGAGTCGGAAATCGAAATCGCGAAAAGAAGGCGGATATACAAGTCCGATACCCCCCTCCTGCTGCAGGGAAACGAGGCCTGCGCCCATGGGGCCATAGCCGCGGGATGCAAGTTTTTCGGAGGTTACCCGATAACGCCGTCCACCGAAATCGCCGAAATACTGGCCCGCAATCTGCCGCGCGTGGGCGGGCATTTTATTCAGATGGAGGACGAAATCGCCTCGATCGCCGCTGTGATAGGTGCCTCGGTTGCAGGCGCCAAAGCGATGACGGCCACGTCGGGTCCGGGCTTTTCGCTTATGCAGGAGAATCTGGGATATGCGTATATGGCCGAGGTCCCCTGTGTTGTGATCAATGTGCAGCGGGGCGGGCCCTCCACCGGGCTGCCCACCAAAGTCTCCCAGGCTGACACGATGCAGGCCAAGTGGGGCACTCACGGCGACTATAATCCTATCGTGCTGGCGCCGTCGTCCGTGCAGGAATGTTTCGATCTCACGATCAGAGCCTTCAATCTCTCCGAGGTTTACCGCAGCCCCGTCATAGTCCTCAGCGACGAGGTATTGGGTCATATGCGGGAAATAGTCCGGTTGCCGGATCCTGGAAAAGTCGATATAAAATCCGTGAAAGCCCCGGTTGAGCCGCCCGAATGGTATAAGCATTTCGAGATAACCCCCGATTTTCTCTCGCCCATGGCCTCGTTCGGCGAGGGGTATCGCTTCCATCTCACCGGCCTGACTCACGATGAATACGGCTTTCCCACATCCAAGCGGGAGGAAATCAGCCAGAAGCTGGATAAGCTTCGGCTAAAGATCATGCGGCATATCGATGACATAGCGGACGTACAGACTTACATGATGGATGACTCGCATGTCATGATTTTCGCTTATGGCTCGGCCGCTCGCGCCGCCCGCCAGGCGGTCGAGATCGCCCGCAAACGGCGTTTCAAGGTCGGCCTGGTACAGCCGCGGACTCTCTGGCCGTTTCCCGATAAGGCAATCAAGCGGCTGCTGGGCAAAGTCGATATGGTGGTCGTCCCCGAACTCAACCAGGGACAAATAGTGGGGGAGATTCAGCGTCTCTGCGATCGTCATATCAAGATTGTCGGGCTGAACAGGTTCGACGGAGAGCTCATTACTCCTCAGCAGATTGTCGAAAAGCTAAGAGAGGAACGCTTGTAAGATGGAGCAGAAATCGAACGTCACTCACAATTATTTGCGTCATCATAAAAAATTCCCCAACGTCTGGTGTCCCGGCTGCGGAATAGGCATCGCCATGGGAGCCATGATCAGGGCGATCGACAGCCTAAACCTGCTCAAAGACGACGTGGCCGTCGTTTCCGGAATCGGCTGCACCGCCAGAATCCCGGTCTATCTCGATTTCAACACCCTGCACACCACCCACGGGCGCCCGTTGGCGTTCGCTACCGGGGTTAAGATGGCCAACGAAAGGCTGAAGGTCATTGTCGTTTCCGGCGACGGCGATCTGCTGGCTATCGGAGGGAATCATTTCATCCACGCCGCCCGGCGTAACATGGATATAACTTGCATTCTGGTAAACAATTACATCTACGGCATGACCGGAGGACAGTATTCGCCCACTACCCCGTATTCAAAGAAGGGAACAACCGCTCCCTACGGGATGATCGAGCAGGCGTTCGACCCTGTCCTGCTGGCCAAAGCCGCCGGCGCGTCGTTTATTGCCAGAGGAACCGTATATCACGCCTCGCAGCTTTCTCGTCTGATGAGCCAGGCCATCGTGAAAAAGGGATTTTCGCTGGTTGAAGTAATCTCCAACTGCCACACACAATACGGACGTCTCAATCGTGAAGGCAGCGCGGTGAAGATGATAATGTGGCAGAAAGAGCATTCGGTGCCGGTCGCCGCGGCCGAAAAGATGTCGCCGGAGGAACTCGAAGGGAAATTCGTGACCGGCGTACTGCATAATGTCGATAAACCGGAATACCTCGAGGAATACCAGAAAATAATTGACCGCGTCAGTCATATCGACGAGGAGCAGGAGAAAGAAAGAAAGAAAGTGGTGGCCGACACGGGGCCCGGGGATAAGGATTGATGATGCCGGGAAAATGGAGCGCCGATGAGTGAAAGTCAAATTATGAAAACCAGGAAAGATAACGATAGATACGACATACGGTTATCGGGTTCCGGCGGACAGGGTCTGGTCCTGGCCGGCGTGATCCTGGCTGAGGCATTGGGGATTTACGAGGGCAAAAACGTCTCTCAGACGCAATCTTATGGCCCCGAAGCCCGCGGAGGAGCGTCGCGTTCCGATGTCGTCGTATCGAGAGGAGAGATTTTTTACCCCAAGAGCATCGAGCTTGACCTACTATTATGCCTGACCCAGGAGTCCTGCGATCAGTATTTTAAGGATCTGAAGGAAGAGGGCATACTTGTTGTAGATTCCGATCGCGTTCGTCAGGTGCCCAGAGATCAGGCGTATTCATTGCCCTTCATCAGGGCGGCGCGGGAAGAAGTGGGCACGCCTGTCGTAGCCAATGTTATTTCGTTGGCCGCCATCGTGGAGATTTCCGGCATTTGTTCACGAGAATCCCTGGAGAATGCGGTTTTGGGACGGGCGCCGTTCGGAACAGAGGACAAAAACAGGCTGGCTTGCGAAGTGGGTTTCAAGCTCGGCAAAGAGGCAAAGCAGAATGCCTAAGCGGACTCTTCTGATAATTAAGCCCGACGCCGTCCGGAGAAATTTGATCGGAGAAATCATCAACAGGCTCGAGCGAGCCAGGTTCCGCATAACCGCATTAAAAATGGTTCATCTCACTTATGACGAGGCCAGGAATTTTTATGCAGTCCATGAAGGCCGTCCCTTTCTTGATGAGCTCTGCAAATTCATGTCATCTGCTGCAATAATCCCGATGATTGTTGAGTCCGACGGCGACACCATTTCCGGGATCAGAGACCTGATAGGGGCGACAGACCCCCAAAAGGCGCACCCCGGAACCATCAGATACGACATGGGAATCGATATCGGCATAACCTCGGTTCATGCATCCGACGGCGAAGAAACCGCGAAGACCGAAATCGCCTTCTTCTTCTCCTGATAAGCTAATCAATGAAACTGGACATACCATATAATGGAGCGTTCGAAAAAGTCCGGTTTTTGCAAAATTTCGACTTGCTGGAACCAAAGATTTTTCCCGTCCTATCTTCTCCGGAAACAGCCCGCAAGATCGAGGCCGGTTGGGAAAAGGTAAGAACGGAGTTTCAAGGCAGAAAAATCTCCGTCGTGGTTAACGACGCCACCCGCAGGGTGCCGAATGCCGAAATCCTCAGAATCTTATTAAGATACATAGAGCCCGAGAGAATGGAAATCCTCATTGCTACCGGCACACATTCCGCTCCCTCCGACGCGGAATTGGGCGGGATTCTGGGCGAATATAAGGGAGTATTCAATGGCAGAATCATTATCCACGATTGTTATGACCTCGAGAATATGGTCTCGTTGGGACGCACGTCGCGGGGGACGCCGGTGTCTGTCAACAAATGGCTAATTCGGGCCGAAGCGCTAATTTGCGTCAACTCCGTCGAGCCGCATTTCTTCGCCGGTTACACCGGCGGACGGAAATCGCTTGTGCCTGGTTTGGCGTCTTTTGAGACGGTTGCAGCCAATCATAGTCACGCCAAATCCGAGCTGGCCGACAGCCTCAGCCTCGCGGGAAACCCGGTTCATCTCGATCTGTTGGAGGCGGCTGAAATGGCAGCAGGCATGCCGATATTCTCCATTCAATTAATTCTCTCCAGAGACAGGGGAATTGTGGATCTTTATTGTGGAGATTTGCAGGATAGTTTTGAAATGGCTTGCCTGAAAGCGAAAGAAGTATATTCAGTTGAATTCGAGAGGGAATACGATATTGTCGTGGCGGTGGGCGAGCCGCCTCTTGACGCGAATCTTTACCAATTGCAAAAAGGACAGGAACACGGAGCCAGGGCGGTGAAGGAAGGCGGCGTCTTGATCGTAGTCGGCGCCTGCCGGGAGGGAGTTGGTTCGCCCTATTTTATAGAACTTGCCGATGACTACCCGAATCCGGCGGATGCCCTTTCCGAGCGGGCCTGGCACGACAACAGATTCGGGATTCACAAGCTAATTAAGACCGCGCGGCGTCTTCAGAAAATAAAAATCGTCTATGTCACGAAATTGCATGACAATATTATAAGAAAATTATATTTTGAGCCCCAGAGTTCGGTGAACGATGCTTTGCGTGAAGCGTTGAACTATCTCGGCGATTCATGCGAGATCGCGGTTTTGAAAGACGCGTGTTTCTTGGTGC
>CAZDAH010000007.1:52443-52937 GCA_964503405.1 uncultured Ignavibacteria bacterium
TATAAGATTAGCTGAAGCGTTCGGTTTGGAACGTGAGGGTGTGATGAAGAAGGAGGAATGATGAGACCAAAGGTTACGGTTATCGGGGCGGGGCATGTTGGTGAGTGCACCGCGATGTATCTGGCCGAGAAAAACATCTGTGATATTACGGTTATCGATGTCATCGAGGATATGCCCAGGGGCAAAGCGCTCGATCTTTGCCAGGCGGGTCCGATCCGCGACTATGAGACGATGGTCAGCGGCTCCAACGATTTTGCCGACATGAAGGGATCTGCCATTGTCGTACATACGGCGGGATTGCCCAGAAAACCGGGCATGTCGCGTGAGGATTTGATCACGTCCAACGCCGATATTATCGGTTCGGTAGCCGATCAGATCAAGAAGCATTGCCCCAAGGCCATAGTCATAATGGTTGCCAATCCCCTCGATATCATGACCTACCATTGCTGGAAGAAGACCGGTTTCGATACCTCGAGGGTATTCGGTCAAGCGGG
>CAZDAH010000007.1:52947-56974 GCA_964503405.1 uncultured Ignavibacteria bacterium
CCATCCGTTTCCGCACCTTCGTAGCCTGGGAACTCGGCGTTTCCATGAACGATGTCCAAGCCATGGTCTTGGGAGGCCACGGGGACACGATGGTTCCGCTCCCGCGTTATACCACCGTTGCCGGGATTCCAATTACCGAGTTGATTCCCGAAGACAAGATCAAAGCGATATCGGCAAGGACAAGAGACGGCGGCGGTGAGATAGTAAAACTTCTCAAAACAGGATCCGCCTATTACGCCCCCGCCGCGGCCACAGTAGAAATGGTCGATTCGGTTTTGCGAGACCGCAAAAGAGTGGCTCCCTGCTCGGTGCACCTGACCGGACAGTACGGGATCAAGGACTTGTATATCGGCATACCGGCTGTGCTGGGATCCAAGGGCGTGGAGAAAATTATCGAGTTGGAATTGGCCGATGACGAACTTAAGGCGCTGCAGGCGTCGGCGAAAACCTACAAGGAGACGCTGGCAATTCTGGGTTACTAAGGACGGGAATCGGGCGGCCTTCGACGGCACGCGATATTCCTTCGTCCTTTTCGAATACGAGGAGGATTAGATAATGGGCAAGACATTAGCCGAAAAAATATTGAGCGGGCACGCGGGATACGATGTTTCGGCCGGGGAAATCGCGATTGCCAAAGTTGACATCTGTCTCGCGCAGGACGGCACCGGGCCGCTGGCCATCAGGCAGCTGGAGAAACTCGGCGTAAAGAAACTGGCCGATCCCGACAGGGTCGTATTCTTCCTGGATCATTCCGCCCCCTCATCCCGCAAAGAGCTGTCGAACGATCATATGTTCATCCGGAGATTTGCCAAAAAGATGGGGGCGAAAGTCTCGGAGGTGGGCAAGGGTATCTGTCACGTGGTGATCAACGAAAAATACGTTAATCCCGGAGAAGTGATGATCGGCGCCGACAGCCATACCTGCACGGGCGGGGCGCTGGGATGTTTCGCGACCGGCATGGGCTCCACCGATGTCGGTGTCGGCATGGCCTTCGGAAAAACCTGGTTCAGGGTGCCGGAGACGTTCAAGATCTACGTAACCGGCGAGTTCAAGACGGGTGTATTTCCCAAGGATTTGATTCTGCATCTTATCGGGCTTATCGGGGCTGACGGCGCCACGTACAAGGCGCTGGAGTTCTGCGGCCCTACCATCGAGGCGATGGATATGTCGGGGCGATTCACCCTCGCCAATATGGCCGTGGAAGCCGGGGCCAAAGTAGGCTTGATCGCGTCTGACGATACCACACGCGAATATCTCGAGAAGATGGGACGCGGCAACAAGTGGATTCCGCTTTCCGCCGATGACGACGCCAAGTACGAACGGGTTGTCGAGATCGACGTTTCCGCTCTCGTCCCGACCGTCAGCTATCCCCACACCGTCGACAACACCCACACTATAGACGAAGCCGCCGGGATCAAAATCGACCAAGTTTTTCTGGGAACCTGCACTAATTCTCGTATCGAGGACTGGGAAATCGTGTCAAGGCTGGTCAAAGGCCGGAAAATCGCCCCTGATATCAGATTTGTCGCGGTCCCGGGTTCCGAGGACGTGCTCAAGGAAGCGATGGCCCGCGGATATTACCAGACGCTGGTTGAATTCGGTGCGGTGATGGTCGCTCCGGGGTGCGGCCCGTGCGTGGGCATCCACGCGGGCGTGCCCGGCGACGGAGAGGTGTGTCTGACTACCCAGAACCGCAATTTCCAGGGCAGGATGGGCAATCCTGACGCCTCAATATACCTGTCGTCACCCGCCACTCTGGCGGCCACCGCAATCGCAGGCGTTATCGCCGACCCGAGAAAGTACGCCAGGGAATTGAGATCGGTAGGGAAATCCCAGGTCATCGATACGGAGGCGTTGAAAGCTGTTGCCCAGTCGGCCCAGAAAACGGTGGAGCGGGTCGCGGCCGATACCGTAGCAAAAGCAACCCCCAAGGCCAAGGAAGCGTCAGAGAGAATAGAGAAACTGGCCCGCAAGGCTGCCGCCGAATACGGGCCAAAGGCGGCCAAAGCGGCTCGGGAACTGGAGAAAACTATCTCCAAGCTGGCCTCCGACGCCAGCCGCGCCATAAAGCAAGCCTTAAAATCGAGATCGAAGCCGGAAACGAAGCGCAAGACTGCTTCGAAAACCGCTGGCTCCGCCAAAAGATCGGCCGCGAAAACAACCAAAAAGACGACCAAAACCGCAGGAAAGAAAGCGCCGAAGACCAAGCGCTCTAACCGGAAATAGGAGGTGATTGAATTGTTGAAGGGAAAAGCCTGGAAATTCGGAGATGATATCTCCACAGATCATATCGCGCCGGGACGTTTTTTCCATTTACGCTCCAACCTGCCCGAGCTGGCCAAGCATGTGTTGGAAGACGCCGATACTGAGTTCGCCTCGAAAATGAGCGCCGGTGATTTCGTGGTGGGCGGCAGAAATTTCGGACTGGGATCGTCGAGAGAACACGCTCCGACCATCATAAAATTAGCCGGCATATCGGCAGTGCTGGCCAAATCGTTCGCCCGGATCTTTTTCCGTAATTCGATCAATGTCGGCCTGCCTGTCCTGATTTGCGACACCGACAGAATTATCGCAGGCGACGATCTCGAAGTCGATCTGCAGTCAGGAATAATCAGGGATATAACCAATGGTGCCAAGCTTGAATTCGCCCCGCTACCTCCGACAATGATCACTATCCTCAACGACGGCGGCTTATTGGCGCATATACAGAAGCACGGCGATTTTAAGTTCGGTTAGGAGCGGGTTTCCCCGTGAGACGACATTATTCAGGAACACTCTGGGGCTTGCTGCTCGTTGCGGTGGGTGTTCTCATGATTCTCGACAGGCTCGAAATCATGGCATTCGATCTCGGCGATTTCATTCATACATGGTGGCCGATAGTGCTGGTTATTGTCGGGCTGGATATGGTTCTCGGAAGCAGGTCTGGCGGGGATGCCCGAAGCAAAATGGAGGAATAGTTGAAACCCGGAACCAAGAGGATATACGGCTGGATCCTGGTTTTCCTCGGCGCGCTTTTCTTGTTCGAAAGCATATTTGCAGATTTCAGCGCCTGGGGATTTATCGTCAATCTATGGCCGTTGCTCGTTGTATTGTTCGGGTTATATATAATTATAAATCGGGGACAATTCGGAGGCCGGGCGGCGAGCGAGCGAAATTTCGTGAAATTTATCGGTAGTCTTAAGACCGATCTGTCGGATGAGGAAATCGGCGATATCGATCTGTCCATATTCATAGGAGAACTCCGCGTTGATCTTACTCGATCCAGATTCAAGCAGGGTGAGAATAACCTGCACGTTTCCATGGGTATTGGAGAGACGATTGTTCTGGTGCCATCGGATATCCCAGTGCGGTTATCATCGCATCTTTTCGCCGGCGAGTTGTATTTCGACGACAAGAGAAGCGCCGGGATTTTCCCGAGGCTCGAGCATTCGGATGAAGGCTACGAATCCGCCGAACGGAGGCTTCACGTTTTGCTGGCCGGCTTTGTCGGGGAAATGACGATCAGGAAAAATTAATTGTCCATAATATCCGCACGCGGTGAGGAAGTTTACAGGAGGAGAACGTGAATTTCAAGATGATTGAGCCCCCGAAGGACGGGAAGCCGATCAGCATCGTCAACAAAAAACTGAATATACCGTCAAACCCCATCATTCCGGTCATAGAGGGGGACGGAATCGGACGTGATATTATGAGAGCCACCCGGCGGGTCATCGACGCCGCGGTGGAGAAGATTTACGGCGGCAAAAACCGGATCGTCTGGTTCGATATCTATGCCGGCGACGCTGCCCGGGAGAGATACGGCGAGGTACTTCCCAAAGATACGTTGAACGCCATCAAATCGTATATTGTCGCGCTGAAGGGGCCTTTGACCACTCCCATCGGAGGAGGCTTCAGATCGCTTAACGTCTCGATGCGTCAGATGCTGAACCTCTATGCCTGCGTCCGGCCGGTCCGTTACTTCCAGGGGGTGCCCGCGCCGGTAAAAACCCCCGAAAAAATGAACGTAGTGATCTTCAGAGAGAACACT
>CAZDAH010000008.1:0-16374 GCA_964503405.1 uncultured Ignavibacteria bacterium
CGGATTCGTTGTAGAGATTTTCGGCTTTCAATTGTATTTTCGGCCGTTCCAGGAAATAGTAGGTCAAAGGGGCTATGTCGGCGATTCGTCGGCTTAAAGGCGGCAAATCGATTGTCACGACATTGACACGGAAATAGAGATCCTCCCGAAACCGCCCTGAGGCTAATTCGTCCTGAAGGTTTCTGTTGGTTGCCGCCACCAGCCGAAAATCGGCGGGAATATTCTCGTTGCCGCCCGCCCTGGCGAATACTTTTTGCTCCAACACGCGCAGCAGCTTGGCCTGGATTTCAGTCGGTATTTCGCCGATCTCATCAAGGAATAATACGCCTTGCGAGGCCCGCTCGAAGGCCCCAATTCGGCGCGAAGACGCCCCCGTGAACGAGCCCTTCTCGTGCCCGAACAGTTCTGACTCTATTATACCCGGGGCCATGGCCGCCACGTTGACGGCTATGAAGGGCTTATCGGAGCGATCCGAGTTCGAGTGAATGGCCCTGGCAATTATTTCTTTGCCCGCCCCCGACGGGCCCGTGATCAAGACGCTGACATCCGACGGGGCGATTTTCAATACTATTTCAGCGGCTCCGAACAAATCTTCCGACCTGCCGATAATCCCGCAGGACGATAACACTTCTCTGCCGCTTTTAATTTTCTCGATACTGCCGACGATCTCCGCCGCCTCCACCGGCCAGTAAAGCTCCTTGTCGGAATATATTTGCTCGGATATCCCGATATCGGGCAGAAGGGCCACAATAATAATCGACGGTTTTTCGAAGAATACCTTTTCCAGGAGCTTCAGGGGACGCCCCCCGGTGCGAAGATCGAAAATGACAGCTTCGGGCGCGGATTCGCGCAGAATGGAGGCCAGCCCGATCTCGTCGGTGAACAGTTCCCCCTTCTTTTGAGGAAGGGCGTTGATTATTTTCTCCGATAAAGACAGATCGTGAGAAAAAATGCAGATCAATGATTCTCCCTCCGGGCTTTTTTCTTTGTTTTCGACGTATCGATCAGGGCGAAATCGCAGCGGCGTTCGCTCATATCGACCCTGACCACAATTATCCTGACTTTGTCGCCCAGCTTGAACAGTCTCCTGCTTCTCCGGCCCCTGGCGCGATGCAAACCCTCCTCGAGCTCGAAATAATCGTCCTCCATGGAACTGAACGGGACCATGCCCTCGACCATGCTCCCGGTCAATTCGACAAAGATGCCGGATTTGATCACGCCGGAGATGATGCCGTCGTAAACTCCCCCGACACGTTCGCTGAGGTATTCCAACTGCTTGATTTTAATCGATTCGCGTTCAGCCTCGTCGGCGGCGATTTCGGTGGTCGTGCAGTGGGCGCCGATGCTTTTCAGGTTAAGGGACATTTCGGCCGAGTTTTCGGCATTGAGATGATGGTTAAGGACCAGTTTCAAGGCGCGATGCACCAGGAGATCGGGATATCGTCTTATAGGCGACGTAAAATGCGTATAGGTATCGAAAGCGAGCCCGAAATGCCCGATATTCTCCGGCTGGTAGGCGGCCTTGGCCAGAGTGCGCAGCACTATTTCCTCGACGAATTGCTCCTCGGGTTTACCCCTGACGCTTTCCAGGACGCGCTGGATTTTCAGGGGCGTTATCTCGCCTTTGAAGCTGAAATTCAGGTCCATTTCCTTCAACAATTCCGATAGTATCTCGACCTTCTCCTTTTTGGGCTTGCCGTGCACCCTGTAAAGAATGGGAATGCCGGAGCCACCGAGGAAGACGGCGGCGTATCTATTGGCCAGCAGCATGAATTCCTCGACTATTTCGTGCGACGGTTTTCTCCGTTTCGAAATGATATCCAAAACGCGTCCGTGGGGATCGAGGAAGACGTGAGGTTCGGGCAAATCGAAATCGAGGCTTCCTTTTTTGATTCGTTTATCTCTCAATATTCTCGATACGTCGTACATTAGCTTTAGCGCTTTGCCTTTGGCTTTATCGATACCGGTCTTTTCCGTTCCGTCGAGATAAACCTGAACGTCGTCATAATTCAGCGACGCTTTGCTTCGAATGACTGTCTCGACGAACTTCCAGTTCGATACTTTTCCCGTATTGTCAATATCCGCCAGGAATGAAAGGGTCAGCCTGTCTTTATCTTCGTGAAGACTGCAGATATCGGCCGAGAGCTTTTCAGGAAGCATGGGGATTACCCTGTCGACAAGATATACCGAATTGCCTCTAATCATGGCTTCCTTATCGAGGAGTTTACTCTGTTGCACATAATAGGAGACGTCGGCTATGTGCACACCCAGCCTGAAGCGGCCGTCGCCCAACGGCTCCAGGCTGATTGCGTCGTCATGGTCTTTGGCGTCAGCCGGATCGATTGTGAAAATCAATAAATCGCGCAGATCGAGACGCCTGGCAACCTCCGCTCGGGGAATAACCGATCTGGTATGGGCGATTTCTTTATTAATCTCGGCGTCGAATTCACGGGGAAGTCCGTAGGATACAACCAGTGAATCAATATCGACTCCCGGCGCCCCGGCCTGTCCGAGAACCGCCACCACATGTCCGCGGGGAGGCTGATACGGCGATTCCCAAGGATGAAGGAGGAGAAGCACGATAGTATCTTTCTGAATCGAAAATTTTTCGGGATTATCGATCTCGATCTTATGGCGAATACGCGGATCATCGGAGACCACATAGAAGCCGTAGCGTCCCCTGTGGACTCGTCCGACAATCCGTCCTTTCTCTCTGTTCAGCGCTTCCACGATCTTCCCTTCGCGGCTTCTACCCTGCCGGTCGGACTTAATAACCACCTTTACTTCTTCGCCGTGAATGGCGCCGCCCATTTCCCGGGGATTGACGAAAACGTCACCGCCGCTGCTGTCGGCGGGAATGACAAAACCGTGACCGGCTCTTGTCACGAACAACTTGCCGATTACCAGTTTTGTCTCGGCCGGCAGGCCGATACGACCGCCCTTGACTTTGACCAGTTTGCCTTCGTTCAATGCCTCCTTGATCATCCTCCTGAACGCCGGGTATTCGGACTGGGAGACATTCATCGCCCTGGCTAATTCCCGAATTCGAGCCTGTCGGGACTGGCTCTGTAACTTGCTTGTTACCTGGCTCAGTGTAATATCATTCATGGCAGCAATAATACGGATTCAAATGAAATAATACAAGTTAAATCTGCCAATTTGGCAGGGACAAAAAAGCCCCGGGCTGGCCGGGGCCTGAGGACAAATGATGAATTCGGCTTAAGGTCTTCCCATACCGGGGCCAGGTCCTTTGCCTTCACCGGGTCCCATCCCATGGCGAAATTCCGGTCGGGGACAGTCGAAACCGCCGCCCCTGCCCTGGCCGCGATGATGCTTCTTGCCCTGCTGCATCTTCTGCCATTTCCCGAATTGCTCTTCGGTGAGGACATTGCGGGCCGCAAGTTTATGCTTCAATCCGGCCCGGGCGATTTCGTCCCTGGCTCGCAGGACTCTCTCCTGCCTGGCCATGGCCGCTTTCTCGTCGACCCCAGCTTGACGCATCAACTCCTTAAGTTCGAGCCTGGCTTCTTTGAGTTCCGCCTGTTTGGCGATCATGTCTTTTTGATGCCGGTACCTCAAATCCTGCAGTTTTTCAATCTGCTGATCCGTCAACTCCAAATCATCGGCGGCCGCCATAATCCCCCCGCGGGGTTGAGCGCCCAATGTTACGGTGAGCAGCAATATCGACGCGAAAACCGCGAATGTCGAACGAAACATCACAACCTCCCTTCACTACCTGTCTCTATTACCGGGTCCGCCTTTGAATTCACGGCGGATTTCCGCGATTATCCTCTGCATGTCTCTTCTGAATTCCTCCTCGAACACGACGAGCTTGCCCCTTTGCCGTATCGAGAGTATCGATGATATGTCGCTTAAGAACGAATCGTGCAGTTCCGCCAGCTTGTGGTGATGTTCCTTATGATCTCTCATGGCGGCGCTAATCTCATCCTCCGCGGAATTCGGATTATCCGCAAGCCCCTTGATTCGCTCGAGAATCTCCCGCTTTTCTCTCTCGAAATTATCCATTTGTTCCTGATGCCGGTTATAAACCGGGAAGAATTTCTCCGACTGTTCGGGCGTCAGGCCGACGGCTTCAGTCAGCCGCCAGATTTTCACCATTTGCACTTTTTCCCGGATCCTCTGGCGCGTGGGGCTCTCGTTCGTTCCGCCCCTCATACCGGAACCAGGCGGCTGGGCGAGAACCGGCGAAACTAACGCCAGGGTCAGCAGGTAGCTGATCATATTCATGACGCGCTCCCGTTCAATTGATCTATTCTCATATATAACAATCGCAGCTCCTCCTCAGTCATACTCTCCAGGGCCTCCTCCAGCTCGAGGGGAATCTCGTCGGCGGCAAGATCGAACTCGGTTTCATCGCCAAGGAACCGGTCGACAACGCCGGACCATACGGCGCTATCCGGTATATCGGACTCGAGAGAAATAACCCAGTCCGAGCTTCCCGAACCGGTCGTTTCGGGTTCAATTATCAAATCTCCGCTATCGGGGAAAAAGAACAGCATAAACGCAATCGCCGCGGCCGCCGCGGGCGCCCAGACCCAGCGCACGGCGCTTTTCAACGCCGGTCTTTTCGAGCGTGAATCGACGCCAGACCGCGTCTTTTCCCCGGCGATCTTCTCGAATGTTATATCATCCAGTTCGCCCGGAAGAACAGAGAATGCCTGCGCGTTTAGAGTCATCCTGAGCTGATACAGTTCGGCGCGGTAAGCCGAGCATTCGGGGCAATCCCGCAGATGGGATTCCAATTCGATACCGAGATCCGGGCGCCCGGAGGCAAAAGCCATCTCGATATCGGATCTGATTTTTTCGCAGCTCATGATTCTTCCTCAAGGTACGGGCGCAGGCTGGACCGCATTTTCTGAAGGGCCTGATGATAATTGGCTTTGGCCGCGCCCTCCGTAATAGCCAGGTTCTCGGCAATGGCAGCGAAAGGCATTTGTTCATAATATCGCAGAACAAAAGTCATTCTCTGACGTTCAGGCAGCAGCCGCACGGCGTTATCTATCATGCCGGAAATTTCCTTCGATCTTATCAGATTCAGCGGGTCGGATTGCGAATAAAGGGGCGGGGAATCGTCGAGGGAAGAAAAATCGGAGACCCGGCTTCGCTGCTTGAATTTGAGGGCCAGGTTCACGGCGATTCTGAAGATCCAGGTGTAGATCGAGGAATCACCGCGAAAGGAATCCCGGGAGCGGTAGGCCCGCATAAACGCCTCCTGCGTCAGGTCTTTGGCGTCATCCCTGTTTCTTACGTATTTTAGAATCACCAGAAAAATCCTGTCTTTGTATTTGACGATCGCGTCGGCAAAGAGATCATCGAATTTCTCCCTGATGCTTTCGTTTTTCATCTCTTCCAATATATAAGACCCCGAAAGGGGCGGAAAGATTAAACGAAAATTATGTCGTAAACGGGCTTATCCGCGTCGTGATTTTGTCAGGACTTTGGAATATTGATGGATATTCTCAAGACATTTGCCGGTCCCCCTGACCACGCAGGTCAGAGGATCGTCGGCGACTATGACAGGGAGATTCGTTTCCTGGCGCAAACGCTTGTCCAGACCGCGGATCAGGGCGCCGCCTCCGGTCATGATAATGCCGCGATCGAGGATATCCGAAGCCAGTTCGGGCGGGGTCTGCTCCAACGCCTGCCGTACCGCTTCGATTATGGCCGAAATCGGTTCGGACAGGGCTTCGCGGATTTGAGCGGAAGAGATTTTCAGCGTTTTTGGCACTCCGGCGGTAAGATCGCGACCCTTAATCTCCATCGATTCTTCGTGCTCCAGGGGATAGGCAGAACCGATCTTCCATTTGATCTCCTCGGCGGTCCTTTCGCCTATCAAGAGGCTGTAATTTTTTTTCAAGTAGCTCACGATGGCTTCGTCGAGCTCATCGCCGGCAATTCTTATGGACGTATTATTCACAATTCCGTTTAACGCAATTACGGCTATTTCCGACGTTCCCCCGCCTATATCGATAATCATGGAGCCCGACGGTTGATCCACGGGAAGGCCGACCCCGATGGCGGCGGCCATGGGCTCGGGAAGCAGATATACCTCTCTGGCTCCGGCGTTTTCCGCGGAATCGCGCACGGCGCGCTTCTCGACTTCGGTAATTCCGGAGGGAACTGATATAATAATACGCGGTTTCATCAGGTATCTGTGTTTTACCACCCTGCGGATGAAATCGGCCAGCATTTTCTCGGTGATCTCAAAATCGGCTATGACGCCGTCTTTCAACGGGCGTATAGCGGTGATTTCATAGGGAGTGCGTCCCAGCATTTCCTTGGCGGCGATACCAATGGCCAGAACTTTTCCGCTTCGTTTTTCCACGGCCACCACCGACGGTTCATTGAGGACGATTCCCTGTCCTTTTACATAGACAAGTGTATTCGCGGTGCCGAGGTCGATACCGATGTCATTGGTGAGAAACCCGAAAAACGACATGTTGTCTACTTTCCCGCTGTCACGAACATCTAAGACAGTTTCCACAATTTCCCATCCTCGGAAAATACGTTAACGGATTCTAAAATACAACCGTTTTTTTTATCGACTGATGCAGCTAATTCTTAACAGCAAAACTCAGCTTTTGCCGTCGGTGATCGGGCCGCTGGCGCGGCCGCTAATGAACTGCTGGACAATCTCTGAATCAGACTCCCTTATCTCGTCGGGAGCGCCAACCTGGATAATCGTTCCTTTGTAAAGCATGGCGATGCGATCCGAGATCTTGTAGGCGGATACCATATCGTGAGTGACCGCGATGGAGGTAATATTAAGGGAGTTTTTCAAATGGATTATCAGGTCGTTGATGGCGTCCGCCATTATAGGATCAAGCCCCGTGGTCGGTTCATCGTACAAGACGAATTCCGGGTCCATGGCGATCGCCCGCGCCAGCCCGACCCGTTTTTTCATGCCTCCTGAGAGCTCGGCAGGTTTGACCGTTTCGATACCGGTCAATCCGACTTGAGCCAGTTTACTCGTTATAATTGTCCGTATCCTGCTTTCCTGAAATATGTTATGCTCTCTCAAACCGAGGCCTACGTTTTCGTCAACCGTCATGGAATCGAAAAGCGCCGCTCCCTGGAATAGCATCCCAAAACGCATTCTAAGCTTGACCATCTCCGATCGGCTGAACCGGGAAATATCCTGTCCGTCGATCAGGACTCCGCCGGAATCGGGGCTCAACAGCCCGATTATATGCTTCAACAAAACCGATTTGCCTTCCCCGGAACGCCCGATTATGGTCAGGGTCTCGCCTTTGTTGATTGTCAGGTTCACCCCGCTGAGCACCTTATTGCGCCCGAACGACTTGTGAAGATCCACTATCTCTATCATGATTTCGTCTTCTTTTTTTGCGGCGAATTACCCGAAGATGATTGTGGCTATGGCGTAGTCGGTAAGCAGAATCAGAATAGACGACAGGACGACAGCCCTGGTTGTCGATAATCCGACACCTTCGGCTCCGCCATAGGTTCTGAATCCCTGGAAACAGCCGATAACCGCGATTATCCCCCCGCACGATACCGACTTGACCAGCCCGCCGAAAAGGTCCTGCAGATCGAAGAAGAGCTTGACGCCGTTAAGAAAGGTATATGACGACATGTCGAGAAAGCCGACGGCCACAACCAGGGCGCCGAGGATAGCGACGAGGTCGGAGAATATGGTCAGGACGGGGAGCATTATGATGCCAGCCATGAAACGGGGCACTACAAGGTAGCGAACCGGATCGAGGGCCATGGTTTCGAGAGCATCGATTTGCTCGGTGACTTTCATGGTGCCCAACTCGGCGGCGATGGAGGCGCCGACCCGCCCGGCCACAACCAGCGCGGTGAGGACCGGGCCGAGCTCGATAATGACCGCCTTGCCGACAGCGGTGCCGAGGTATCGCATGGGAATGAAGTTTTGAAATTGGTAGGCCGCCTGCACCGCCGAAACCGCTCCGGTGAATACCGACGTAAAGCAGACCAGGGGGAGAGAATTTACTCCCATGATCAGCATTTGCTCGGAAGTGAGATGCGGATTTTTGACAACCAGGGGGATAGACTTTAGAAGCCGCCATATGAGAATGGATAATTCACCCACCTGGTGTATGAAACGGACAGCTTTTCCAATTGTCTTGTCGAGAATCTTCAACAGTTCCCCCTGCTTTTACATCTACATAGATCGACAAATATAGGGGAGTATGAACATGTTGGCAAGAATCATCCGGCAGGCTCGCCCTGGTATGGCGAGCCATGATGAAGCTCCAGAAGCTCGAACCGGGCGAAATCCTTGACGAACGCGAGATGGACTATGCCGGTGGGGCCGTTTCTTTGTTTCCCGATTATCACTTCCGCCCTGGGACCCAGGTGCCCTTCGTCGTCGAGCGGCCTATGGATGAACAAGACCAGGTCGGCGTCCTGTTCGATCGCTCCGGATTCGCGCAAATCGGAAAGCTGCGGACGAGCGTTGGGGCCGCGCTGCTCCACCTGCCGAGAGAGCTGGGACAGGGCCACGACGGGGATTTTCAACTCGCGGGCCAGGGCCTTCAAAGACATCGAAATATAAGATATCTCCTGCTGCCGGCTCTCCGAGGCGGCGGGACCGCCGCGCACAAGCTGGAGATAATCGACAATTATCAATCCGATATCGACTTTCAATTTCATCCTGCGAGCCTTGGCCCTGATTTCCATTATCGAAAGCGACGGGGAATCGTCGAGAAAAATGGGAGCTTCCGAAAGGGGACCGACGGCGATCGAGAGGTTGGTCCACTGGTGATCGGCGATGCGACCGGTTCTCAGGTGGTGCGACGATATCCTCGCCCGGCTGCAGAGCAGCCTTTGGCTCAGCTGCTCCTTGGACATTTCCAGGGAGAAGACGCATATGGGCAGTCCCCTGGTCACGGCCACGTGCTCGGCGATATTCAAGGCAAATGCTGTCTTGCCCATCGACGGCCGCCCGGCGAGAATGACAAGGTCGGAGTTCTGGAATCCGGAAGTCAGCGAATCAATATCGGGGAATCCCGTGGGAACTCCGGTAACGTGTCCCTCTCTTTTGGAATACTCTTCGATCTGTTCGAATGTCCGCGGCAGGATGTCTTTCAAAGGTATGAAATCTCCCTTGAGGGAACGTTCTTTGATACCGAAGATTTTCGTTTCGGAATAATCGAGGATCTCATCGGCGGTGATCACGGGATCATAGCAGCGGCCGACGATATCCCCGCATTCCTCGATCAGCTGGTTTTTGACCGCGGCTTCCTTAACTATTCTTATATAATCGTCGAGGTTGGCTATGGTCACAACCGAATCCACCAGATCGAGCAGATACTTGCGTCCGCCGATTTCCTCCAGTTGACCCCGGTTGGATAAGTCTTCGGGAACTGTGATCAGATCGACCGCGTTGGATGATTCATACAGTTTTCTGATGGCGGAGAATATCTTGCGATGTCTCGGGTGATAGAAATCATCTTCGACGAGCATTTCGAAGCCGCGGTGCAGGGCCTCGGTATGCTGGAGCATGGCCCCCAGCACGGCCTGTTCGGCTTCGATGGACTGGGGAGGAGTTTTCTCTTTACGGGTAGCCATTAGTCGATCCGATTTTAGGGATTCAGGGCCGCTTTAACTCGTCTGAGATCGTCGATGGTCGGCTGTGTATATGTATTTGTCCGCAGCAGGGCCGCCGGGTGGTAAGTCACCAGGAGCTTGATGCCGTGAAAATCATACTGCTTCTGCCTCATTACTCCGAGAGTCTCCGCGGTTCGCAGCAACCTTTGCGCGGCGATACGTCCAAGGCAGCAGATGACTTTCGGATTAATCAGCTTTACCTGCTTCATCAGATAAGGCTCGCATTCATCGGCCTCCGACGGCTCCGGATCGCGGTTGTTGGGAGGGCGGCATTTGAGGATATTGGCGATATAAACGTCTCCGCGGTTCAAGCCCACCTCGGCCAGAAGCTTATCCAGCAGTTTGCCGGCGCGTCCCACGAACGGCTCTCCCCTCAAATCTTCGTCCCTGCCGGGCGCTTCACCGACGAACATGATATCTGCGTCAGGATTACCGACTCCGAATACGAATTTCGTGCGAGTCTTCCCCAGGGGGCAATTCATACAAGTATTGATCGCATTTTCCAGTTGTTCGAGCGACTCGGCATCATTGAACCTGTCCAGGCTCAGTCGTTTTACCGGCTTTTTGCCAGGCGTCCTGGCGCCCGCCGGAAAATACAGCTCTTTAAATCCGAGATCCCTCTGCTGGAGGATATATTTCTGCAGATTATTTTTCGCCACGCTTACTTTTCCCGGTCAGACTGATCGACTCCTCAATTATGGCCAGCGCTGTATCGAACTTGGGCATTTTGTCCAGATGCACTTTTCTGCCGTTTCGAGAAAAGATGACCACCTTATTGGAATCTGAACCGAATTCGATTCCTTTTTCGGTCGGGTTATTGGCCACTATCATATCGATTCTTTTCTCGCGCAACTTTTCCATAGCCCGGGCCTCGATGTTCTCGGTCTCCAGGGCGAAACCGACCACGAATTTCGGACGATTGGGGCCCAGGCTTTTCAGAATGTCTGGCGAGGGCGTCAAGTCGAGCCTTTTGGCTTTGCCCGACCGGTGGATTTTCTGTTTGCTGTAGCTCGACGGCTTGTAATCGGCGACCGCCGCCGCCATATAGAGGTAATCCGCGCCGCGGCACGCTTTGGCAACAGCTCTTTGCATATCGTCGGCGCTGAGAATATCGATCCTCTCTACGCCCGGAGGGGTCTCGAGATTTGTGGGTCCGGAAACGAGAGTGACATTCGCTCCGCAAGCGGAGGTTGCGTCGGCCAGCGCATATCCCATCTTTCCCGACGATCTATTGGAGAGGAATCTGACAGGATCCAACGGTTCGACAGTCGGGCCGGCGGAGACGACTACCTTCTTCCCTTTCAGAGAGTTATTGCCGACAAGCAGTTGTCGTGTCCCGGCGAAAATCCGTTCCGGAGAAACCATGCGTCCAAGGGCCGTTATCATCGAGGCCAGATGCCCCGCCTCGGGACCGATGAATCTCACTCCGATCGATTCCAGGAAGGCTATATTGCGTTGTACAGCTTTATTCCGGTACATTTTCACATTCATGGCCGGGGCGATCAGTATCGGCCCGTCGAAGGCAATGGCCTGGGTGGAAAGTACTTCGTCGGCGATACCGTTGGCCAGTTTGCCGATAATGTTGGCGGTGGCCGGGACAATGACCAGTATGTCGCCCCAATCGGCCCAGCTTACATGTTCGAGCGTATCTTGTTTCTCGCCGAACATACTGATAGACACCGATTCCGCGCCGAGCGACCGGAAGGACAACGGCGTGATGAATTCCCCGGCTGCGGCGGTCATTATCACCCGTACGTTCGCACCGGCTTTCACGTACAGCCTGAGCAATTCGCAGGCTTTGAACGCGCCTATTCCGCCGCTGACACCGAGCAGAATTTTTTTATCGTTCATGATCGACATAGGACAAATGCTTCTCTAAATAGTTACCCTCCAGAAACAGGAAAACCAAAATCCGATTCAAACACAAGAGATTTTTATCAACAGCCTATGTGGAAATCTCTAATGCTTGAAATGCCGGACACCGGTTAGCACCATGGCGATCTCGAAATGGTCGGCGGCCGCGATGACCTCGGGATCCTTTTTCGAACCGCCCGGCTGAATAACAGCGATCACCCCGGCCCCGGCTAATACCTCCAAACCGTCGGGCATGGGGAAGAAAGCATCGGAGGCGGCAACCGCTCCCTTGGCTCTCTCGCCCGCTTTGCGCACGGCAATAAGTGACGATTCTACTCGCGATGTTTGCCCGGGACCGATTCCCACGGTGGCGCGGTCGGCGCAGACGACCACGGCATTCGATTTTATATGTTTTACAATTTTATAGGCAAACAGCAACTCCTCAATCTGCTGTTTCGTCGGGCTGGTTCTGGTTACGATTCTCAGGTCATCCGCAGAAAGTTCCCGTCTGTCCGGCGTTTGGCAGAGCAAACCTCCGGCGATGGGCCTGGATTCGATCTCGTTGTCCGGCGGACGATTCAATTTGCCAATATCGAGCAGACGCCTGTTTTTTTTCTGCCGCAGCAGTTCGAGCGAGTCATTGTCGAAGCCTGGCGCCAGGATACATTCCACGAAAGGAGTCTCGTGAAGAAGGTTCGCGGTCTGAATGTCAACTATTCTGTTAAGCGCTATAACCGAGCCGAAGGCTGATACAGGATCCGAGGCCAGCGCCCTTGCGTAGGCCGAGGCCAGATTCTCAGCGACCGCGGCTCCGCAGGGGTTGGTATGTTTGATTACCGCCGCAAAGGGCTCGTCGAAATCCAGGGCCATCCGCAGGGCCGCTTCGAGATCCCAGATATTATTGAATGAAAGCTCCTTGCCGGAAAGCAAGCGGGCGGAGGTGACGGACGAATATCTATATGACGGTATCTCATATAGAGCGGCGGACTGGTGCGGGTTCTCGCCGTAACGCAGCCCGGAATGGAGCCTGTATGAGAGATTTAGCGCGGCGGGGAAATCGCCGCCGCTGCTTCCGAAATAAGCGGTGATGGCGGTATCGTAGGCGGCTGTCCTGGCGAAGGCAGCTTTGGCCATGCGGCGGCGGAATTCGGGCGTGGTCAGTCCGCTGTTGGCCTTCAGTTCCTCGATCAGAATATCGTAGTCGACGGGCGAGGTTATCACGCATACGGAGGGGTGATTCTTCGCGGCCGATCTGATCATGGCCGGCCCTCCGATATCGATATTCTCCAGCGCTTGTTCCTCGCTGACGTTATTCTTCGACGTGACTTCCTCGAACGGGTATAGGTTGACGATTACGAGATCGATCGGCATGATATTATGAAGAGTCAGCTGCGAGAGATGGTCGCCCTTATCGCGCCGGGCGAGTATGCCGCCGTGAACCTTGGGATGAAGCGTTTTGACACTGCCGTCGAGAATCTCCGGGAAACCTGTAATATCGGAAACCGACTTAACGTCGATACCAGATGATCTCAGAGTTTTCATGGTCCCGCCGGTGGAGACCAATTCGATTTCGAATTCTCTTAGTTTTCGGGCCAGTTCCAGCACGCCTGATTTATCGTAAACAGCGATTAAAGCTCTTTTGATTCTCATCTTATTCCCTTCAATCTATTTCTCTTCCCACAATAATCTTATGCGCCCGCATGTATTTTTCACGCGTTTTCTCCACTATATCGTCAGGCATTACCGGCGGCGTCGAGTTTTTATCCCAGCCTGTGGAATCCAGCCAGTCGCGAATGAACTGCTTGTCGAATGAGGGTGGGTTTTGGCCGACTTTGTAAAGATCCCTGGGCCAGAAGCGCGACGAATCGGGCGACAGAACCTCATCTATCAGAGTCAGCTCGCTGTCGACAAACCCGAACTCGAATTTGGTGTCGGCAATAATGATTCCCCGTTTAAGAGCGTATTCGGCGGCCTTTTCGTAGATAGAGATGGTTGCTCTGCTCAGTTTCAAGGCCAGTTCGCTTCCTATTCGTTTTTTCATTTCGTCATAGGAAATATTCATGTCATGGCCGTTTTCTTCTTTGGTGGCCGGGGTAAAAATGGTCCTCGGCAGTTTGCCGGCCAATTTTATACCGCGAGGCAATCGGCTGCCGTAAAGATCCACGACGCCGTCGTGCCGGTCGGAACCCGGCTTATCGAGTTCCCTGGCGTAATCTCTGTAACCGGAACCGACAAGGTAGCCGCGGGCCACGCATTCGATATCGATCCTCTCGGCTTTTTTCACTATCATCGAGCGGCCATTAAGAAACTCGTATCGCTTAAGCTTTTCGGGGTACTCGTCAAAATTCCCGGTTATCAGATGATGCGGGAAAACGGATTCTATGAAGGAGAACCAGAAAAGCGACAAGGAGTTGAGTATCTTCCCCTTGTCCGGGATACCGTTTGGAAGCACCCAGTCGTAGGCCGAGATCCTGTCGGTGGCGACGAACAAGAGCCTGCCGTCAAGATCGTAAACGTCCCTTACCTTGCCCCGTCGAAGGAGGGGATATTCCTTTATATCAGTGCTTAAGACAATTTCTCTCATTTATTCACCTCTATTGGGCCTTTATATCCATAGCAGATAAATATATGAAAATCGGCCAGCTTTTTCCCTCCCTTTTTTACGGTCAAGATCTCCTCCGACGCCACCGAATCGAAGAAGCTCGAGAGCCGTTCCGGCGTTTTATATGCCACACGGTCATCATAGATAAAAATGGCGTTGTAGCCGATCAGGGTATCGGGGTCGGCCCAAAAATCGAATTGTAGTCCGGGCCGTCCCACAATATTATTGCTGACCGTTTCCGGATGACCGGGGAGATGGAATGCCAGCATGGAGGCGATCTTATATTCGTACCCGCAGATGAAATGAGGTTGGGGCAGGCCCGCCCTCGACGAATCCACTTTCGACGCCAGTTCGTTCCAACCGACCGTGTAGTCGCCTTCTCCCAGATAAATTCCGGGCAGGATGAAAATGACGTGAACGACGATAAAAGACACTCCAAGGAAAGCGACACTGACCTTACCCCAGATCCGAACCCATTTTTTGGATGTGGAGTATTCTTGATAGTAGGCGGCGCCGGCCACAAACAAGCCGATGAAGGCGGGAGCGGTCCAGTTCATTTTAACCCACGATCGCGCGGCCACCGGTAGAAGGAATAACAAGAGAGGAAGCGAAAACCATATCAACAGGGCATGACGAGTCTCCTTTTTCGCGATGGCACGCTTGATCGAATCGAGCATTCCCACGATCAACATCGGGAGGGTGACGATTCCGTAAATGCCGATGATAGTCCCGATGAATCCGAAGAAGAAATCGGGGCGAAATTCGGTCATTTCTTGCGCGCGCCTCCCTGTCTGGAAAAGGAAGCTGGCCCAATCGTATCGATAATTCCAAACGAGCACAGGCAGGAAAGCCGCAAAAGCGAAAATAAAGGCGATATATGGGCCTGGAGTAAAGAAATACCTTAATCTCTCCCTGGAAAAGAGAAAGAAAAGAACCACTCCGAGAGCCGCGAAGACCATTGTATACTTGCTGTCAAAACCTGCTCCGAGAAATATCCCCAGCAGTATCCACCAGCGGATTCCGCCCCCTTTAGTAATTTTATGGCAGGCTATCATGCCCAGAACCCAAAAAAGCATCATGGGAACGTCGGGAGTGATAATCAAGCTGCCGAGGGCGTAGATGAAGGCGAGGTTTATGGCGACCACGCCCCAGAAAGCAGTTTTATCATCAAAAAGCGATTCGGCCAGTTTGTAAATGGCCAGGCTCATTAAAACAGACAATAATATGGCCGCCAAATGCACGGAGAATGATGACGATCCGAGCAGGGTGGTAAGCTTAATAAGATACGCGGTCATCGGAGGATGATCAAAATAGGAAAGCGCCGGGTGACGCGAGTAATTCCAGTAATATGCCTCCTGGGGAGCAATTGGCAGAACCGCGGCGTAAACGAGCCGCAAAACAGTGATCCCCGACAGAAAGCAAAGCAGCCTCTTATTCATGAACCTCAAACGCTCTCAAGCTGAAGAGGACTGTCGATCCGAATGATACGAATACGTCATTGTTGGCCAGCGATTTGGCAATATCGAGGCGGAGCACTCTGGAGGTCGACGATTTGGTCAGGCCAAACCTCAGCCCCAGGCCGATATCGGACCTGAGATCCTGCATATCTATCTTCTCGCTTCTATGCCAGACGTTGCCGATATCGAAGAAGGCCGCGCCGCCGATTCTGACGGTCAGGATCTCCAGAGGGAAATAGAATCTGTATTCGAGGTTGCCTACGGCCAGCCTATTGCCCGAGAAACGATATACGGGGTATCCCCGCAGGCCGTTGGCGCCGCCCAGAATTATCTGATATGTCGATTTCTGACGCCAAGCGAAATCGGTCAAGATTCTCGCGGTCACGACGCTAGTCTCATCAGTTTTCAAGTAGACCATGGCTTCCGTGCGGCTATTGATCTCGGAGTTTCTCCCAGCGTGATTCCACCAATAAATCGAATTCTTGCCGCCTACAAATACCCTTGAGAGCGCCTTGACCAGAAATTTCGCGGAAAACTCAGGGCGCGAACCGGTGTAGTCAGCCCCGAATTCGGGGATCGATCGTCCCAGGGAAAATCTTACAGCTGCTCCCATGGTCAGGTCCTCGGGAGTCCCGGCCTCGTCGAGGTACCTCTGCATATCGTATTCGATAAAGGAAAATCCCGTTCCGAGAGATGGATAGGAGCGTGTCTGGTCGGGAGGAATGAGGTAATTTGACGGAGAATCATGATCGTCGGGCGAATAGTCTGATACCTCGTAGGTGTATTTGACGAAGAAATCCATCCGTCGTAATAGTCCGATCGAATAGATTGCCCTGGAATCGAATG
>CAZDAH010000008.1:16384-17214 GCA_964503405.1 uncultured Ignavibacteria bacterium
GTATCTGAATATCTCGTTACCGCCGGCGAAAAGCCGTCTGATGCCGTCGCTACCGAAATATCTTACCCAGAATCCGGAATTGACCAAAATCGAATATTGCGGCCGGGCGAATTAAGCGGAAACGCCGTCGCCGTAAGTCGTGCCCGTATAATAGAACTGACCGGCCAGTCTGGTTCCGCCGAGCCTTCCGTCGGCCACGAATATCGAATAGCTGTCCTCGTCGCTGGAAGTTTGTCCGCCGATTTCCAAGGTCTGACCGTTGCCGAGAAAATTAATTTCCGAGGCCGCCGCCCCCAGGGTATGGACTCCCCCGTCGAGTTCGGCGTACAGGGCGATCTTGGTGGTCCAATAATCGACAGTTGTAACAGTCAGATCGACGCTATCTGAGCCATTGGGTTTGCCAGCGACAAAGACCTCGCTGATGAAGCCGCGCAGCCTGAGATTGCGCTGGCTTTCGATGATTCTGAGCGAGTCCAGGGGATCGCCGACCTCAAACAGAAGTTCGTTACTGATGATCCCCTCTTTGGTTATTATATGAAGAGCATTTCCCCACCTGAAATAGAAGGGGGTATTCTTCCTGATCCTGTCGTCGAATACGTTGCGGCGGACTATCTCGATATCGGAGATTATTCTGCCTTGGAACCGGGCAAAATCGTTGTGTCCGCCGTACGGATCGGTAAAGCGGGGAGCGTTCAGAATAATTGCGGAGATTACAATCGCTAACATAAGAATATACCCGCAGCCTCCGGGAGAATTCGATGTTCGACCTCCAGAATCCGGGCGGCAAGAGTCTCGGGCGTATCAGCGGGCAGCACCGGCACAGTTCTCTG
>CAZDAH010000008.1:17224-22012 GCA_964503405.1 uncultured Ignavibacteria bacterium
CAAAATGAACGGTGGCCCCGGATAATTTCTCCCCGGCCTCGATTACAGCTTTATGGACGTTCAATCCGAACATTCCCTTTCCGCCGAACTTTGGGAGCAGCGCGGGATGGATATTGATAATCCTGTTTCGATACTTTTTGATAATCTCGGGGGGGAGAATCTTCATGTAACCGGCAAGGACTATGAGGTTTGCCTCATTTTCGCGAAGAATTTTCAGCAGCTTGCTGCCAAGCGCGCCCTTTTCGGGAGGGGTTTTTCCGCTAATGTGGTAACCCGCAATACCGGAGCTTGCCGCCCTGGCCAGAGCGTATGCGTTTGAATTATTGGAAATTACGGCCGTCACCCTGCCATGCAATCCGCCGGACCCGCAGGCATCGATAAGCGCCTGCAGGTTGGTTCCCTCTCCGGAGGCAAAAACCGCTATTTTGAGCATCGATTGCCTTTCCTATCGCCGAAAACCATCGTCGGCGAATCGGTATTATACTCATATCAGAGCTATTAATCAAGATATCAGCCCGTGATCGACCCGTCCAATAACGGAACTTTGACTTGTAGATTCTCCGTTATAGCGTATATTGAACAAAATGAATTGGGGAGGTAAATGATGCGCTTTTACGGACTTCTCGCTATTCTCCTTGTTGCAGGTTTATTCGCGACGGACGAAGTAGCGGCCAAAAGACCGCCATCATCGGGGATTGGATCCGGCCGGGAATACGTACCCCCTGAAAAGGGAGCGGCCGCCGCGTTGATGGATCAATACGATTACGACGGTTTCGCCACCCGGCTCTATTACCCGTTTTTCGCGTCGGATTACAGCCAGCCGAACGAGGTCGCCGTGGATTTTTTGAGTGAATACTCGGAGCTTCTGGGAATCCCCGCCGACGGGTCCGGTCTGCAATTGGTGTCGGAACTCAAGACTCTCTCCGGATACCATTACAGGTACCAACAGGTTTACGAGGATATACCGGTATTCGCCTCGCAGGTGCTGGTCAATGTCACTCTCGACGGTTCCATATCATCGGTTATCTCCGACTATCGCCGTTTCGCCCCTGTCTCGGTGGAACCGACGATAACGGGAATCGACGCGGTGTCGTCGGCCGTGGGAGGGATAAAGATAGAGGAGTTACGCGGGCAACCGGAAAGCGAGCTGGTAATTTTCGGGCGCGGCGACGAATACAGTTTATGCTGGAAGGTGCTGATTCCCGCGCGAGAGCCGCTGGGGGATTGGCAGGTCTTTGTCGATGCGTTCGACGGCTCAATTTTGGATAAATCGAATATAATGGTCTTCGTCGACGGCTCGGGGTATACTTTCGACCCCAATCCTGTGGTTTCGGAGCAGACATACAATCTTCCGGATTCCGGCGACATCAATTACGAAACGTTGACAATCGCCCGGTTCGACGTGACGCTGGAAAATCTCAATCCGCCGCAGGGAGGACGTTATTATCTTTCGGGGACATACGTTAACACTTCTCCCACGTCAAACCGCGCCAGCGAAACCGACCCCGACAGTTTCCATTATAATCGTCAGGCCGATTATTTCGAAGAGGTGGTGGTTTACTATCATCTTAACGAATGCCACGAATTTTACGAATCGCTTGGATTCGATAATATCATGAATTTCTCCATAGGGGTGAATGTCAACGGCACCACCCAGGATAATTCGTGGTATTCACCGTCGAACCGACAGCTGACATTCGGCTCGGGCGGAGTCGACGACGGCGAGGACGCGGACGTAATCGTTCATGAATACGGACACGCCACTCAGTTCGATCAGGTGCCCAACTGGGGCCAGACGCATGAAGGCGGCTCGATGGGCGAGGGATTCGGCGATTATATATCAGTAGCATACGCCCATCCTGCATCCAACGGCTGGGACGAGGCCCAGGTGTTCGACTGGGATCTGGGGCCGGTGGATCATTTCTGGGGCGGGCGGCGAGTTGACCGGGACAAACATTACCCGGAGAAGTTGCAGGGAGAAGTTCACGCCGACGGCGAGATCTGGAGCAGGTGTCTTTGGGATATGCAGAATTCGATCGCTTATGACACCGCCGCGCAGCTGGTTTTGGAATCGCACTTTTATCTGACTTCGCAGGCCGATTTCGAGGATGGCGCCAACGCCATAGTGGAGGCCGACATCAATTTATACGGCGGCGCGCATCTTATGGAGATCGGAACGGCGTTTGTAGATCGCGGAATATTCGAGCAGATGCCGGTCAGGCTGGAGATATTCCACGATCCTCTTTCGGACACGGAGAATTTGGGCGGGCCGTACGAAGTGCTGGCGACGTTCGATCACACCAACCCGCTGGAAGGGGCTCAAGTTTATTATCGGTATGATTCCGGCTCCGAATTCCAGATGGTGGAAATGTCTCCCACCGGCAACCAGGACGAATACTCGGCCAGTCTGCCAGGACCGGGAGAGGAATCGTCGGTTTACTATTATATCAGCGCCTCGGATAATATTGGCCTGACCAGCACACTGCCGGCCGGAGCTCCTGACGAGACGTTCGAGTTTTACGCCGGCGCCGACCTGATCTTCCCGCAGATCGAGCATGAGCCGCTTGGCGGTATCCCTGATGTAGCCTGGCCCCCGACGGTGACCGCTGTCGCCAGTGATAACATCGGGGTGGAATCGGTGATTGTGGAATTCCGAATCAACTCTGGACAGGTCGAGACTTTCGATCTCGGCTATGATTCGGACCTTAACCTCTGGCACGGTGTGTTTACGGGAACAGTAAACGTGGGCGATAATATCGAGTACAGAATAGCAGCGACCGACATATCATCGAATGAGAATACGTCATACCTTCCCGAGGACAGGTATTTCACATTCGATATACTGCAGCTGATTCAGATTACATATTTGTCCGAAGATCCTATCCCCATTCCCGACGGCAACGGGCACAGCGTGTTCGATACGCTCTATGTTCCGGAGGATTACGAGATTTACGATATCGACGTTTACGCCGACATAACCCATCCAAACGTCGGCGACCTCTATTTCGTGATCTGGTCGCCTGATAATGTCCGACTGGTGCTGCACAACAGATCGGGCGGCAGTAGCGACGATATCATCGGGTGGTATGACGATGATTTTCCACCGGATGACCCGTTGGGAATGGAAGTTTACTACGGCCACGAATCCGGCGGCAGATGGCGGATATTCATAGGCGATCTTGTTTCCGGCAACCAGGGGCCCTTGAACCAGTGGGGCGTGAGGATTCTCGGAGCGGGCGAGCCGACGGGGATTGACGATTTGGCGGATGACTTGCCCCGGAGCTTGCTATTGCTGCAGAATTATCCCAACCCTTTTAACCCATCGACAAATATTGTCTTCGCGCTTCCTAACTCGGGTCACGCGAGGCTCGATATTTTCGATCTGTTAGGCCGCAGAGTGGCTGTCATCATCGACAGAGATTTGAACGCCGGCGAGCATCATGTTACCTGGGACGGGTCGGATTGCGCCTCGGGCCTGTATTTTGCCCGATTGACAACGAGCGAGCGAAGCGACGTGATACGGATGGCCCTGCTGAAATAGCAGGCAGATCGCGGGAAGCGGGAGGGACGAGGAGGCAGACATAACGTGGAATTCGAGAATCGAATCGCCCTATGCCCGGTTAATAACGAATCAATATCATCCAGGGGAACAAAACCCCAAAGGATCGCAGTTAATCGAACAGAATGCATTCCATTACAAGGACTTCTTCTGACAATTCCGCTTTCGGCTGGCCGGGAATCGAGCCTCGCTGGACTCATGGTGAGAAAGAGGGCGTAGGCACCGCGTACTCGGCGGCCAGCAGAATCTGGTTCACGCTTTGGAGAGGGATCGTTACAGAAATATATTATCCCACTGTTGACCGTCCACAGGTTCGGGACATGCAGCTGCTCGTATCCGACGGCAGAACTTTTTTTCACGAAGAAAAGCGCCATCTGAACAGCAAGATCGAGCGGTTATCGCCGAACGTCCTTGGATATAGAATCAAAAACACAGATCCCGGGGGCCGATATGCCATAACAAAGGAAATAATTACGAACCCTCATCAACCGTGCGTTCTGCAGCGCGCCAGGATCACAGGGACCGGGAAATTTATCGACGGCCTTTATTTTCATGTTCTATGCGCGCCTCATCTCGAGGTAGGCGGAGCGGGAAACAACGGATTCGTGGTCAGCCTTGCCGGGCGAAAGCTCCTGGCCGCGGAGAAAAACGGCTGTTGGCTGGCTCTTGCGGCCGATCTGCCGTTCTCGAAACAATCCTGCGGATACGTCGGTTTCAGCGACGGCTGGACCGACTTGAACGATAACTTCATCATGGATTGGGAATTCGATCGGGCCGCCGACGGCAACATAGCGCTGACCGGTCTTCTGGATCTTCAGGGGCGGCGCGAGTTCACGATGGGACTGGCCTTGGGCGATTCCCTGCACGGCGCGGTGACGGCGCTTTTGCAATCTCTCGACATACCTTTTGAGAATCACATAAAACGCTTCAAGGAACAGTGGGAGCGGCCGTACAAGCGAGTATTGCCATTGCACAAGTATTCCGGCGACGGCGGCAGACTGTACAGGGGCAGCTACAGCCTGCTGCTTTCGCACGAGGACAAAACGTATCCCGGGGCCTTTATAGCCTCGCAGTCTATTCCCTGGGGGGAATCTAAGGGGGACGAGGACCAGGGTGGGTATCATCTGGTCTGGACCAGGGACATGGTGAATTCCGCCACGGGTCTTTTGGCGGCGGGAAATAAGGAGACCCCCATAAGGGCGCTGGTCTATCTCGCGGTCAGCCAGCTT
>CAZDAH010000008.1:22022-43595 GCA_964503405.1 uncultured Ignavibacteria bacterium
CAATTTCTGGATCGACTGGACTCCGTATTGGAAAGGGGTTCAACTTGACGAAGTGGCGTATCCGATACTTCTGGCCTGGCGTCTGCATTCCGAAAATGCTCTGCGCGGATTCGATCCTTATCCCACCGTAATGAAGGCCGCAGGGTATCTGATACGAAACGGCCCGGCGACACAGCAGGAACGATGGGAGGAGGCCAGCGGCTATTCCCCCTCGACTATCGCCTCCAATATCGCGGCCCTGGTCTGCGCGGCGTCATTCGCGAGGATTCGCGGGGATGGCGAAACGGCAATCTATCTGGAGGAGTACGCCGATTTCCTGGCCTGCCATATAGAGGCCTGGACAGTAACAACGACGGGGACTATCGCTCCTGGAATATCGACTCATTATATAAGGATTAAGCCGGTGGACATAAGGGACCCCCACCCCGATGAAAATCCCGATACCGGTGACCTGGCTATTGCCAACCGTCATCCAGCCAGTCAACGAATATTTCCGGCGAGGGACATTGTCGACGCCGGGTTTTTGGAACTGGTACGCTATGGTATCAGACCTGCCGACGATCCGACCATTACCGATTCGCTTAAAGTCGTCGATGCGCTCTTAAAATCGGATACGCCTTTCGGGCCGTG
Source organism: uncultured Ignavibacteria bacterium (assembly GCA_964503405.1). Lineage (GTDB taxonomy): Bacteria > Zixibacteria > MSB-5A5 > UBA10806 > UBA10806 > JAZGHS01. The sequence goes on from CAZDAH010000008.1 coordinate 22,653, forward strand.
CTGGCGTCGTTACAATCACGATGGCTACGGGCAGCGCGACGACGGCGGCCCGTATATCGGCTGGGGAAAAGGCCGGGCCTGGCCGCTTTTGACCGGAGAACGCGCCCACTACGAGCTGGCGGCGGGCAAAGACGTCGCACCATTCATTAAGACTCTCGAGAAGTTCGCTTCCCCCACAGGCATGCTGCCGGAACAGGTCTGGGACGAGAACGATATACCCTCGCAACATATGCTTCTCGGCAGACCGACGGGGGCGGCAATGCCACTGATGTGGGCACACGCGGAATATATCAAGCTCCTCCGATCGGTCCATGACGGGAAGGTCTTCGATCTGATCCCGGCGGTCGCGGATCGATATCTCGGGCCCAGCAGCGCTTGTCGTCTGATGGAGATCTGGAAGCCCAATCGTCAGCCAAGAGCCGTAAGGCGCGGATACACGTTGCGTATCGAGTACCCGAAGGCTTTCTTTTTGCACTGGTCCAATGATGAATGGCAATCCTCGACCGATTCCAGATCGCAACACACGGCCGTGGGAATGGAATTTGTCGACATTTCGATAGCGATCGGGCAGAAAGCGCCAATCAGATTTACATTTTACCTTATCTCCGAAGATCGCTGGGATGAGAAAGAGTACCGTATAGACGTCAAATAGCACTGCCTCGCAGGCCATTGCCCGTGAGTTAATTCCAATTCGCCTTAATCGTACTGAATTTAGAATGCGGCCTGAATCGATCGATGGGCAGCCTGAACGAGTTCGGATTGATATTATCGGTGATATGGGAATCGGCCAAGCCGCGATTCATGTTCGCACCGAGATCCAAACAAAGGCAGCGCCCCGGATTTCAGCGATTCCCCGGCCTTCAATATGGCCGACATCATAGCTGGATTTTCCATGGGTCAGGCCGGCTCGCCGGAGCCGGCGCCCAGCGAGGAGTGCCCGCCGGCGGATCGGTAACTCGGGCAAGTGCGGCAGGTTTTCCGGCTTACGGTGTCCGGCATCCATTATGAGTTCCCCGCGCATTTCATTATGACTTGCGTTTCCGCAGTCGATTATTATATTATATGTCAGCTTCGTTGTTGGCTGTGCGGTCTTGAAAAGGACAGATTTCTTCCGGAGGCGTAAGATGTCAAAATGGTTATTTATTTTCGGGATTATGGTCTTCATGATTTCGCCGGCCGGGGCCGACTGGTCCGGCACGAGCGGCGATTTAAAAGTCAGCTATTTTCCCGGCACGACGGGTGATTTCCTCTCCAGATTCCCGCGAGTGAGATCGGGCGGCGGTAGTATTTTGTATTCCGCCTGGGTCCAGGGCAAGACATTCGTTCCCTATGAGATATTTTTCTCCAAGTCGATTGATAATGGCCGCAACTGGACCGGTTCATCAGCAGATTTCAGGATCAGCGCCGATGACGGCGAGGGGTCGCTGGTCTCCATTGATAATCCCGTAGACCTGGTGGTCTGGAACCAGGATAATATCTGCGTGGTCTGGGCCGAATCCCTGACAAATGTCGGATTCGAGGTGATGCTGGTCAATTCGACCGATGGCGGCGACACCTGGGAGCATTCCGACGTCGATTTCCCCATTAGTTTCCCCGGCGGGCCCCGGGCGCTGGCGCCGTCGATAGCGGCTGACAATAGCGGCGGCCTGCACGTGGTCTGGCATCAACGGGCGGAATACGATACCACTGAGATCTACTACGGGTATTCGTCAGACGGCGGCGCGACCTGGACGAGCCAGACAGAGGACCGCATGATCTCGTTTCCCGACGGCCGTCACGCCAACTACCCGGCTATCGCAATCGATGCCGACGACAATGTGTATGTGGCCTGGACGGAGCGTCTCGAACCGACAGACATAACGTCCACAGCCGTGCATTATGGCATCAAATTAGCCGGAGACACGCAGTTTTCCAGTGAGACGCAGGATCTGACGGCGGCCATGCCGCACAGGTCTACGACCCTTCCCGCAATTGCCATAGGACCGGACTTTGGCATCCATATCGCTTTCGAAGCCAGAAACGATATCGGCGGTTCATTCAAGGGAGCGATTTATTACACTCAATCCTTGGACGGTGGAGTTTCCTGGAGCGGCTTATCAGAGGAAATGTACGTCGATTTCAATCCGGAAGACGACACGACTGCCGCCAAGCCTTTCATCGTAGTCACATCCGCCGGCAATTTAGCGATAGTCTATGGGATTTACGATCCATCGACCTCCAACTATCGCAATGAAGCTCGCGTTTCCTACTCAACGGACCTCGGGCAGACCTGGTCCGGCAATACCGGGGAGGAGGTAGTAGGTCACTGGGTCAGCGGAAGCGGTAACGACAATCGCCCCGGCTATAACCCCGACATTTGTGTTTCGAGCGGAGATACGCTGCACGTGGTCTGGAACGAGGATTGTTCGGACGAAGGAGGATCGTCAGGGTATTATGAAATCATGTATTCGCGCGGCGACGTGCTGGGAATTTCGGCGCCCGCCTGCGATTACGTAATCGGCGATTACAACGCTAACGGCCTGTTTAACGTGGCGGATATAATCGCCGCTTTCTCATACCTGCAGACCGGATCGCCGGAGGCGGGCTACCTTTGCGAATGCCCGCCCGGTAGCGGCGACGAGTGGGCGGTAGCCATGGATGTCAACAACACCTGCGCCTTCAATATCGCCGATATCATAACGGCGTTCTCAAAGCTGCAGACCGGCTTGCCGGATCTGGTGCCGTGCCAGGAATGCCCGCCGCAGGGGTAGAACCGGCCCGTTCATTCGACTCATGATCATCAATACGGGAGCAGTATCAGTTAACCGGACGTTCTGCAGGTTTTGAGACCTGCGCGAGTCGGCGGGATGAGGGGTATCCCGGCGGACTTCGGTCATGAACTCCCCGAAATGTTATTTTATATCGCAACAATCTTGACATTTTTATAACATCAAGTATATTAGGCATTACTGTTGCAGATTAATAATAAGGGGCTGCGAGCTGATTTTCGGGCGGATTAATGTATTCGGATAAGGACAAGAGTCTGATTGATTCTATCGACAATCTGAGATTGATTGTCGATCAATCCAGCGACCTCATTATAGTCATCAGAGATAAGCTCATCGTATTTTCGAACAACTCGGTGGAAAAGCTGTTCGGGTATGGCAAGTCCGAGATAGTCGGAAAGCCGTTTTTGGAATTTATTTCCGACGAGACGAAAGAGGAATCGCTGCAAAGATATAACCGCCGCATGGCCGGAGAGGACTTGCCCCCGCTTTCTGAAACGGAGGTGATCTGCAAGGACGGCTCGATAAGACCCGTTGAGATTTCGACACGACCTTTCGAATTCGAGGGCAAGACCGCTTTTATTATTATTGTCAGAGACATTTCAGATCGCAAGGAAGCTGAAAAAGCACTGAAGGAAAGCGAATCCAGATATAAGACCCTGACGGAGAATATAACCGACGCGACAGTTGTCAATATCGACGGCAAATGTGTCTGGGTAAACAGGGCTTTTTCCGATATTTTCGGGTACAGCTTCGATGAGGCCCTGGGCAAGACGATCGAGGATCTGGCGCATCAGGACGAATTGCAGGGAATATGCGAGAGAATGGAACGAAGGAATCGGGGCGAGACGCTTTCGCCGTTTTACGAAACGATTTTGATCAGGAAGGACGGAAGTCCCGTAAATATCGAGGCATCTATCAAGCCGATCATATTCGACGGCCGGGAAGCCCGGCAAATCATCATGAGGGATATCACGGAACGCAAGCGGGCCGAATTTGAGTCGGCCCGAAGCGAAGAGAAATATCGACTCTTGTTTGAAAATTCCGATGAACCGATAGTGCTGGTCAGCGAAGACGGCACATTTCAGATGATGAATAAAAGGGCTGCGGATTACTTTCTCAAGCGGCCGGAGGATCTGATCGGAAAGAGGATGTCCGATCTGTTTCCGCCGGAGATAGCGGATCGTCAGATGCGCTCGATTGCGGCGGTGCTCGAATCCGGCCGGAGCGCCGTGTTCGAGAACAGGACGATCCTGAACAACGTGGAACGGACGTTTCGTACGAGCATTACGCCTGTTGAGAAGTTGTTCGGCTCGCTTCAGACTGTGCAGCTGATCGCCAGGGACGTCACCGAGGCTCGGGCAAGACAGCTTCGCGACAAGACCCGTCTGGAGCTTCACGGATCGCTGAGAACCGCCAGAAGCGTCGATCAATGCCTGAATCTGGGCTGTAAGGCGATATACGACGCGGAACTTTTCAGGCGGGCTGTTTTCACATTGCATGACAAAGCCAGGCGCATCGTCAACATCGGCTATGTCGGAGTCGAAAGGAAAGTGGTGGAAGAGGCAAAAAGGGCCGCCCCGTTAAGCGCGAGATTGGTAAAGAAGATAACGCAACATAAATTCAGAATCAGCAAATCGTACTTTATCCCGGCAGAATCCGAACTCGAGCTGGAATCGTCGCCGCGGTATATTCCCCAGGATTCACAATCACTGAACCTGACCGGGGCCTGGGTAAACGGGGACGAGTTGTTCGTGCCGATTTTTCGTTCGAATAGGGAGATAGCGGGATGGCTGTCGGCCGATACGCCGTTTGACAAGATGAGACCTGATGTGGAGATAATACAATACCTGGAGCTGATCGCAGATATAATCTATTTCAAAATAAAGGATGTGGAAAACGTGAAGAGGATCGTCGCCGAGGGTGCGGCGCTGAAAGACAAGAATATCGCCCTGCGGGAGGTTTTGGGGCATATCGAAGAAGAGAAGCTGGCGCTGAGGAAGGCGGTGGCCGGGCAGATCGAGCAGGATATTCTGCCGGCGATCGACAAGGCTGTCAGCGGAAAAGGGACACTCAGGAAGTCGTATATCGACATGGCCCGGGCGCATTTGCGGCGTTTGGCGTCGATGTCGACGGGGCCGGGTCATGCATACTCGAAGTTATCGAGGCGGGAATCGGAGGTTTGCCGCCTTATAGGGGCCGGGCACACGAACAAGGAGATCGCGGAAATGCTGTCAGTATCCATATTCACTGTTCAGAAGCACAGGGAATCCATAAGACGCAAATTCGGGCTGAAAAACAGATCCATGAATCTGGCCGTATATCTGCAAAAATTGAATTACCGATAAAAAATATAGGCATTATATAGGTATTATTTTCGTATTGCCAACGCAACCAAGAACGGTAAATTTTACGTGGATTTTGTCCTCGCAAAGGAATCAGGTATAACTGCTTCCTGATTGCGCTAAGACAAATTACCTGGGGAAACGCCGGGTCGATTCGGGGATCGGCCCGGCGAAATAATTTCAGGGGCCGCGGTATGGTTTTGTGACACGCAGCGGTACGATTGGATCTACGTTAACGGCGATCGTCATAGAATGTATTATTGATATCAGCCGCAGGTCGATTGGAGGCGAATTAAATCGGTTTAAGTGCCCATGGTCAATCCTCGGTCACCGCCATCTCCCTTCTGCCCATCAGGTATCTGTGCATGGCCCTGGCCGCCTTTTTCCCGGCCCCCGCGGCCAAAATGACCGTGGCCCCGCCGGTGACGATGTCGCCGCCGGCGTAAACGCCCTGGCGCGACGTCTGCATCGTCTCTTCATTGACAATAATATTCCCCCAGCGATTCGTCTCCAGCCCCGGAGTCGTCCGGGGAATGAGCGGATTGGATGAATTGCCGATAGCCACGACCACGAGATCGACATCGAGAACGAAATTGGAGCCCTCGATCGGCACGGGCCTGCGCCGCCCGGAATCGTCGGGCTCGCCCAGTTCCATGCGCAGGCATTCCATAGCCACGACCTTGCCGTCGTTATCCCCGACAAATCTTACCGGGTTGGTGAGCATATGGAACTGCACCCCTTCCTGCTGGGCATGATGGATCTCCTCGGCGCGGGCGGGCATCTCGGCTTCAGAACGACGGTAGACGATATAGGCGTTATCGGCCCCCAATCGAAGCGCGGTCCTGACTGAATCCATGGCGGTGTTGCCTCCGCCCAGCACGGCGACATTTTTTCCCTTGATAATGGGAGTATCGTAAGTGGGAAATTCAAACGCTCTCATAAGGTTCGAGCGGGTGAGGTATTCGTTGGACGAATAAATACCGATCAAGTTCTCCCCCGGTATCCCCATGAAATTAGGCAGTCCGGCGCCGGTACCTATGAAGACGGCATCGAAACCCATCTCGAACAGCTCGTCGATGGTATCGCTCTTGCCTATCACTGTCGAAGACTTGAATTCGACGCCCATCGCGGCCAGGTAATCGCATTCCGACTGCACGATCTTCTTAGGCAAACGGAATTCGGGGATGCCGTAAACGAGTACACCGCCGGGTTTGTGGAGCGCCTCGAATATGGCGACTTTGTGTCCGAGCAGGGTCAGATCCCCGGCCACGGTCAGGCCTGCGGGGCCGGAGCCGACGACGGCGACTTTGAATCCGGTGGAAGGGGCTAATTTCGGCATTTGGACGAGATTATTCTCCCGTTCATAATCGGCGGCAAACCTCTCGAGATATCCCACTGCCACGGGCTTGAATTTTTTTGATAGAATGCAGAGCTGCTCGCATTGTTCTTCCTGCGGACAGACACGTCCGCAGATAGCCGGCAGGGCGTTGGTTTCCTTTATCTTGCGGGCGGCGGCGGCGTAGTCCTGCTCCACTATCAACGATATAAATCCAGGGATATCGACCTCCACAGGACATCCTGCCACGCAAGGCGCCTTGGGGCATTCGAGGCATCGCGAAGCTTCCTGCAAGGCCATTTCCTCGGCTAATCCAAACGGCACTTCGTCGAAATTCCCGATCCTTTTTCCCGGATCCTGCTCGGGCATGACCGTGCGCGGGATCTTCATCCGATCTTTTTTCTGCAGCTTCTCAGTCAAGTCTATTCTCCTTAACATCGCTTGATGTTGTGAATATCTTCACCATCTCAGGCGCATGACGGGCGCGACATCAAATGACATTGCCGATTCTAAGGCTGAACCAATTCTCGCACGGATTCATGAAGTTTGCAATCCGGCGATTCCGCGAATCGATGGAAGGATTCCCTTTCCTGTTCCTTGTACGCGGCCAGTCTCCTGGTCAGCAGATCGAAATCGACCTGGTGACCGTCGAAATCAGGGCCGTCCACGCAAGCGAATTTGGTGACTCCCCCCACCGCTATACGACATCCCCCACACATCCCGGTGCCGTCGACCATCAACGGGTTGAGGGATACCCATGTAGGTACATTATAGGGGGCCGTCAATCTCGAGAGAAATTTCATCATCGGCACCGGCCCGATAGCCATGATCATTCCGATTTTCTCGCCGCTGTCGAGGATTTCCTTGAGCGGATCGGTAACGAATCCGTGGCGGCCGTATGAACCGTCATCGGTACAGACGATGAGTTTATCCGCGATCTTCTTGTGCTCGTCTTCATAAAACAGAATGTCGGCAGATCGGGCGCCCATGATTGTATAGAGTTTGTTCCCGGCCTGTTTCCAGGCCTGGGCAATAGGATAAATCGGGGCGATTCCGATTCCGCCGCCGACAAGGATCGCAGTGCCCCAATTGTTGACGTGAGTGGGCAAACCGAGAGGCCCGACGCAATCCAGGATCGTTCCCCTTGACTCGATCGTGGTCATCAGCGCGGATGTTTTTCCTACTACCTGATAGATTATTGTCAGAACACCGTTTTTTCTATTGAGTCCGGCGATGGACATGGGAACCCGCTCGCCTTTCTCATTGACTCTCACAATTACGAATTGCCCGGCCCTGGCTTTGGCGACCAGTTTGGGCGCATGAACCCTCATTTTCCAGTTGAGAGGGCCTATCTTGACATTATCCAGCACGTCGGGCATCGAAAATCCTCCAAACACCAGTTTCCATAACAGCCGTTAAGATAACATCAACAGGTTTAAAATCAACTATTTATTGACATAAATAACCATTAAAAGATCTGCGTTAATCAAGCGGATAGTGAATGGTGGGTCTATGAAAATGCACGATCAGCAGTGTGCCAGCTTGACCATTATCGCCTTTTGTATATGCAGGCGGTTTTCCGCCTGATCGAATACCACCGAATGCTCGCCGTCTATGACGTCATCGGTGATTTCGCGACCCCTTTCCGCCGGCAGGCAGTGCATTACGATACATTGCGGATCGGCGGCTGCCAGCAGGTTGTCGTTGACCTGGAAGGCTATCAAGAGCTCCGCCTGAGATTGGGCTTTGTCCTTTTGTCCCATCGAAGCCCAAACGTCGGTGTAAATTACATCTGCGCCCCTTACGGCGGCTTTGGGGTCTTCCGTAACTGTGATTTTGGATCTGCCTGCTGATCTGGCCTCTTCCAGAATAGCCGCATTGGGCAAAGTCTCTTTTCGGGTGCCGATTCTCAGATCGAACGGGATTCTCACGGAGGCTTTGAGCCAGGAGTTGCAGACATTATTGCCGTCGCCGAGATAGGCGATTCTCATACCGTCGATTCTGCCTTTGTGCTCGATTATGGTCATCATGTCCCCCATGATCTGGCAGGGGTGCAAAAGGTCGGTCAGGCCGTTGATGACGGGGACGTCTGAATATCTGGCCAGCTCGACGACCGCATCGTGAGAGAACGTCCGGATTTCGATCATGGCGACATAGCGCGAAAGGACTTTGGCCACGTCGCGGATCGATTCTCTCACTCCGAGCTCGATTTCCTTTTCGGAGATATACAGCGAATTACCGCCGAGCTCATGGATACCGACCTCAAAGGAGATTCGTGTTCTCAGGGAAGGTTTGTGGAAAATGCAGGCGACAGTTTTGCCTTTAAGTACCTCGAGCACCTGTCCTCGTTTCTTTTTCAATTCAAGGGCGAGTTTCAGCGTTTCGCGTATTTCCGCTTCGCTGAAATCGGTTATGGCCAGGAAGTGCTTTCGCATAATATTGTCCTTTAGTCTCCCATTCCCTCAAGATTTATTACTTAGAAGTCAGACCCTGACCTTAATTCGATGGCAGAGTCAGTTCCCGCTTTGCCAATATCTCAATGTGCATTAAATACATAATCCATAAAACTGAGGCTAATATAAGCGGATAATATTCCCATATTGCTCGAATCAAGAGGCCAGTGCCCGGTAGGTTCCATTTGCTCGGAATAGTAAGCAACAACGCAATAACCAGCACGGGGACAGCTTTTAATCTATCCGCATATTCCGTCATTATATAATACGCTGGCACAATCAACAGAATATACGAATAGGCCTTAAATCTCGGCATGACCAGAGCGCTTACTATACAAAATAAATAGATCACCATTTTATGTTTATCACTATTACTTATTTTTTTCAATTTTACGTAAGACTTCCAACTTATTCCGGAGATAATAACCGTCCCAGCCAGATATACTCCCAGCGCAAGCAACGGCGATATTTCAAACCCCCGATGCTTCAATAGCCATTTGCCCGGATCCCCCAGAAGCGCATATAAGGAAGGGTTCACCAGGCCTCTCTCGTCAAGATTAGCGGCATTTCCGATAAAAGCCGCAAACAACTCCTGATTACCAATATAACTTAACACCATTATCAAAGTTAGGGCCGCTACGCCAATGATCATAATTTTAATCTTATCCTTGCCGCCGACTAAAGGGATCAAGGCGAGGTAGATTACCGGCGCAATCTTAATTATTGAAGCGATCAAAATTAATAACATGGGGATCCAATAATTCCTTCTTAACAGAAATGCAAATGACGACCATAATATGAACTGTTCAAATACTGAGACATTGCCTGCTATAAGATCTCCAGCTATTGTACTATTGAAACCGAACAAACAGATCAAATAGAAGAGAATCCGTTTTCCTTTTCCAAGAAAATACTTATTCCACAGGAGAAGAATACATATTAAGACAATTGTCTTTATGATCAGGAACAGAGTCTGTGCAGTATCGTATTCAAAAATAGTGAGAGGACGAAATAAGAGCAGTGCCAACGGAGGATAAACGAAGTTCAGATAAATCGGAATTGGCGAAAGAGATGAGACATCGTTAGCATCATATGGATTCAGACCGTCAGAATACGCTGCTGCAGCATGATAGTAAACCCTGAAATCCCATTGGTACTCATCTGGATTTGCTGTCAGATATGCAGCCAAACCTATAGAATATATGATCATTACCGCAGCAATTAATTTGCCCGTCAATCCCGCTGTCATTTCATTCACTTCTTATAGACAAATCGCATGGCAATCGCCTCAACGAAATCTTAGGCGTATTCTAAAAGGGTTTAAAAACACCCACGCTTTCCTTTACTTCAGTCAGTGAATATTTCAGAAATATCATAAGGGCCAACCAATAGAATATTGCGGGATATGGTATGCCCCGAAGCAATATGGCTCCTCCTTCCCAAAGCGAGCGGAAGAAGAATGCGGCTATTCCGCCGAGTAAGCCATATAAAACACTCCTGTCGATATTTGTTCGGGCCTTTTTAAGCGCTCGGCGTCCGTATTTAACGGGAAAGTAATAGAGAAGGAAGACGACAACTAACCCAAGAATGCCCATCTCTACCCAATAATCAAGAATCTGGTTGTGAGCGCTTGGAGGGATTATTTCGTAATGCCAGGATTTGGAGGTTACATAGCGCATGTATTCAGAAAAGTAATTATTGATGCCGATTCCAAACACCGGATTCCTCTTAATCATGTCCAAGCTATTAAGCCAGATAACGTCTCGGCCGCTGGTTGAAGCGTCGGCGCGAAACACAATACCTATGAGATCCTTCATTGGCGGAATCGAGATGATTACCGCGACTAATATGAAGAAAATCACAAGATATTTTATTTTCCCCGCCCAGTAAGCATAAAGACAAATAGTAACCACAAATCCCAGAATCGACGCCCTTGCTCCTGTCAATAACAAGGCAAATACGAGCAGGAAGGAAAGGAATCCTCCAATGATCTGCATTTTGGCATTCCGGCCCCAGATGGCAATGGCGGTCCAGAAAGACAATAAAACCACATCTATATAGCCGAGAACATTTACATGGTATATAAAACCTCCGCCTTTAGCTCTATAAAGCGCTAACATTGCCAGAAGTCCACTCGTCTGAAGGTATTCTCTGAGGAGCGCGGCTGAGATTAAGATTATTGGCAGGGTCGCGAAAAAGTACAGCCATACTGTATATTTTAATTCAAGACAGTCATAAACGACCATGATTAATGATATGAATATTAGAAGTCTGATAAATATCATTCCTTCATAATAGTGCATACCATCATTCAATAAGCTCACTACGGCAGCCATTAGAAAAAACAGGAAAAACTTAATCAAGATCGGTGAAACGCTTATGCCAATATCCGACATGAGCAGCTTTCTGGCTGACCAGATCAGCAATATTACCCAGGCAAACTTAATGTTGATTTTCCCGGCGTTAGATCCCGCGGCCAGGGTAGCTAATGGAGCGAGGACGAAAAAGAAAGAAGGCAGCGACCTTTGGGGCCCGAACAATAAATAAATAAGAATTAAAGTTGCCGGGATTGAAAGAGCGAGAGGGCCCAATAAAACAACAAGCAAAGAACTGGCAATTACCGTCAGAATGAATCCCAATAAGACCATACTGAACTTTTTATCCCCGATATCCCGGGAAAATGAGAATTCCTGTACTTTTACTTGGCCGGTCATTTCTCTCTAACTGAATCAGGCGTCTTATTACAAAATATACCTCGAAAGATCTTTATCCTTTATTATTTCACTCAGGGTGTCCCGGACAAATTTGCGGGTGATCTTGAGCTTCCTGCCGTTGACTTCGGGCGCGTCGAACATCATGTCCTCCAGAAGCTTGGTCATGACTGTCTGTAAGCGCCTGGCCCCTATGTTCTCTGTCTTGGAATTAACTTCGAAGGCGATCTCGGCAATTTCATCGATGGCCGAGGAATCGAATGTGACCGTCACGCCTTCGGTTTTCAAAAGCGCTGTATACTGTTTGATCAAGGCGTTCTCGGGCTCTGTCAGAATTCTGACGAAATCCTCCTTCTTGAGATCGTCGAGCTCCACCCGAATCGGGAATCGTCCTTGAAGCTCCGGGATGAGGTCGGACGGTTTGGAAACGTGGAAGGCTCCTGCGGCCAGGAACAGGATATGATCGGTGCGTACAAGGCCGTACTTGGTCATCACACTGGTACCTTCGACTATCGGCAGAATATCCCTCTGCACACCCTCCCGCGAAACATCGGGACCCGTTTTAGATTTTTCGCCGGCGATCTTGTCGATCTCGTCGACAAATATCATCCCGGAATTCTCGACCCGGTCCAGCGCCTCGGATATGACCTCGTCCATATCGATAAGACGATTAGACTCCTCGGCCTCGAGTATCTCGAGCGCCTCAGGCACCATAACCCGACGTTTTTTCGATTTCTGAGGCATCATGCCGGAAAACATCTCCTGCATGTTGACCCCTAGTTCCTCCATTCCCATCGGAGAGAATATTTCGACTACCGGAAAGCGGGTAAGGGCTACATCAATTTCCACGTATCGCTTATCGAGTTTTCCCGAAATAAGTTGTTCGCGCATTTTTTCTCGGGCGGCCAGGCTTTTCTCGATCGAAAGATCAGGTTCGGGCATTTGTCCGGCTCTTTTCCTGGCCGACGACGGCAACAGCAAATCGAGAATCTTCTCCTCGGCAAGCCTGCGGGCCTTGGCCTTGGTGCTCTCCTGCTTTTCCTTCTTAACGGCGCTCACCGAAATATCTGCCAAATCCCTGACCATAGATTCCACGTCGCGTCCGACGTAGCCGACCTCGGTAAACTTGGACGCCTCCACTTTCATAAAGGGGGCGTTGGTCAGGCTGGCCAACCGTCTGGCAATCTCGGTTTTGCCTACACCCGTGGACCCGATCATAATAATATTATTCGGCATTATCTCGTCGCGAAGATCCCCGTCGACCATCTGTCGGCGCCAGCGGTTGCGGATAGCTATGGCCACCATCCGCTTAGCCTGGTTCTGCCCGATTATATATTTATCAAGTTCAGCGACAATCTCCCTTGGAGTCATGGAATGAAACGCGTTTTCCCTGGAATTGCCGCTCATAGTTTTTCCACGATTATATTGTCATTGGTGTATACGCAAATGGAAGCCGCTATATGCAGCGATTTTTCGACTATTTTCTCTATGGGAAGTCTCGATTCGGCTTGCAGCGCCCTGGCTGCGGCCAGGGCGAAAGCCCCGCCTGAACCGATGGCTATTATGCCGTCGTCAGGCTCGATTACGTCGCCGTTGCCTGATATCATCAACGCTTTGGATTTGTCTATTACCGCCATAACCGCTTCCAGTCTGCGCAGGTATTTGTCGGTGCGCCATTCCTTGGCAAGTTCCACGGCCGCCCTTGGCAGATTTCCCGAAAACTCATCTATCCTGGCCTCGAATTTCTCGAAAAGAGTGATGGCGTCGGCGGTGGAGCCGGCGAACCCGGCCAGGACGGTGTCGTTGTAGAGCCTCCTTATTTTCGTCGCTTTCGCTTTCATAATCGTTTCGCCGAGGCTTACCTGGCCGTCAGCACCCATGGCGGCTCCCGATTTGCCGACCATAGCCAGTACCGTAGTACCCCTGATTCTTCGCTCACTTATCATGCATTGCCTCCGCCCTGGGATGAGCCCTTTTGTAAACCGATATCAGCCTGCCGGTGGTGGTATGCGCGTAAGTTTGAGTGGTTTTCAAGCTCGAATGTCCCAGCATTTGTTGAACCGCCCTCAAGTTCGCTCCGGCTTCGAGCAAGTGAGTAGCGAACGAATGCCGCAGGCTGTGGGTGGAAAGCCTGGTCTTCTGCGACGATTGCAGAAGGTAGAATTTTACGATTCTCGCCGTGCTCCTCGACGTTATCCTTGCGCCCCTGTTATTAATAAAAACTGCCTGACCGGCAATCTCCTTCATACCATTTGACACGATTTTCCCCTCGCGAGCTTTGAGGTATTAGACCAGCATCCCGGCTGCCTTGGGACCCAGCGGCACCACTCTATATTTCTTTCCCTTGCCGAATATGCTTATGACTCTCTCTCTGAATTTTATATCCTTGACATCAATTCCCACGAGTTCAGAGAGCCTCAGCCCGCATCCATAAAACAGTTCGAGCATGGCGCGATCGCGCAAACCCATGAATCCATCGGGAAACCGGGTGGAGAGCATCCCCAAGGCTTCCTCGACGCTCATGTATTCCGCGCGATAATGCTCTTTTCTCGGGTAAGGCAGTTCGCGGAAAGGATTGTCGCCCCATTTCCCGATCTCCACGAGGTAATCCCCGAATCGTTTCAACGAATCGAGCTTCCGGCCCAGAGATACCTGTTTCAGGCCCTTCTTTTTCAGGTATATAAGGAAAAGCCGTCCTTCAGTCGACTTGATTTTCCCCGCCTTATACGAACGTTTATGATACTCCTCGATGAACCTGATAAAAGACCGGCAGTCCGCCCGGTAGGCGACCACTGTGTTTGCAGCCAGACCCTGGGCGCATTCCACGCGACGGATAAACTCCGATAGGTTCATTTCCCAATTAAACATATACCGATTATAATCCGTTGAATCTCTTAAAGCAAGCCGTAAAAAATCAGGAGACCGAAACCTCTTTTTCAACCGGTCTGTTACGCGTGTGCTTGCATTTCGGACAGGCCAAATGCTCGCCCCTGGTTTTCGTTGACTTCTCCATCATGTACGGAAATCCGCAGGAATCGCACTCGATTTTGACAGGGCGATACCAGATCGAATGTTCGCAGGCAGGGTATTCCGAGCAGGAGAAAAACGGTTTCCCCCTGCGGGTGGTTCTCTCGACCAGATTGCCGGGACATCCCTCCTCCGGGCATTTTACACCCGTGGAGACGCTTTTTGTGGTTTTGCATTGGGGATAATTGGTGCAGGCTATGAATCTGCCGAATCGTCCCCGGCGGATCTGCATGGGGGAACCGCAATTGGGACATTTCTCATCGATTTCCTCGACATCGTCCTGCAGCGATTTAGTATTCCTGCAGTCCGGATATCCGGAGCAGGCGAGGAAGCGGCCATTTCTGCTATGCTTGATAATCATCGGTTTGCCGCATTTTTCACAGACTTCATTTGTTTCTTCTTCGGCGGCTTTTCTGATCCTGTCTTTACTGGCTTCGGCCCTGTCCAGATCGATCTTGAACGGTTTATAAAAATTATTGAGAACGTCAACCCAATGATAGGAACCGTCCTCAACCTTATCAAGCTCCTCCTCCATCCGGGCGGTGAATTCTTCGGAGAAGATATCGGAGAAATTCGTTATCAGGATTTTATTGACCGTTTTTCCCAGTTCGGTCGGCGAAAATCGCCGCTTTTCCGACGAGATATATTTTCTGTCAAGCAGCACGGATATGATCTGGGCATAAGTCGACGGCCGTCCTATGCCATTCTGTTCCAGGTCCTTGACCAGACTACCCGCGTTGAACCTGGGCGGAGGCTCGGTAAAATGTTGTTCAGTGACTACCTCTCTGATCGATACTTTATCCCCGGCATCGATCCGGGGAAAACCGTTCTCCTTTTCGTTATCATTTCCATTATAAACGCAGAGGAAACCGTCGAACCGCAGTTTCTGTTTGGCGGCTTTGAATAGGAACCGTCCGCCCTCAACCTCAATGGTATCAACGTCATACTCGGCCGCGGCCATTTGGGAAGCCATGAAGCGACGCCAGATCAGATTGTAGAGACTGTATTGGTCTTTGGATAAGAATTTTTTAAGCGAATTCGGAGTCAATTCCGGATTTGTCGGCCTGATGGCCTCATGGGCGTCCTGCGCCCCCTTTTTCTTCGAGAAAACGCGTTTCCCGTCGCCGACATACTTCTCTCCGAACATCTTCACTATCGCCTGCCTGGCCGCGGACTCCGCTTCCGACGATATCCTCGTGGAATCGGTGCGCATATAGGTGATAAGCCCGACCTGTCCTTCGTCGCCCATCTCGACACCCTCGTAAAGCTGCTGGGCGAGCATCATTGTGGCTTTGTTGGAAAGGCGAAGCTTGTTGAAGCTATCCTGCTGCAGCGAACTGGTGATGAACGGCGGCTGCGGAGACTTGCGCATTTTCGATTTTTTGTGATCGCTGACCGCAAACGCGGTTTTTTCGATCTCCGCTTTTACCTTACGGGCGTCTTTCTCGCTGCCGATCTCGAATTTATCGCCGTCGATCTTTACCAGCTTGACTCTGAATATCTCTCCTTTGGCGTCGGCAAAATCACAATCGAACGACCAGTATTCCACCGGCACGAAATTCTCTATCTTCTCTTCCCGATCGCAGATCATCTTGAGGGCCACAGATTGAACACGCCCGGCGGAGAGACCTCTGAATACTGTCTTCCATAAGAGCGGGCTGACCTGATACCCGACTAATCTATCCAGTATCCTGCGGGCCTGCTGGGCATAGACCTTATTCTTGTCGATCTTGCCGGCGTTTTCGATGGCTTCGGTGACCGCCTTCTTGGTGATCTCGTTGAACGTGGCTCGATAGAGATTTTTATTCGATCGGGAGAGCTCTCCGGCTATATGGTAGGCTATGGCCTCGCCTTCCCGATCGGGGTCGGGGGCGAGATACACGGTTTTAGCGCTCTTGGCAGCTTTTTTCAACGCGGATATTATTTTCGCTTTGCCCTTGATGGTTATGAACTCGGGTTTGAACTTGTTCTCTATATCGACGCCGAGCTTTGAAACAGGCAGATCCATGATATGCCCTCCCGACGCCAGAACGTCGTAATTTCTGCCCAGAAATTTCTTGAGGGTTTTGGACTTGGTCGGAGATTCGACTATCACCAGGTTTTTAGGCAAAAAATTTCCCCTTGTTCAATTACCTCAATCGGCATATTTCTGCGTTTGCTTATCGAACGCGGGTAAAAAAATCAAGATTAAGTGAGATCGTAAGTCGATTCTACCTCGATCTCCACTTTGCGATCATATTTCACTTTTCCGCTGTCAAGCTCTTCCAGGGCCACGGTGGTGACTTTGCGCAGATCCATATCGGTCATTTCCTCCGGCGCAAGCTGCTCCTTGGCCGCTTGCCGCAGTGCATTGATCTTGCGGGCCAGTTTGGCGGCCACAAGCACCGCCTCGTACCGGTTTAAGACGTTGTGGTTGTTCTGATTCTTGTCATTTTCTTCCATGCGAACTCCTTCATTGCCGAAAGGGTCTAACAGCAGACTGGCGCGGAATGTTCCCTATAACCCCAGAAGCCTGGCCTGCGACGTATTCCAATATTTACGCGCGTTTCGTCTGATCGTCTTGAATCTCTCGGCGAATATTATTCTATCGACTTCCTCGATGGCATCTTTAAGGTTATCGTTGACTACGACATAATCATATTTTTTCCAATAGCCGATCTCGGCGACCGCCTTATTCAGCCGCAGTTTCATCTGCTCTGCAGAATCGGTGCGGCGTTTTCTGAGCCGCAGCCGTAATTCATCCAGGGATGGCGGGATTATGAATATTGCGACCGCATCCTTATGGTTTCCTTTGAGGCTCATTCCTCCCTGGACATCCACGTCGCAAAGAAGAACCCGGCAGCCGGTCAAGGCCCGGGTGATTTCCGTGTATGGGGTGCCGTAACGGTACCCGAACACGTGTTTCCACTCGGCGAATTCTTTTTTCCTCACCATCGAATCGAACTTCTCGTCGCTAACGAAGTGATAATCTACAGCGTCGCGCTCTTTGCCGCGCCGCGGACGAGTGGTGACCGATATCGAGAACCTGTAATCGGTGTGCCTTTTCAGCAAGCCGCGGCAGATGGAGGTCTTGCCCGTACCCGACGGTGACGACAGGATCGCTATAAGGCCCGGTTTCCTGATTTTTCCACTCATCGGTTAATTCGCCGGTTTTCGGGAGGATAAATGCAGCAAGTAAGATGTCATTCGATATTCTGGGCCTGCTCGCGCAGCCGCTCGATCTCCTCTTTTACCATGATCACCCGGCGCGAGATTTCATAATCCGACGATTTCGATCCGATTGTATTGATTTCCCTGTTGAGTTCCTGCAGGATGAAATTCAGCCTTTTGCCTATCGGTTTGTTTTCCTTCAGGCTCGATTCCAGCTGGGAGAGATGCGATTTCAAGCGTATGCACTCCTCGGTAATGTCCGATTTATCGGAGAAGATGGTAACCTCCAGGGCAATCCGCTGATCGTCCACGGGAGACTGGCCGGCAAGCTCGGCGATTCGGCTTTTCAGTTTTTCCCTGTATATATCGACATTCTCCGGCGCGAGTCTGGCGATCTCAGAGACAACAGATTCAATCTCCGTTGTCCGATTCAGCATATCGGCCGCCAGGTTTTGTCCCTCCGCCTGCCTCATCATGGCCACCGCCTGCGCCGCTTTCAGAATCGCCTGTTTCAGATCTTCCCAAATCAGATCGAGATCGTCCTCCTCTTTCGACATTTTCACAAGATCCGGCAGGGCCACAAAGTCTCGGAAGGATGGTTGATCGGCAAAGCCGTATTTTTTTTTCAGGAGCTCGTAAATTTTCAAATAAGCGTCGGTCTTCTCCTCGTCCAGCATCAGAAGATCGACGTTTTGAGCCTGCTCCCAATTGATGGATATGGAGATCTTTCCGCGGTTGAAAATGCCGTTTAGAAGCGTTTTGATATTCTGTTCCAGCGGGGCGATGGTTCGCGGCAGCCGAATCTGATAGTCGAGGAATCGATTGTTGACTGTGCCGATTTCCACGTTTATCGTATAGTTGTTCGTCTCGATCTCGGCCCGGCCGAAACCGGTCATACTGTTAGCCATCGGACAAATCCCCAAAAACCGTTAAATTCACAAAACCTCTAAAATAGTCAAAAAACCGGTTTTGTCAACCGAATTATGGGATTAAATTGGATAACGATGGAAATTCAAAAGCTGACGATCCTCGATATCGCCCGCGCGGCCAGGGAGATAGACCGTTTTTCCGGGGCGAAGATTATCGGGTGCCGGGCTGACGATAGCCGCTCTTTTTTGTATCTCTCTTTGTCCGGACAGAAGGCGATCCTGAAATACGCGGCGGCAAAGAAGCTCGCTTATATCGGCCTCGCGGACGTGATACCGTCGGGAACAACCGAGGTGTTCCCGTCATTGGACGCCTACAGGCTGGCAGGATGTGAGCAGTGCGCCAGGGACCGAATACTGAGAATCGATCTGGAGAAGAAGGATCGTCTGGGACGATCGAAAAAAATGAGCCTTATTTTCGAGGTATTGCCAAACAGAGGAAATGTTTATCTGTTGGGCGGCGACGGCGCCCTCAAAGGAAATCTCAAGAACAGGGGAATCAAGGTGTATTCATCTCCGAGACCTTTGAAGAAGATGACTATATTCGATTTCGACGAGCGAGCGTTGAGGCGATTGATCGACGCAGGTTCGGATCTTTCGAAAGAAATAATGGGATTGAGCCGGCGCGACCTGAACAATATCGGAGAGAGGTTCAAGCTGGGCCCGGAGAACGCGGGAGGGATTTTAAGCAACTATGTCAACAAGGCGGTCGAGCCCGGCCCGGCCTGGATTATATATCTGGAAGATAAAGCGGCCGGCTTTTCGCTGATTGAACCGAATTTGAGCGACGGGGAGACCGCGAAAAAGTTTGATTCGGCTTTGAGGATGTGCGAGGATTATTATTCCGGATTCGAATCATTCGAATATGCAGACGGCGGGCTCAGGGCTCTTTTGAAAATTCTTGACTCGCATATCGCCAAAACGAGCAAGAGGCTATCGGCCATAGAAATAGAGCTGGACAACGCGGAGAAGGCGGAGGAATATAGAATTCTGGGCGAGCTGATTCTGGCCAATATCAGCGAGATCGAAAAGGGACGGAAATCGGTTAACCTGAGAAGTTTGGGACCGGGATCGGACAAGTATTACAATATCGAGCTCGATCCGTCCAAGTCGCCGTCGGCCAACGCCGCCGATTATTTCAAGAAGTACAAGAAGGCGATATCGTCGATAAGCAAGCTGCGTAGGAGGTTGGCGGAGGCAAGGCGGTCAGTAGCGGATTTGGAGAAAATCAGGCGAGAAGAATCCGGCGACGTCGTAACGTTGCGGGAGCGGATAATTGAGCTCGGGCTGATTCCTCCCGAAAGGAAACCGTCGACACGTAAGCAACCGCCGCCGCGCAAACCGTATCGGCTGTTCAAGGCGTCCTGCGGCTGGGATATACTGGTGGGCAAGTCGAATGCCGACAACGACGAGCTGTCGCTTAAGATAGCGTCGAAAGAGGATTACTGGTTTCACGCCTGGCAGGCGGCGGGATCGCACGTGGTGTTAAGGCTGCCAAATAAGAAAGCTGTGCCGGATAAGCAGACGTTGCTCGAAGCGGCGTCGCTGGCGGCGTATTATTCGAAGGCGAGGGGATCGTCGAAGGTGCCGGTGATATACACGCAGGCGAAATATGTGCGCAAGCCGAGAAAATTCGCGCCGGGGAAGGTGATCGTGGAGCGGGAAAAGCAGCTGATGGTACGGCCGGCTGGGCCGAAGGAATTTGCAGCGGCCGAGGAGTGATTCCGGTGCGAATGCATTCAAAGATCCGGGGTCTCCTCGAGACCCCGGCCACGTCTTAGCTTATGTTATGGACTAATGTATTTTTTCGCTTTACGATGACGATTGTCGTCAATGTCAACATCATCAGCCCCATGATCAGTATCCCCCACTGCGAGAGTGTGGGCACTGCCTGTGCCTCTTCGCAGGCGTCGTCGATTTGGTTGCCGTTGTTGTCACCGAGGCAAACGGTGCCTGCGCCAACCCAGCTTCCGCCGGAAGCCGCGCAATCGGCTTCCAACAGGTCCTGGCAGGAGCCGTCAGAGAAGCAGCACGCGCCCGAGGGAGACAGCCTGGCTGAGAAAACGTCCTGGTTGCCGTTGCGGGTATCGGTCCATACAGTTTGAACCTGGCTGTCCCACGCGGACAGTCCGATATACTCCCCGATCAGGCCGGCCAGGCGGGCGTCGCTGGGGCTGGACGATACGGTCGAGATACGCTCGTTAGGCGACCAGGTTGCGCCGCCGTCGGT
>CAZDAH010000008.1:43605-45157 GCA_964503405.1 uncultured Ignavibacteria bacterium
GCCGTCGGTAGATTTGGTGTAATACAGATTGAAAAGCCAGTTGGAAGGATCGAGACGCCTATCGTAGAAGACGGCGTGGATATCGCCGTGGTCATCCACGCAAATCCAGGGATGAAATTGATCGGCGCCGTTGGAGGGCGGATCGTTGTTGACGCGGTGCGGCGCGGACCAGTCGACACCGTTATTCTCGGAGCGGATGAAGAAGATATCCATATCGCCGTAGAGATCGTTCATATAGGCTATATAGAGATTACCGTAAAATGGCGACGCCGGATTTATATCGATTGTCAAGGCGGGAAAAGGGAAAACCAATATGCCGCCGTTGATATTGCCCGAGCCGACTGTCGTGCCGGCCACCTGCCAGTCAGCCCCGAAAGTCTGGCCCTGGTCGGTGGAAACGTCCATGAAAATCCCCGACGGATTGTAATTGTACCAGGCGACGTATACTTCACCGTATGGTCCGACCGCCGGGACCGACCACTGCACACCGGACTGATCGGAGACTCCGACCGGATCAGAATACGAAACATTGCCATCGGTAGACGCGACCAGCATGATCTGGGTATTGAATCCGAACCGGGGCCCGGTGATATAAATATAGCCGCTGGCCAGATTATTGGTTCTGTCTATGGCGATCCACTGTTTATCCTCGAATACCCCCTGGACGGAATCGATGGCGATGACCGGGCCGGTCCAGCTTACGCCGCCGTCGGTGGATTTCCGGACATAAAGGCCCGACGGCTCCGAAGTTGTCCCCTCGTAGTCGAGAGTGCAGGCGAAGTAGTTGCCGTCGTTATCGACAGCCAGTACCGGATCGGAAGACCATGGACGATGGGGCACATCGAAAAGGTCGTCAGTCCAGGTCTGCCCGCCGTCGAACGAGTATCCGACTCCTACCCGTCTGTAACCGAGCCGAAAATCGCGCCAGACGGCAACGACGTTATCGGCATTTGTGGGATTGATAAAGACCATCTCCTCGTTCTGCAGTTGAGTCGTATTGTCGCTGTTGATCTGGATATTTTCCACATCTAGAATCGTCGGCGGCGAATATGATTCGTCGGAGACCGGATAATCAAGGAATTCGAGGGGAAACGGCTTGGAGTAATCGATCTCTCCGGCAAGAGTCAGGTTGTAAGGCATTGTCAGAAGCGCGATGATGTACAGTCGCAGGTGGATTTTTCGCATTTGAACTCCCTTGGTAAGCGAATTTCCCATTTCGGACTAATCCTCAGCCCCTATCATAGAACAAAATAGCTTTGTGAATGATTCCGTCAATAAAAAAAGCCCCGAACCGGATCGGGGCTGTTTCGCGATAACCGGGTCTTTAAGTTTTCACGAACATCTTCATGAACGGGTATTTCTCCACCATGATCTTGTTTTTGAGCTTGCTGATGGCGCCGGTGGGATTCAGATCCTTGGGGCAGACTATCTGGCAGTTGAAGATGGTATGACATCGGAACACGCCGGAATCGGTGGCCACCATGGCCAGGCGCTCGTCGGTGGCGCCGTCGCGAGAATCGTCGACAAACCGCAGCGCTTTCAAAAGGGCGTG
>CAZDAH010000008.1:45167-49434 GCA_964503405.1 uncultured Ignavibacteria bacterium
CAGGCGCCGCATAAGATACAATCTATGTGATGATCGATCTTCCTGCGCTCTTCCACCGATTGTATAAATTCTTTCTCCGGCGGGTTCTCCCTGGGGATAAGATACGGTTTTATTCTCTTGTAGTTATCCCAGAACGGCTTTAAATCAACCACGAGATCCTTCTTGACCGGCAGATGGGCAAGGGGGCGAATTGTTATGGGGTCTTTGAGTTTGGCGACCTGCGTGTTACATGCCAGCCCGTATTTATCGTTGATATGCACGGCGCACGACCCGCAAATGGCTTCGCGGCAGCTGCTGCGGAAAGCGAATGTGGCATCTTTGTTTTCCAGAATCCAATAGAGCCCTTCCAGCACAGTCATACCTTTGGGCACATCGACATCGAATGTCTGGAAATGTGCCTGGCGGCCGTCGTCGGGGTCGTATCTGAATACCTTGAATTGCCTGATCATATCAATATTTCCTTTCCTCGGGAGGATACTTGGAAAGATCGACTTCTCTTGCGGAGAACTCGGGTCCCGACGGCGAATACGTGGCCAGCGTATGATTAAGCCAATTGGCGTCGTCCCTTTTCGCAAAATCGCGCCGGAAATGGGCGCCCCGGCTTTCGGTACGTCGAATGGCCCCGGCGCAGAGGACCTGGGCGACTTCGAGATTGCCGAGAAACTCCATCATCCAGACTTTATCCATATTGAAGACCCTGGATTTCACCGGCGGCCTGACTTTATTGAATCTTTCTCTCAGCTGTTTGATGATACTCAAACCCTCGTTGAGATCTTTCTCTGTTCTGAAAATTCCGGCGAATTTGGGCATTGCGGCCTGCAGATCGTCTTTGATCTTGTAGGGGTTTTCTGTTCCGGAGGGGTCGGACATTATAGCCGTGCGTTCGTCGAGAGCAGCTTTTGCCCTATTCAAGGCTACATTGTCCGCGGCTTTGGTTTTACCCTTGACATATTCGGCGGCGGCGGCTCCGGCGCGTCGACCGAATACGATTGTTTCCAGAAGCGAATTTCCGCCGAGCCTGTTGGCGCCGTGCACGGAGACACAGGCCGCCTCTCCTGCGGCGTAGAATCCCGGAGCCTTCGTCTCGCCGTCGGCGTTACAGTCGATCCCGCCCATGGTGTAATGGCAGGAGGGGTTGATCGGAATCGGAGTGTCAATAGGATCGAGGTCGGCGAAATCGATGCAGATCTCTCGTATCCCGGGCAGGCGTTCCAGGATCTTCTCGCGGCCCAGGTGCCGCAAATCGAGATGAACGAAAGCGTTATCGAAACCGCGCCCTTCCTCTATCTCGGTGGCGATGGAGCGGCTGACGATGTCTCTGGGGGCCAGCTCCATGATTTTCTCGGAGACGTAACGTTTCATGAACCGTTCGCCCCGGGCATTTACGAGGTATCCTCCTTCGCCGCGGCATCCCTCGGTCATCAGGATATTCGAGCCGTACAGACCGGTCGGATGGAATTGCATGAATTCCATGTCTTTTAACGGAATTCCGGACCAGTAGGGAATGGCCAAACCGAGAGCGGTCGAGACCAGGGCATTGGTGGTGTTGCCGTACATTCTGCCCGAGCCGCCGGTGGCGAATATCACGGCATTGGCGCCGATCAGCTCGATGCTGCCGTCGGGGATATTCAGAGCAACCAGGCCCTTGCAAACGCCGTCATCGCCTATGGCCAGCTGGAGTACGATCCACTCTTCGTAATAATGAGTGTTGAGTCGTATGGTTTGTTCATACAACGTGTGCAGGAGGTATAATCCGGTTTTATCGGCGCCGTAGCAGGTGCGGGGATAGCCCGCGCCGCCGAACGGCCTTTGAGCGATCCTGCCGTTTTCCATGCGAGAGAAGGGGCAGCCCCAATGCTCCATTTCATATATCACACCCGGAGCGTCGGAGGTCATGATTATGGCGGCCTGCTGATCGGCCAGGAAATCGGAGCCTTTGACAGTATCGTATGCGTGTCTTTCGGGATTGTCATCCCCGGAGGCGGGATTGTTGCCCAGAGCCGCGTTGATTCCTCCCTGGGCTGCGCCCGAATGCGATCTCAGAGGATGAATTTTCGACAGCAGTGCGACGTCGGCGCCGCTGTCTGCAGCCTCGATAGCGGCGCGCATTCCGGCCAGTCCGCCGCCGACCACTACAACGTCGTGGAAAATCATGCCAGGCCTCCGATCGACGCGTGCGCCTCGCCGAAGAACCTCGGAATGATCACGGCCAGGGTGATAATCGCCAGGACGGCGAATACGGCTACCGTCGCCGTAACAATGAATTTGTGCTGGCGCGAAATATCGGCGAAATCCATGATGGAGATGGCGATGCCGTTGACCATATGATAAAAGACGATAAGTATCAGTCCGATTTCGAGAACATGGAATATCGGGGATTGAACCGATTTCAGCCTCTCGTCAAAAACCTCCGCTCCCCCGTTGGCCGAACCGAGGACCCAAAGATGAGCCAGCAGATAAAGCAGCAGGCCAAGTCCGGTCAACCTGTGGAGCAACCAGGACCATGTGCCCCTGTTGGGGTTGAGTCTGACCTCGTCGCCGGTGCCTTTGATCATCTTGAAAATGTTCACGCGGCGCCCCCTTTGTAAAACACGCCGAGGGTCTTGAGACCGTAAATGGCCATGGCGGCTCCGACGACCCAGAGAATAGCCAGCCATAGCTTCTGCGTACCGTTCGATGGCCTGAAATCGAGTATTACCGCCCAGAGCCCATTGAGACCGTGGAATAACGATGAGATGATAAAGAGAAAATAGAAAATCGCCCACCCGATACTCCCGCTGAGCCTGTCGATCACGAAGGTGAAATCGATGAATCCCTGAGTGGAAAAGTCGAAATCCCAATGAAGCACTTTAACGTGGGTGAATAGGAACACGGCAAGAAAGGCGCCGCTGATCCTCTGCAACAACCAGAACAACGGGCTGCGCGACGGAATCGTCCCGCTCATCTATGCCTCCTCTAACGAAAATCGGCGATCATGACCGAAGCGGCAATCCGATTCGATCCCGTCCGCCGAACTCCTAATTAATATTTTCAAACAACATCTCCGATCACGCGAATCAAGGCCATTCCTCATTCCATTAAAACCGTAATAGAGATAAATTTCAATAACTTTGTATTCGAACGCCGCCAGAGAAATCTATCTTCTATATTTCTCCACTCCCTCCTTGAAGAGATTGCCGCCGTGGCAATCCTGGGCGACAATGGCCGGGAAATCATCGACATTCAATTTTCTAACCGCTTCGGGGCCGAGTTCCTCATAGGCTACGACCTCCGCCCCGGTGATCTTTTTGGCGATCAACGCGGCCGCGCCCCCGGTGGCGACAAAATATACGCCTTTGTGCTCCTTCAGCGCGTCGGCAACCTCCGCGCCCATTTCACCTTTTCCGATCATTCCCTTCAGCCCGGCTTTCAGCATGACGGGCGAATACTTGTTCATTCTTCCGGACGTTGTCGGCCCGGCGGAACCGATGACTTGACCGGGCTTAGCGGGAGTGGGACCGACGAAGTAGATTATCTGACCTTTAGGATCGAATGGGAGCTTCTCCCCCCTTTCGATCAAATCCACCATTTTCTTGTGAGCTGCGTCGCGTGCGGTATAGATGAATCCGCTGAAACTGACCTTCTGTCCGGAATGCAGTTTCTCGATGTCAGCATTGGATAATGGAGGAGTCAATTTTATCGATTCCATGATTCTAATCTCCTTAGATTACTATCTCTTTGTGACGCGCCGAGTGACATTGAGTATTCACGGCCACGGGAAGACTGGCGATATGGCATGGGTAAGTCTCGATATGCACCGCCAACGCGGTCGTTCGCCCGCCGAGGCCCTGGGGCCCTATTCCGAGACCGTTGATTCTGTTGAGGAGCTCGTCCTCCATGGAGGCGTAATATGGATCGCCGTGAACGCTGCCTATCGTCCGCAACAGCGCCTTTTTGGCCAGGTAAGCGCATTTATCGAAAGAACCGCCTATCCCCACTCCAACTATGATCGGAGGACACGGATTCCCTCCGGCTATTCTAATGGTATCGACAATGAAATCCTTCACGCCCTTCTCGCCGTCGGAAGGTTTGAGCATTCTGATGGCGCTCATGTTCTCCGATCCGCCGCCTTTGGGAAGTATGGTCAATTTGATTCTATCTCCCGGCATAACTCTGACCGAAATGACGCCCGGCGTGTTATCCCCCGTGTTTTTGCGTCTCAGGGGATCCTCGACCATCGATTTGCGCAGGAAACCGTCGCCGTATCCCTGCCTGATTCCCTCCTGTA
>CAZDAH010000008.1:49444-52515 GCA_964503405.1 uncultured Ignavibacteria bacterium
GACCTGTATCCTGGCATAAAGGCATGTCTTCCGAGCGCGCGATTTTTGAGTTTTCGAGGATCTGCGCCAGGATCTCCTTGCCCAGCGGTGACTCTTCGGAAGCAGCGCCTTTCTCCAGCGCCGCGATCACGTCCTTTCCCAAATCGCGGCTGGCGTTCAGGCTGAGTTCCCTCAAGGCGCTCGTAATCTCGCCAGCGTTCACTGTCCTCATATCAATCCCCGCTCCCTATTATTCCGGCCATGCCGGAGATGAGATTCTCACAGGACGAAAAAATATCTTTGGCCCTCATGGTGCCCAATTCCCCTCCTGATGTTATGACTTTGTTGGTCTCGTCGAGAACCACCTCTCCGGGTCTCGTAACCACTGCCTGGGCGCCGCATTTCTCTATGCCCGCCTGGATTTTGGGATCGTTTCCCACCGTTACGACCAGTCCCGACCTTGTGATTCCCTGCAGAGCCTTGGCCACCAGCAATGCCGCCTCGCCGAACGCGCCGATCGGCTTTTCCAGGCGATATACGCCCTTGAGCAGGTTTTTAAATCTATCATCTATTTTCATGGAATCGCCCGCAGATTCAAAAGTGCAGATATTATTCATCATGCGGGTTCCTCCCGTCACGATTATACCCTCGATGCCCGTAGCCTTGATATTTTCGATATCGGTGGGCGCCTGCCTGACCAGGTCTTTCTCCCAGGCATGAGCATCGGGAGAAAATCCGGCGATCGAATAGCATATCGGCAGTCGCATGAATCTATGGTTTTCGAGTTGCAGGACGCAAAATACTATCTCCCAGGGATTGCCGCCGCTAACAACTATTCCGATTTTCCTGGGAGATTTCGCCATCTTGAGTCAGCTTTTAAAGATCATGTGACATAATTCACATCCGCGAGCAAGATCATCTTAATCGTCGCGGGTAATATCGAGATGATCTAGGAAACTACAGATACAACTTTTTTGTTGTCACGGCCTTTGCGCCGGAAAAAGATAGTGCCGTCGATCAACGCGAACAGAGTATTATCCTTGGCGTGACCGACATTCTCGCCGGGGAGTATCTTAGTTCCCCGTTGGCGGACTATGATGGACCCGGCCGTAACCCGTTGACCGCCAAATGCTTTAACACCGAGCCTCTGGCCGTGCGAGTCGCGTCCGTTTTTTATCGATCCCTGGCCTTTTTTGTGCGCCACTTCGTGTCCCCTTTCCTGAAAATGACAATTTACGTTTTCCGGACGCTCTGTCAAGAGTTCTTTGTATTTTTTTGATAAAGCGCATCTGCTCGCGGTGACGCGCGACCGGCAAAAATGGACCGACAAAAAAATACCGGCATCCGATCGGGGATGCCGGCAGCTCAGAAAATCTTATTTCAACCGGCGGCGCTTGATTCTTTCGTGCCGGCGTTTTTCGCGAATTTCTTCTTTGAGATCTCGAAATCGAGCTTGTCGGCGTCCATGTCTCTCTTGACGAGGACCTGGCAATCACCGCCGTATTCGCCTTTCAACAGTTCCTCGGCCATGGGATCTTCAAGATATTTTTGCAGGGCTCGTTTCAAGGGCCTGGCGCCGAAATTCGGATCCCAGCCTTTATCGGTTATGAACTCTCTGGCCTCGGGAGCGATCTCAATATCTATATTCCTCTCGGACAGCCTCTTGACGAGATCCTTTGTGAGAATATCGATAATCAGCAGAATATGGCCCTTGTCGAGAGAATGGAAGATCACGGTTTCGTCGATCCTGTTAATCAGTTCCGGATTAAAAGTCCTTTTCATCTCGTCGAGTATGCGTTCTTTCATCTTGTCGTAGTCGGTTTTGGGATCGGCTTTTTGAAATCCCAGGGTCTTGCCGGCTGCGGCCTGCCGTGTCCCCATGTTCGAGGTCATAATTTTTACGGTGTTGCGGAAATCGACCCGGCGGCCAAACGAATCGGTGAGCTGGCCCTCATCGAGAAGCTGCAGCAATATATTGAAGACCTCAGGATGGGCCTTCTCGATTTCGTCGAGAAGCACGACCGAGTACGGTTTACGCCGGACTTTCTCGGTCAACTGGCCGCCCTCTTCATATCCGACATATCCCGGCGGGGCGCCGATCAGCCTCGACACCGCGAACTTTTCCATATATTCCGACATGTCTATTCTGACCAGCGAATCGTCATCCTCGAACAAGAATTCGGCCAGGGCCTTGGCCAGCTCGGTTTTGCCGACTCCTGTGGGTCCCAGAAAAATGAAAGATCCAATCGGTCTGCGGGGATCTTTCAAGCCCGCCCGTGTGCGTCGTATGGCCTTGGCGATGGCATGGAGAGCGTCCTCCTGGCCGACTACCCGCTGGGTCAGCTCCTCTTCCATTCGCAGAAGCTTCTTCGATTCTTTCTCCTCGAGTTTGAAAAGCGGGATACCTGTCATCTTGGAGATCACCACGGCGATTTGCTCTTCTTTAAGCTCGATTTTCTCGACACTGCGTTTTTCTTCCCAATCTTTCTTCAAGCTCTCGAGCCCTTCCTTTTTCAGCTTGATCTTATCGCGCAGCTGGGCCGCCTGTTCGAATTCCTGACCTTTGACAGCCTGTTCCTTTTGCTTGGTCAATTCGGTGATCTCGTCTTCGAGTTCCCCGAACGTCTCAGGTTTGGTATAGGCCATCAGGTGGGCCCGGGACCCGGCCTCGTCGATGATATCGATCGATTTGTCGGGCTGGAATTTGCCGGAGATGTAACGTTCCGAGAGATTGACCGCCGCTCTCAGGGCCTCGTCGGTTATTATGACCTTATGATGCTCCTCATATTTGGTCCGTAATCCCCGCAGTATCTCGATAGTGTCCTCCACCGACGGCGGATCGATCATTACGGTCTGGAAGCGTCGATCGAGGGCCCCGTCCTTTTCTATATACTTCCGATACTCGTTTAAAGTGGTGGCGCCGATACACTGCAATTCGCCCCTTGAAAGGGCCGGTTTGAAAATGTTGGAGGCGTCCAACGAGCCCTCGGCGCCGCCTGCCCCGACTATCGTGTGAAGCTCGTCTATGAATATGATAACGTCTTTTGAACTGAGTATCTCGTTCATCACCGCTTTCAGTCGCTCTTCGAACT
>CAZDAH010000008.1:52525-52742 GCA_964503405.1 uncultured Ignavibacteria bacterium
CTCAAACTGTCCCCTGTATTTTGTACCCGCAACCAGCGAAGCCATATCCAGGGTGACTATTCTCTTTTCCTCGAGAATCTGCGGCACTTTGCCCAGGACTATCCTCTGAGCCAGTCCCTCGGCGATGGCGGTTTTGCCTACGCCCGGTTCCCCGATCAGCACGGGGTTGTTCTTTTTTCTGCGGGAGAGAATCTGGGTGACCCTCTCGATATCGTCC
>CAZDAH010000009.1:0-6280 GCA_964503405.1 uncultured Ignavibacteria bacterium
TGGATTTGCGATAAGTGCGGCGATCAACATTGTATCGGCTCGATCGAGGAACTCAAGGTTCTGGCCACGGACTCTCCGGAAAACCTCGATCTGCACCGCCCGTACGTGGATAAAATCCACATAAAATGCCCGGAGTGCGGGGCGAAAATGACCAGGACGCCGGAGGTTATCGACGCCTGGTTCGATTCGGGATCCATGCCTTACGGCCAGGTTCATTACCCGTTCGAGAACAAGGAGCAATTCGAAACGCGATATTTCCCGGCTGCTTTCATTGCCGAGGGGCTGGATCAGACCCGCGGCTGGTTTTATTCGCTTTTGGCTATCTCGGTTTTCATTTCGGGACGGTCGAGCTATCAAAGCTGCGTGGTGAATAATCTGATTCTGGATGGCGAAGGCCGGAAGATGTCCAAACGGCTGGGCAACGTTGTCGATCCCAACAGGCTTTTGAGCGAATTCGGGGCCGACACCGTTCGCTGGTACCTGATGAGCGCGTCGCAGATCAGGCTTCCCAAACGTTTCGATTCCGAAGCGCTGGTTGAGGTAGCCAGGCGGTTCTTCTCGACATTGCAGAATACTTATTCGTTCTTCGCGTTGTACGCCAATATCGACGGTTTCGCGCCGGAGCCGGGGAGATGCCCATTGTCCGACCGGCCCTTGATCGACAAATGGATCATCTCGCGCCTCAACAGCGTGATCGACGAAACCGGTAAAGCTTATGAAGAGAACGACTTGACCAGGAGCACGAGATCAGTGGCCGATTTCGTAGTCGACGATCTTTCGAACTGGTACGTTCGCCGCAGCCGTCGCCGGTTCTGGGGCTCGGAGGATGATTCGGACAAACGGGCCGCTTATCAAACATTATTCGATTCGCTGCTGACAGTCTGCAAGCTGGCCGCGCCTATCGCGCCGTTTGTCAGCGAGGATATTTATCGCAGGATGACCGAAAATCTCGACGGTTACAGGGAATCGGTGCACCTGGAGGATTTTCCCTCGCGTTCGCCCGAACTGATCGATGAGGATCTCGAAAGCGAGATGTCGATCGCGCGCCGGACGGTCGAACTGGGACGGGCGGCCAGAAAGAAATCGGATACGAGGGTCCGCCAGCCGCTGGGCAGGCTGGTGGTGATGGGATTATCTGAAGCGGAGAAAAAAATGCTTTCGCGGGTGGAAGAAGTAGTTTTGGACGAGATAAATGTCAAACGGCTGGAGCATGACAACGACGAGAGAGCATATTTTGCATATAAGGCAGAACCTGATTTCAAGAAAATCGGCCCGAAGTTCGGGCCGCGTTCGAAAACTGCGGCGGAGAATATCAAGTCCATGTCCGGGGAACAGGTTTCGGAACTGCTGGCCAGGGGAAGCCTGAGCCTCGGCAAGGGAGACGACAGCTTCACAATTGATACCGCCGATGTCAGGGTCAGCCTGGAGAGCGCCGATGGTTTCTGTGTGACGGCCGAGGGGCACCTGAAGGTCGCCCTGGATCTTGGCCTTAATGACGATCTATTGGCTGAAGGGAACGCCCGCGAACTGGTCAATAAAATCCAGAACCTGAGGAAATCGTCGGGCTTAGAGGTAACCGACCGCATCAGGCTGAGTATCTCCTCCAATTCAGAATCGCAGAAGGCACTCGGAAAATACTCCGACTATATAAAAGACGAGACCCTGGCTGTGGAAGTGATTGATATCGACGGCCTTAAGTTTTCGCAGGAATTCAATCTGAACGGCGTCAAAACAATAGTTGCGCTGGAGAAGTTTTCTTAGTATATACGCCCCCGGAGGAACCCCGGATGAACAAACGTGACCTTGCCAAATACGAGAAGCTTCTGCTGGAAAAGCGCAAACAGCTTATCGAAGAATTCGGGCTTTTGAAGAACTCGGCCATGGATGCCACCATCAAGGACAGGACCGGCGATCTTTCCTCATATTCATACCATATGGCCGACCAGGGCACCGACGCCATGGAACGGGAGAAGGCGTTTTATTTCGCCTCCAAATCGGGCCGTTTACTTTATCATATCGACCAGGCCCTGCGTCGAATCAGAAACAAGACCTACGGCAAATGCGAACAGTGCGGTGAAGCCATTAATACCGAGCGGCTTATGGCTGTCCCCCACGCCCGGCTTTGCATTTCATGCAAGGAATCTGAAGAGCTGAAAAAGCGAGGCTGAGGGGAGGCCGATCAAAGTGCCCCGACGGAGCCTGTCGATCCCGATATTAATAGCTATAATGGTAGTCTTATTGGATCAGGCTACAAAGCTCCTGGTG
This sequence comes from uncultured Ignavibacteria bacterium, assembly GCA_964503405.1. Lineage (GTDB taxonomy): Bacteria > Zixibacteria > MSB-5A5 > UBA10806 > UBA10806 > JAZGHS01. The sequence continues at coordinate 2,266 of CAZDAH010000009.1, forward strand.
ATGGAGAATTTCATCGAAGGGGAATCGAAATCCATACTCGGGGAACTGCTTCAATTCCAATTCATATACAATGAGGGCGGAGCCATGGGTACCCGCATAGGGCCATCGTGGGTTTACACTGTCTTGACAATTGTGGCTCTTGCGCTTATTATCAGATACCTTGTCTCCGGTAAGTCACAAAACATGCCGACTAATATCGCGCTCGCTCTGATCACCGGGGGAGCGGTTGGCAACCTGATCGACAGGCTCAGGTTCGGCAAAGTGGTCGATTTCATAGATATGGAATTTCCCGATATTGAGTTTTTGAACCTCTATCGATGGTACACTTATAACGTTGCCGACGCCTCTATCTCCGCGGGATTGTTCATCTTCGTGCTGTGTCTCCTGACAAAGGAGAAGAAAAGAGAGAATCCGGAATCCCTCCCAGATATAATGGAAATACCGGAGACCAAAGGTGACAGATCATAAGCTGGTACTAAACGTCCCGGAAGAACTTCAAGACCTCAGAATCGACATATTCTGCAGCCGCAAAGTTGCCGACCGTACCCGCAGCTACTTCACCAAGCTTGCCTCGACGGGCCACATATTTGTCGACGGCAAAAGCGTCAAGCCGTCGTTCAAAATAAGAACCGGCATGCGGGTGGAGGTTGAACTTGTCGCCCCGCCTCCCATTGAAGCGGTTCCGGAAGACATAAAACTCGATATTGTCCATGAGGATGATCGAATCGTAATTGTCGAGAAGCCGGCCGGTATGGTCGTGCATCCTGCAGCCGGCAATTACGAGGGCACTTTGGTCAACGCCCTGCTTCATCATTTTGGAAAACAGATCGGCGAAATTATCGATCCCGTCCGGCCGGGGCTGGTGCATAGACTGGATAAGGGCACGTCGGGATTGCTGGTAGTCGCCAAGGACGAGCGGGCGCTGGCCTATCTGCAAAAGGAACTGAAGGATCGTCGCATAAAAAGGACGTATCTGGCCCTGGCCTGGGGAGATTTGGCAATTGACTCGGGAACGATAGACCTGCCTGTCGGCCGCAGCGAAAGAGATCGAAAGAAGATGACTGTTTATCCGCGTCACGGGAAGCACGCAATAACTCATTACAGCGTCGAAAAGAGATTCGGGCTGGCTACGGTGGCGAAGATAAGGCTGGAAACGGGCAGGACTCACCAGATAAGAGTCCATATGTCGCATTTCGGTCATCCAGTTGTCGGCGATCCCGTTTACGGAGGGCGAACGACATACCTCCGGCGATTGACGGGAAAGGACAAAACGACGGCAGTCGCCCTTTTGGGGATATTGCAGCGTCAGGCGCTTCACGCGGCTGAACTGGAGTTGCCCCACCCGGATGACGGCCGGGTCTTGAAGTTCAACTCGAAATTGCCGGACGATATGGGCTCGGCATTGCAGTATCTAATGCGGATAATATGACCCCTATTCGACCATGACCGCTTTCAGGCTCCAGGCTTGACTATCTATCCCGTCGGCATTATATAGATCAACGTCATGGCAAGAAAAACGGCGCTTTCTCTTATTCAAATCATGGTTTTAGCGACATTATTTTGTTGTGGTTCCAACGGAGACAAATCGGGAGATATCGACTATAAGTATGAACTCATGTCCATGCAGGAGCGGGGACGAATCGACTCGACAATCATGACTCTGGCGCTTTCTCATTCGGATTCTCAAATCAGAGACGAAGCGGCACGGACCTGCGGCGTGATCAAAGACAAGAGATTCATTTCGTTATTGAATTCAATGTGCGAGGAAACTCGACCAGAGATTTCATCCATCATATTCGCATTGGGGGAAATCGGGGATTCTACTGCCACAGACGTCCTTCTTCCTCTGATCCATAGCGACGAACAGCGCTTTCGTTCCGAGGCGGTGACAGCGTTAGGGAAGCTGGGACATAAGTCAGCGGCCGATAGGATCAGGCCTTTCCTGCTGAATGACGAATTTGATTCGTCTCTTCCCCTGGCGCTCTGGCGGCTCGGGGATACTTTATCGATACCGAGCCTTAGGAAGATGGCGATCGAGTCGGAAACGAACGAAAGTTTCGGCGCGATCTACGCCCTGTTTCGCCTGGCCCCGGATTCGGCTGTAGGTGTTTTTGTCAATGCGTTGGCCCGCGACGCTGATTCGGCATCCGAAAAGGGGACGATCGAATCAACGATTCGCGAAATAGTTCAGCCCATCGCCGCCCGGGGTTTGGGCGACGGAAAAGATACGACTGCCATTCTGCAGGCGTTCGACAATCACTATGATACCATGGTCAGAAACGCCAAAGTAGAATTGATTAGGGCGATGGGGAAGAATAAGGCAGGACGAGAACGGCTGGAAAAGATCCTTATGGATACAGGTGATAATGGAATAAAAAGTGTCATTTTGACAGCTTTGGGACAAATTGAAAATGCCGGCAGTCTCGATTCAGTCATCCGATATCTCGATGATCCGTCCCTGCAAGTAAGGCTTGCGGCTATAGCCTCGCTGCCGCAAACTAATAAACGTAAGTCCTTAAAATACTTAACCGATTTATCATCCGATTCGCTTTGGCAGATCCGAGCAGAGACGGCCCGGGCACTCGGCAAAGTCGGGATAAGGGCGGCGGAGAGACGGCTTAAGGAGATGCTTGCCGACAGCGATCGCCGTGTGAAGGCGGCTGTAATCGAGGGTATGGGGGAATACTCCGTTTTGAAAAACATAGATATTTTCGAGGCCGCTCTTTTCGGATCGACCGACATTGTTGTCAGATCAATAGCGGCGGACGTCCTGGGAAACGCCAAAAAGGAGAAAGCGTTTGAATTACTTACAAAGGCGGCCGCCGAGATTGATTCGTCGGAAAGCGTGGATTTTTGCCGTTCCTTGGTGACCGCTCTGGGATATTATGTCGATTCGACCGAAATCGGGCAAGCGGCCGTCGAGGCGATCAACCCGTTCTTGAATCATGATAATCGCATAGTCCGTCAGGATGCCGCCGCGGCGTTGAAGGTATTCGCGCCGGCAGAATTCGATCCGGGCGTATTCGACGCTTCCCTTGATCGGAAATATTATAATTACATGAAAGAACTGATCGGTGATAAGCCTGTTGCCAGGCTGAATACGTCGAGAGGGCAGATCATAATCAAACTGCTGCCCGAAAAAGCGCCCAGGACAGTGGCTAATTTCGTCAAACTTGCTGGCAGGAAATTCTACGACGGTCTGACTTTTCATCGGGTGGTTCAGAATTTTGTCGTGCAGGCCGGCTGTCCTCGCGGCGACGGCTGGGGCGATCCGGGGTATATGATCAGAGAGGAAATCAATTCCGAAAAGTTTGCTTTCGGTTCGTTGGGCATGGCCACGTCGGGCCGCGATACCGGCGGTTCTCAGTTTTTCATCTGCCTTTCAGGGCAACCGCATCTGGACGGGCTATACACGGTATTTGGAATTGTTACTGACGGCTGGGACGCCCTCTTGAGCGTCGAATTGGGCGACACGATTTATTCGGTGACCATTGAAAGGGGAAGATAGGTTATGAACTTCGAAGAATACGATCTGAAAATCCCCGAAGGATGCAACGTTATCCTGGGGCACGCGCATTTTATAAAGACCGTGGATGATCTTTACGAGACTATGGTTTCGCACAGCCCGACGGTGAAATTCGGGGCGGCCTTCTCGGAAGCGTCACAAGAAAGGCTGGTCCGTGTGGAGGGGAATGATGAAGGTCTAAAGAAGCTGGCCGCCGATGCCATCATGGGAATAGGATGCGGGCATACGTTTGTCGTTTTCCTGCGCGACGCATTCCCCATCAATTTTCTCGGAGCGATCAAGGCGGTTCCGGAAGTATGCCGGATTATCTGCGCCACCGCCAATCCGTTGAAGGTCTTGATTGCCCGGGCGGAACAGGGAGGAGGCATTGTCGGCGTGGTGGATGGAGCGGGACCGGCCGGAATCGAGGGGCCGCAGCAGGTTGAGAAGAGAAGGCAATTTCTGAAAAATATCGGATATAAGAGATAATCTTGGCCCGCATCGAATACG
>CAZDAH010000009.1:6290-9810 GCA_964503405.1 uncultured Ignavibacteria bacterium
GAAGGCTCACGACAGAATCATCGCCACTCCCCCGACTCTCGAACTGGCCAGGCTGGGATACAAAAAATTCGCGGGCCAGCCTCTCGATTATTATCGGGAGATTGAACTCGGTCCGGCGAGGGTGACGCTGGCTCCGGCCGGCCACATGCTGGGATCGGCGCAAGTGCTGGTCGATTGGCGCGGAGAAAGGATTGTCTATACCGGCGATTTCAAGCTGGAGGAAAACCAGACTTGCGAAAAGGCGGAGATTTTTCCGTGCGATACGCTTCTTATCGACACAACCTATGGACAGCCTCATTATAAATTCCCGCCATTCTCAGAATGCCGGGAGAGGCTTCTGGAATTTGTCACGGAAAACCTGCGCAAGAAAGTCATCCCCGTTGTTCTGGCATATTCGTTCGGCAAAGCGCAGGAGGCGATGAAGATTCTCGGGGACGAGGGGATAGCTGTCGACGCCTACAAGACGGCTTTCGAGGCGGCCGAGGTTTACGGCCGTCACGGGGCGGTTATCGGCAATGCCCACTTGCTCGAGGAAAGACCGAAATCCGGCAGAGCGGTGATAATCCCTCCGGGCGGATTTCGCTATATCGATCCCCGAGGCTGGGGACGATTCAAAACTTGTTTTCTATCGGGCTGGACTCTCGATCGAAATTACGGTTCCAGGGGAGGCAACGGGTTCGGAATCCCCTTTTCCGATCATGCCTCTTTCGATGATATCATACGCTACGTGGAGACAGCCAGGCCGAAGAAGGTTTACACCTTGTTCGGCCCGCCCGATATTGCCGAATATCTGCGAAGAATCGGGTTCAAGGCGGAAGCTGTCGATCTGAATTCAGGCAGGTCGATCGGACGGGCCGCGGCTAACATGGATCTGTTCAAGTGAAGCCTGTAATCGAAGCCAGGTCGCTCACCAAGCGATACGGCAATCTAATTGCGGTGAACGATATAGATTTTGTCATAAACGAGGGTGAGACGTTCGGTTTCCTGGGCCCCAACGGAGCGGGCAAGACCACGATTATGAAGATGATTTACTGTTTCATCAGGGTGACATCGGGAAATCTGTTTGTATTCGGCATGGACGTGGTCGAGAAGCCGAGGGAAATCAAGGCGCTTTTGGGCGTAATTCCACAGGAGGACTCCCTCGATCCGGATCTTTCCGTTTACAGTAACCTGATTACATATTCGAGGTATTACGAGGTGCCCCGGCGCGAGGCCGAGGAAAGGGCGTCGGTTTTGATGGAAATGGTATCTCTGACCGACAAGAAAGACGTCATCATCGAGGATCTTTCCGGCGGCATGAAACGAAGGCTGCTGATTGCCCGCGGCCTTATCAACAACCCCAAGATCCTCATTCTGGATGAGCCGACCGTGGGTCTCGATCCCCAGGGGCGGCACCTGGTTTGGGCAAAGCTGAGCCAGCTTAAAAAATCCGGGATCACCATTATCATAACAACGCATTATATGGAGGAAGCCTCCCGCCTCTGCGACCGGCTGGTCATGATGAACAACGGCAGGATACTGGATATCGGTTCTCCATCCGAACTGGTGAACAAACATATCGGCAAAGAGGTTTTGGAGATCGGCAATGTTGATGATTCCGATCTGGATCGAATTCTCGGAGCTCTGAATTACTCGGTATCCTGCGATCGTTACGGAGATAAGTTATATCTATTCACCGATTCGGCTATCGAGCTGGCCGCCAGGCTCAAACACATGAATCTCGATTCACTGTTGGAACGCAAAGCCGATCTCGAGGACGTTTTCCTCACGCTGGCCGGACGGACATTGAAAGAATGATGGAGGCCTGAGACGTTTTCGACGAAATCTGGAAAGAACATCAATCCATATCGCCGAGTATCCTACCGGGCGTTTTTTGTTCTGCAGAGACATAAAGACGTCTTCATAAAAACTATCCGAACATCACTCATACCGCCGTTTCTCGATCCTCTGTTTTATCTGCTGGGCATGGGATATGGCCTGGGAAGCATGATCAGCCCGATCAAAGGGATGTCGTACGTGGAGTTCATCGCCCCGGCGCTGTTGGCGTCGGTGATGATGACCGCGCCTTTTTTCGAGTGCACCATCGGCACGTTCGTGAGGATTCATTATCAGCGTACGTTCGACGCCATGATTTCCACGCCGCTGTCGGTGGAGGACGTTGTCACCGGCGATCTTCTCTACGGGGCCTCGCGGGCAACATTGCAGGGGGTCGCCATCATGCTCGTTCTGCTCGCGTTCGGCCTGGTAAAATCCCCTCTCGTAATAATTGTATTGCCGCTGTTTTTTGTCATAGGTCTGGTCTTCGGATCCCTGGCCCTGTTTTATACGTCGTTTATTCCAGCCATTAATTACGTGGATTATTTTTTCACCCTGGTCATGACCCCGATGTTCATCTTCGCGGGCACGTTTTTCCCGATCAGTCAGCTCCCGATCTGGGCCCAGAAGGTTGCCTGGTTCATGCCGCTTTTTCACGCGGTCAATATCACCAGAGGGCTGGCCCTGGGGAATAGCGCCGGTCTTTTGAGCGACTTTGTCTGGCTTATATGTTTCGGCCTGATTTTTTACGCCGCCGCTTTGAATAGAATGCGCCGAAGATTGCTCAAATGAAATCCGGGCAATCGAACGGGAGTTCGTCGGCGATGCGGAGACTCGAAAATGACTATCAAATATAGATTGACAATTCCGCGGCCGGAGGCTATCAATGTTACGGTACCCCCCGAGAAGTTAAGGCATTAGCTGCGATGGAAATGAGGAGTTTTCGGTCGATGATCGAACTGATCAGAGAAGCGGTTTATCGACGAATAATCTCGCAAAGATAATTTGTTTTGGGCGAATCTCCGGCTCTGCAGATACGTTAATGCGGGTCGGATCGAGGAAAGTTAAGGAAGACACTTGTTTTTTCCGGAACTTATACCGAAATTACGTTTAAAATCGGTATCCGGCTGTGCTAAAGATCGTCGACAAAAGGTAAATCTGAGGAGGCAATAGAATAGATGTGCGGTATTGTGGGATATGTGGGCCCCAAGCGAGCCCTGCCGATCTTGCTTGAGGGTCTAACCCGCCTTGAATACAGGGGTTATGATTCGGCTGGGATCGCTCTTATCGAGGACGGGAAAATGGTTATACAAAAGAGCGCAGGGAAGATCCCTGTTCTGGAGAAGATGTTGGCCAACAATGAATATAGCGCGCATTCGGGGATCGCGCATACGCGCTGGGCCACGCATGGCGAGCCAACCGATCTTAACGCTCATCCGCATACCGGCAATTCCGGGAGAATCGCGGTGGTGCATAACGGAATCATAGAAAACTACTCGTCATTGAGAGAGGTCCTGAAACGGCAGGGACATATTTTCAGGACGGAGACCGATACCGAGATTGTCGCCCATCTTATCGAGGAGTATTATGAAGGAGACCTCCTGGCAGCGACCAGAAAGGCCCTGACGCAAGTCGAGGGCACATACGGCATAGCCGTCATCGGTCTGGATAATCCGAATCTGATGGTGGCCGCCAGGTCGGGGTC
>CAZDAH010000009.1:9820-11090 GCA_964503405.1 uncultured Ignavibacteria bacterium
TGAGGGGGAGAATCTCATAGCCTCCGATGTGGCCGCGGTTCTACGACACACCAACCGCGTAGTCTACCTCGAGGACGGCGAGTTGGCGGAAGTTACCCCCAGCGGATTCTCCGTAACAACCCTTGATGACGTGGAAGTGTCTCCCCATCTGCAGGAAATATCGTGGAGCCTGGACATGATCGAGAAGGGCGGTTTTGATCATTTCATGCTCAAGGAGATTTTTGAGCAGCCGGAAACGTTGAAGAACGCCATGCGGGGCCGGCTCAATTTCGAGGAGGCGACGTCGCGGCTGAACGGGCTAAATCTTCAATACGAGGAGCTTCATCATATAAACAGGATAATCATAACCGCCTGTGGGACAAGCTGGCATGCCGCCCTGATAGGCGAATATCTTATAGAGGAATACGCCCGTATACCGGTGGAGGTGGAATACGCGTCGGAATTCCGATACCGCAGCCCAATAATCGATCCGGGAGTGCTGGTTTTGGTAATCTCGCAGTCGGGCGAGACCGCCGATACGTTGGCGGCCATGCGCGAGGCCAGGCGCAAGGGGGCTACCTGCCTGGGAATTTGCAACGTGGTGGGATCGACTATCGCCAGGGAATCCGACGGCGGCGTCTATATCCATGCTGGTCCGGAGATCGGGGTAGCGTCGACAAAAGCTTTTACCTCGCAGATCATGGTTTTATCGCTGATCACAATCCTTTTGGCCAGGATGCGCTCGATGTCCTACGAAAAGGGGGAGGAGTTGATCGCCGCCTTAAACGAGATCCCCGACCAGGTCAGGAAGATACTTTCGTTGAATGACGAGATAAAGAAGCTCGCGGCGAAGTATTATTCGACCAACAATTTTCTTTATCTCGGGCGCGGGGTCAATTTTCCCGTGGCGCTGGAGGGAGCTTTGAAGCTAAAGGAAATCAGCTACATTCATGCCGAGGGCTATCCGGCCGCGGAGATGAAACACGGGCCCATCGCTCTGATTGACGAGAACATGCCGGTGGTGGTGCTGGCGCCGAGAGATTCGGTTTATAGCAAAATCGTATCCAATATGCAGGAGATAAAAGCCCGGCGTGGCAAGATAATAGCGGTAGCTACCGAGGGAGATGAAATGATAGGGGAATTAGCCGACGAGATCATTCGAATACCAAGAGTCAACGATTTCATCCTCCCCATTGTGGGGATAATACCGCTTCAGCTGCTGGCTTATCATATTGCGGTGCTGCGCGGCTGCGACGTGGACCAGCCGAGGAATCTGGCCAAGAGCGTCACT
>CAZDAH010000009.1:11100-18068 GCA_964503405.1 uncultured Ignavibacteria bacterium
GTCGAATAAGAGAATATCTTAAAAAAAGTCATTCAAGGGAAACCGAAAGGAGGTTTTGGCGGAACAAATCAAAGGAGGCAGATCATGGTCGCTAAGGTTAAGCAGAAGATGTTGAAAGAAAAGGAGAAACTGATCGAAATGTACCATCGCCGGAGAATGTCTCTTGCCGATATTGCCGAAGCTTACGGATGCAGCAGGCAATATGTCCAGACGATATTCGTATCCCTGGGAATCAAGCGGCGCGGGAAAAAGCAGGCTTCCGGTGTTTCTCCGAATCGGCGGGAAAACGGGCTTGGTTTCCGGTTGTTGGAGGACAAATTCATCGAAAACAACTTCAGGAGAATGACAGACATGGAGCTGGCCCGGTATCTTGACAAGCCTGTCGGCGCCGTAACCTACAGAAGGCTTATTGTACTTGGCAAGAAGAAGCTCGAAAGGAGGAATTTCACCCCCAAAGAAGACGATTATATTCTGGATAATTACCGTCGGCTCACGGACCGGGCCATGGCCCGCAAGCTGAACCGTCCGTTGATATCCGTGACTCACCATCGTACCACAGTGCTGAACAAGCTCAAGAGGAAAGCCGGTCGAGGAACGAAGGCCGGGAATCGACAGAAAAACCTCAAATTTGAGGCGATATCGCAGGGTCCAGCCGATCTGCCCGAAACAGGAATGGCGGGCCGCCGATAGGAACCTTTCGCCTACCCCCCCGGGATTTTTGAATCTTTTTGTTCCATTTTACTTAATTAAATTGGTTATAATACCCATTTGCCGCTGTGCCTGGATTTAATTCCTGCTTCGCGGAATTTGCCGGAGCAAATGATCCGGCTGAGAGGGATTGGTGGATGACAAAAGGATACGAAAACGGCAACAAAATACTCTTTTCGATCATCCTGGCCTTCAGGAACGAGGAAAAGCACCTTGCAGACTGCCTTCTTTCTCTGGAACGACAGTCTCTTGAACCGGATAGATGGGAATTGATTCTGGTTGACGGCAAATCCGAGGATAATTCCCCGGGAATTGCCAGGGAGTTTATGACGAGAAACAGAAACTGCTTATTGCTGGAGAATCCAGATCGACTGGCAGCCGCCGGCTGGAATATAGGTATTGCAAATTCAAGAGGGACATATTACTTCCCCGCGAGCGGTCATTCAATCATCGACAGCGAATACCTGAAAGAGGCCGCCCTCTTTTTTGAAGCAAATCCCGTTGCCGCGGCTGTTGGTGGGATTGTCCGCAATATCGGCGATAGTCTCAATTCCAGGGGTATAGCGGCGGCGTGCAATACACCGCTGGCCCTGGGAGGCGTGGATTATCGAACTACCAAAGTGCCCGTTGAAACGGAGGTAGTCGGACTGGGAATCTACTCACGAGCGCTTTATGATGATATTGGCCCGTATAACAACGAAATAGTCAGGTCCAGCGATTGGGAGTTCAACTACCGGTCGAGGCGAAATGGTTACAGGCTGTATATAACCCCCCGTATGAAAGCCTACTTGCATACCAGATCTATTTATAACGGGCTCTTCCTGCAGCAATTCAAGACGGGATTCTGGAAGGCGAAAGTCTGGGAGTTACAGCCCGGATCGCTTCTGCCGAGACACGCGATTCCCTCCATTTTCGTGGGCTGGTGCCTATTGAGTTTGACTTTTTATTTCCTGAACAGGCAACTATTTCTCGTTTTCGTTATCCCCGTTTTTATTTACATTTCTATCGTGATTTATAGCTCGTTTGTAGCCAGGAAAGCCGAAGCTGCTGGTTTTTTTCTTATCGCGGCGACTTACCCAGTGATTCATTTCGGATATGGTCTGGGATTCCTATTCGGATTTTTTCGCTGGGGAGGAAATATCATAGTTTCTGTGGCCCGATCTGCCTTTCGCAGTTTCGCAGCCAAATCGATTATTAAATAAGAGGAATAGTCGCTTTGTATAGCGACAGCAAGACAGGAGTGAAGAGTGAGTGACAAGCGAAACCCCGGCGCCATTAATTATTTTCACAGGAGAATTCATGATTTCGACGATATCTACCGGGATAAGACAAGTATAACTTCCTTTCTTAATAAGACTATCCGTGCTTCGGTTAGAATTCGTTTTGAGTTGGCGTTTCATGTTCTCGGTGACCTGAAAGGGAAAAGCGTGCTCGATATAGGATGCGGATCCGGCCGGTATATGTTCGAGTCCGCAAAGCGAGGCGCGGCGAGAGTAGTCGGCCTGGACGCCGCTTCGGGCGCGATCGAATTCGCCCGAAATTTTGCCGCAGAGCTGAAGCTTGACGAGCGCACGAAATTCATCGAGTCAGATTTCCTCGATTATAATCCGGACAGCTATTTTGACGTCATATTTGCTGTTGGCTATTTTGACTACTTATTTGATCCGGTTGAACACATCCGCAAGATGCTTGATATATCCAGTGGAGTGGTTTTTGCGTCTTTTCCGAAAAGATGGTCGATTCTATCGGCGATTCGCAAAATCAGGCTGGCCCTAAACGGTTGCCCGGTCAGGTATTACACAACAAAGGAAATAAAACGACTATTAGATGAAGTTGGCCACAAGAATTACGAAATTCGAAAAATTTTCCGCGACTACATCCTGATTGTCAGAAAATAGGCCCAAAATCGCGGCTTTAGATTATATTACAGCGTATACAATTCTGTAATAAGAAGAGATGCGGCGGGACCTATGGCCACTGACAAGGAAAATAAGATCGGCAAAATCGGCCGATATTATCTTTTCCACGGCTCCAACGATTACTCGATCAGGCAAAGAGTATTATCGTTGATAGCCACGGTCATTCCCACGGGAGCCGAGGTCTTCGATCTGGACAAATTCGATGGCAAACGCTGCGAAATAGCCGACGTTTTGAACAGCGTCTCCACGCCTCCGGCTACGAGCCCCCTGCGGGTAACGATTCTCGAAAACGTCGATAAATTACCTGCTAAAGCCCAGAATATTCTCATGGAATCACTCGCCAAAATTCCCGAATACTCAGTCCTGGCAATGACTTGCAGGAAAGCGGACAAACGACAGAAGCTGCTGAAAACCCTTGTCGCCGAAAAGAAGGTGGCTTACGAATTCAATGATATGGCTCATTCCGACGCCGCAGCTCTACTGGAAAAGTTCGCCGCACAGAGGGGGAAAAAGCTCGATCCCCAGCTGGCCGAGGCGATGATCGGGATCTATGGTCCCGATCCTTATCGTCTGGAAAACGAAATAGAGAAACTCGCTTTGCTGGCCGGAAATCGCGAACAGCTTGAAAAAAAGGATATGGCTTTTGCCGCCGGTTTTACCAAAATCGAAACGGCCTACGACTTGCCGGGCCTGGTTTTCGACGGCAGAATTGATGACGCTTTGGAGCTTGCGGGACGAGCAATTGCCTCCGGGATAAGCGAGCTGCAAATCCTTTACTTATTCAAAAACCACCTTGACCGGCTCAACGCATCATGTAACTCCAAGGATTTCAAAGGCTTAATGTCCGCTTATAGGCTGCCTTACCCGGTCGCCAGGCTGATTTTCGTCCAAGCCAAGAGGTTGAAACCAACGGCAATCCTAAACTGCTTAAGTTATATTTTTAAAGCCGAATACGCTTTGAAATCGGCCCGATTCCCGTCGAAACTGATTATCGAGCTTCTGGTTGTGGCCATCTATCTGGCTTCCGGCGGGAATAAAAAGGATTCTCGATTGTAGTTATATATGAGAGAGAAAGATAATCAAATGAAATCGGGCGAGACGGAAGATCGGGTTCTTGTAGAAAGAATTCTGGCCGGGGATTCACGGGCCTTCGAGAAACTCGTCGAAAAGTACAAGCGGCGGATCTACTACCTGGCCTACAGAATGACCCGCGATCACGACAGCGCCGACGAACTGGCGCAGGAGAGCTTCGTGAAGGCGTACCAGGCGATGTCCGGATTCAAGAAAGAATACAGCTTCTACACCTGGATTTACCGAATCTGCGTAAACCTGACGATCAACTTCCTCAAGCGCGAGAGCCAGACGATTTCGGTGGACACGATCGAAGGATCGGATTACATCCTGGGGAAAAGCGACCAGATCGATCAGCTGGAGCGGATGATAGCGTCGGAGCAGGCGGCCATTGTCAAAAGGACGCTTGGCACACTTCCGCCCGATCAGCAGGCGGTGTTCATTCTGAAAACATTCGACGAGATGTCTTATGAGAGAATGGCCGAGGTGATGAACTGCTCGATCGGGACGGTGATGTCGCGCCTGTTTCGGGCTCGTCATAAACTTAGAAAAGCGCTGGAAGCGGCGGACGTTTACAGGGACAAGGACGATGAAGGAATGTAGGGAAAAGAAACGGCTGCAGGTGTATCTCGACGGCTGGCTTACCGGCGCGGAGGCGGCTCGTTTCGAGGACCATCTGAAATCGTGCGAAGATTGCCAGTGTGCCTTGATGGAATTGGAAGAGATTTCCGCCGCCGCGCTGGAAATGGTCGACCACGCCCCGGAGCGCGAGTATTGGGACGGTTTTTTCAACAGAGTTCAGAACAGAATTTTCTCGCGAGACGTCAGCCCATACTCTCCGAAGGAGAAATCGTCGATTCGAATCAAAATTGCCTCTTATTCCATCGGCATAATGTCTATCGCCGCCGCCTTCGTGCTTACATTCGGATACCTTTCGCGAACAAACCTCGAGCAAGGTCCGGCTCTCGATCCTGGGGTCGTCGAGCGGAATATCGCGGAAGATGATCCCGTCAAACCAGCCGCGGGAGAAGCCGTACAGAGCGCCGAGCTTATCCTGGAAGGCGCTGCCTCGCAGTCCGAAAAAGCAGTCGCCGATGAAACTATCATTGAATCAATCGCGGTTTCAGTTGAACCGGTTCGAAACAGGAGTATCGTTGAAGAAGCGTATTTTGATGGCGAACCGAGTTCGAGTGGTCTCGCGGATTTCAAATCGGCCTTCCGAAATCCGGCGAGAATTTCTCCCGCCGCCTTGAGCCTCAGCGACGATGAGAATTTCGTCACCCGCCTATTGATCGAATACGGCGGGTTATCGATGGAAGATTTCAGTGTCAGCCCCAACGTGGTGGCCGAAGGAATACTCTCCGGTTACAGGCACGAAACCGGCCGGGGTTCAGGCGGGTCATCGCTGGCGGCCAGGCTGCCTTCGGTTTCCGACGGCGCTTACCCGAGATGGGGGTATTTGGGGGTCCCTCCCGACAGCTTCAATTCGGATGGATTCAACCGATATACGATCGAACTCGAACTGATGCGAGCAAAATAGCCATATCTGTTCTTCGATATTTTGTTTGACCATAAAATCTTGAAAAACTATACTATAAGTCTGTTGTAAAGGAGAAAGGCCTTGATCGAGGCATGTGGGTAGTTTTCACGTTATTATTGCTTTTGGTGGCTTATGGGTTTTGGGAGTACCGCAGTCACCTTTTTCATATCGGTCAAATCCCGGTGAGGATTCATGTTAACGGCACCAGGGGCAAATCATCGGTGACCAGACTGATCGACGGCGGACTTCGGGCGGCGGGATTCAGGGTATTCGGTAAAACTACCGGAACTAAGGCCAGAATGCTTTTTGTTGACGGTAGGGAGGTGGCGGTGACGCGCGTGGGAAAGCCGAATATCATTGAGCAGACGCGGATAGTTTCGATAGCGGCTAGACAGCAATCGGAGTATTTTGTCACAGAGTGTATGGGGGTGCAGCCGCACTTACAGAGTCTCCTGGAGAAGCAGATTATCAAGTCGCACATCGGGGTAATCACCAACGTTCGGGCCGACCATCTTGATTCCATGGGACCCGACCTGGAACATGTCGCCTTATCGCTGTCCGAAACGATTCCTCCAGGCGGAATTCTCTTCACTTCTGAGCGAGCATTTTTCGATTTGTTGGAACAAAGGGCAAGAGAGGAGAATGCCGAGATTCGTCCGGTCGACGCTGATGATGTAACCGATTCCGAGATGCGGGGCTTCTCATATTTGGAGCATAAGGAAAACGCGGCCATGGCCCTGGCGGTATGCCGTCATCTGGGCGTCGACAGGGAAACGGCGTTGCGGGGGATGTACGAAGCGAACCCGGATCCCGGGGTCGTGCGGCGTTACCGGATTTTGGCGCATGAGAAGGTAATAGAATTCGTAAGCGCTTTTGCCGCCAACGATCCCGACAGCACGCTTCGGATCTGGGAGCTATTGAAAATTCATCACGAGCCCGACAAGACCCTGATCGTGCTGGTAAATTCCAGGAAGGACAGGATTCAACGGGCCGAGCAACTTGGCGAGTATATTGCCTCGCATTTCGACGCCGACTACTATGTGGTGACGGGAGACTACACCAAACCGCTGGTCGCCAAGGCTATAGCCTGCGGCATGCCCCATAACAAGATAGAGGATCTCGGCGGTCGTCCGCTGGAGGCGATATTCAACAGCGTGGTCAGTCTTTCCGGGGATAAGGCCATGGTGTTCGGAATCGGAAATATCGTGGGGTTCGGCGAGGAAATCATAGATTACTTCAGGGAGCGGGGAGAGCAAATTGGCTGATATCCTGATGATGCAGTCCGTGGGCCTCGGACTCGTTGTAAGCCTTATTTTCTCCGAGACACTCGGACTGGCCGCCGGCGGCATGGTGGTGCCCGGTTACCTGGCGTTGATGATTCACGATCCCGCCCGCATAACCGGGACGATACTGGTAAGCCTGGTAACTTATTTCGCCATCAGGACGCTCTCCAATTTTATGTTCATTTATGGCAGGCGCAGGACGGTCATAATTATCATCACCGGTTTTATTTTCGGATGGCTATCGCGGGAATTCCTCGTTATCGGGCTGCCGGATGGCCAGTCGCTCGAATTTCAGGCCATAGGATATGTCATTCCCGGCCTGATCGCGAACTGGATGGAACGCCAGGGGGTCATACAGACGCTGGCCACCATGTTGATAGCAGCGGTATTCGTCAGACTTCTTCTCATGATATTCACCGGCGGAGAGCTGATAATATGAAGCCTCGT
>CAZDAH010000009.1:18078-18681 GCA_964503405.1 uncultured Ignavibacteria bacterium
TCGTTCGAGCAATCCATCGGTTCGGCTGCTGGTCGTACTGGCCATATTTTCGGCCTTGATATTCTACCTGGCCGAGGATACCAGGCATCAGAAACAGGCGCCGAACTGGGGTTTGAAGAATCGGGCCGCCTATCTCAACCGCAAGGCCCAGGAGATTATTCACCAGGCCGTGGCCAGTATGGGAATCCCCATAGATTTCGAAAACGACCCTAACGGCACGGGGATAATCGGGGAACAATATACTCTTGTTACGACCGATCGAGGAGAACTTCGGAGCAAACTGATCGCCATCAACCCGAATTTTGCGGCGATCATAGTGGATATGTTCAAGGAGGTCGGGATTAAGCGGGGAGATCTGATCGCGGTGGGAATGACCGGCTCTTTCCCGGGCGTCAATATAGCGTTTTACTCCGTTTGCGAGACCATGGGGATCGAGCCCGTGGTTGTAACTTCGGTCGGAGCTTCGACCTGGGGCGCCAACCACCCCGATTTCACGTGGCTCGATATGGAACGGGTGCTATTTGATTCAAAGGCTATTTCCTATAAATCGGTGGCGGCCTCTCTGGGGGGTGGGACGGACAACGGACGGGGACGTTCCGTGAG
>CAZDAH010000009.1:18691-19869 GCA_964503405.1 uncultured Ignavibacteria bacterium
GCTCGAAGCCGGCGGATCGTTAAAGAAAAATATCGAAAGGCGGCTGGAGATTTACGACGAGAAGAGCAGGGGGCGAGATTACGCGGCCTACGTGAATATAGGCGGCGGGCTGGCCTCTCTGGGCTCATCGCAAAACGGACGACTGATACCCTCGGGCGTAAATCTCGATCTCCATCGCAGGAATTTTCCAGCCAGGGGAATTGTCAATATCATGGCCGAACAGAAGATACCCATAATACATCTTCTCCGCCTGCCTGAGATCGCCGAGGATTACGGGCTTCCGCTCGACGTCGTTCCCCCGCCTATCGTGGGCGAGGGCCCTCTTTTCTATCGCGACGAGTACTCGATATCGTCGACGATTATATACGCGTTTATTCTCATGGTCGTGGTGGCGGGAGCCATAAGGATCGACCTTAAATATTACATCAGGAAGCAAACAAACATCCTATTTCCCCCGAGGAGGGACGATGATCCGGAGATTTGAAATGAGAAATATGCTTGTCTTTTTCGCGATCTTGTTATTTGTCCCGGGTCACCGGACGGTTCTCGCGCAGTCGAAGACGAATTATAGAGCGTTCTCGCCGTCGGACGCCGGCAGGAGCGTGATGCTGAAATCCGACTCGAGAACATACAAGTATTTCGAGTTGGATGAGGGCAAAGTCATAGGATTCGAGGTGACGGGTCCGACCAGAATCAAGATTCGCAGCAGGGCGCTGCTTCCCGAAAAGATCTCAGCGGCGGAATATGACATCACGGTCTGGGAAGACGACAGGGTCAGGGCCGGACGGAAAGCCGATACCAAACCCTCGAAATTGACGATCAGCGGAGAACGCGGCGCGGTCGGCGTGGCCAGAGATATTATATTCAACGTTCCAAAAGGAAAACACAAATACGCAATTTCGGCCCAATCCGACAAAGTCGACAGGGTTTATTTGAGATTTCACCAGGCCAGAAAGCAGAAGCCTAAACAAACCTATCATAATTTCCGTCCCTACGAATACGGCAAGAGGGTCAATCTGAGAAGCGGGAAATCGAATTTATCTTACTATCTCGCAGACGGCGGCGCCGGCCCCGCGCTGAGAGTAATCGGGCCAACCAGCATAAAGATATACTGCAGGGCCAATTTTAACCCCACTATGAAGGAAAAGGCGAAATTCACGCTCGGTGCCATGCAAAAC
>CAZDAH010000009.1:19879-23550 GCA_964503405.1 uncultured Ignavibacteria bacterium
ATCGTCGAAAAGCATATACACCGATCTCCCCGGTATAATACCGTCGAAAGTACATACCTTTACCCTTGAAGTCCCCGACGGCGAGCACGTTTATGAATTCAGGAAGATTAACTCAACGCCCGATGGCCTGGCCGTTCGTTTCAAGATTCTCAAGAGCAGTTTGGGAAAGAAGAAATGACAACTCGCAAGTATCATTGGGCGATGGGCGTTCTGGTAATGCTCCTGACTATCCTCCTGCTGTCATCGTCGCCCGCGGACGCGCAAAACAGGAAAAAGAAGCAGAAAAAGCCAAAGGCCCCGCAGACGTTGTTTTTCGACATCGATCTCAGTCTCACTTACGACGACAACGTGATTCGCTATTCCGACGCCGATCTCGACCTTTTCGACCAGAATGCCGCTCCCGGTAAATTCGATATCGAGTCCCGGAACGACTGGGTTATCAAACCCCGGATGGAAGGGCGTCTTAAGGGGCGCTTCATCGGCGGACATACCGCCTGGATCGGGGTCAATTACAGATATTATTATTTCGCCCGCAACAACGTGCGCAGATACCACAGGATGAGTGTTTTCGCCAGGCATTATTTCTTCCGGGGCGGCTATTTGGAATCCGAATACTACTTTATTCCGGACTATTATTACCGCAATCAATACGTCCAGAACCTGGGATATGTTAAGGCGAGCTTTACCAAACATTTCCTGAAATTCGAGATCGGCCAGGACATTACCAGTTCATTGAAGGCCGATATTTCGTACAGATATCAAAGCAAAGCGTACAACCCCGAGGTCAGCGAGCGTGATCTGACCGAAAACGGGGTCAGAATCGACGCCATCTGGCGGGCCGCAAAGAGCGTGAAATTCTGGGCCTATTACGGATTCGTGCGGGCGAACGCCGCCGGCGCTGACTTGCCCGCCCCGGAGGTCAGAGACGTATCATACGACGCCTGGGATATAACTCTGGGAGCGCGGTATTACAGCAGTCTGCACAGAAAGCTCAAGCCTGAATTCTTTTCCACCGTTCAATTCGAAGAAATAAAATTCAGAACGGTAAAATATCTGGACGAATACAGGTTCGACAGGGACGACCATAATCTGGAGCTTGCGGCCGGGACTGTTCTCACGATCTGGTACGGGGTCCGACTTGATATCAGCTATTCTTATTATCAGAAACGGACCGATCTTCCTGTTCGGGCCAATGAGAATCTGTTGGAGTACACCGGCAGCTCCGTTTCGATCGGGCTGCAGCGGGATTTTTAAAAGCGTCTTGACCAACGACGATTCGACTGATATTATGACCTCAGGAGAGTGATTGGTCGGATATGGCTGTTATTTTGGCTATTATTATGCTTTTTTCAAAACCGCCGGGGAAAGAGGATTTCGAAATCAAGCGACAGCTAATGGTCGAGGAGCAGATTGTCGCCAGAGGAATCAGAGACCAGGCAGTGCTGGAGGCCATGCGGAGCGTGCCGCGGGAGAGATTCATTCCCGAGGATCAACGCAACCGGGCTTACGACGACGGCCCGCTGCCGATCGGGCTGGGCCAGACCATCAGTCAACCGTACGTGGTGGCCTTGATGACGGAATTGATGGAAGTCGATTCGGCGGACATCGTATTGGAAGTCGGAACCGGTTCGGGATACCAGGCGGCTATTCTGGCGGAGATTGCCGATACCGTTTACTCGGTGGAGATTATCTGCGAACTTCAGGAACGAGCGGATTCCACAATTAAGGCGCTGGGATACGAAAATGTGCATTCGCGCTGCGGGGACGGTTATTTCGGATGGCCGGAGGCGGCTGCTTTCGACGCCATCATCGTAACGGCGGCGCCGGACAAGGTCCCGCAGCCGTTGCTCGATCAGCTTAAAGACGGCGGCAGGCTGGTTATTCCCGTGGGGGACGGAATTCAATTCTTGGAGGTGTATTCGAGGGACGGCGATCGTTTTGAAAGACGTCGAAGCATACCGGTCAGGTTTGTACCCATGACCGGAAAAGCGGAGGAGGATAACGGTGAGTAAAAGGGCAACGCTATTTTTAGCTTTGATTCTGGCGGCGGCTGTTTCCTGTGTGAAGCATGAGGCCCTCTTCGAGGGGAAAACGGTTGTATATGACGACGGCTCCTTTTCACGGTCGGCCTCGTTGAATATAGTCCGGTCCGACGGTACGGCCGGGGTGCCGGATTCGACGGAAGCGATTAAATTCCTCGAGGAGCACTTTCCGCCAATCGACAGGAGCTTGTTCGAGGTGCACACCCTGTTCTCCGAAGGTGTGTTGACCGTAACGTGGTCGGGCATGTTCTCAAGCGATGATTTGCCGCTGAATGATTACAATCATCGTATGGGCGAAGGTACGGCGGCCACCAACAGAATAGAAATCGATGTTAACAACCGCTGGTTTTATAAAGATTTCCGCTATCTTGAGGTATTCTCCGATCCGGTCGACGCCGGGAAGTATTTCGATATTATAGAGAAGGGGCTGAGCGACGCCTCGGACAGAATCCTGGCGTCAACATCGCTGAGCGGCTTGCGGGATAGAGAGGAAGCCGACAAGATATTGAGTGGTCTTCGGGAGAAAACAGGCGTTAATCTGCTCAAGATGCTCCTGGAAAACCCCCGGATACTGGATAGCCTCTCCGAGCGGTATGATTCTTATTTCGAGATCGCCGGCGACAGCCTGGCCGGCCTGGCCGGAGTGAAGCTGAGCCCTGAATCAGCCTCTGAATTGATAGAGGAACAATTCGGGGCAGTGTGGGATACAATAATGACCGACCACCCCGGCATTTTCGGAAGCTACGGGCTGGCCGAGGGCGGGCACAAATTCAGGATCGAGGTATTTCTTCCCGGTTGTGTTCGGAGCGGCAACGCCGATAGCACATTTGAGAGCATGGCAGTCTGGTATTTCGATAATCTCGACTTTTTCGCGCGTGAAAAGAGCCTGGAGCTAACGGCTCGCGATTGGGTTTGGGGCAACGTGGTCATCGCGGCGGTCGCCATCATATTAGTCCTGCTTTTTGCGCTCTGGCCGTTAAGGCGCGGTAAGATGGTAAAGCCGTGAAACCTAACTATCAGGAGAACGTAATATCTCGGGGGCTTGAATCAAGGAGATAATCATGGCGAAAAAACTCTACAGATCGAGAACAGATTGCATGATCGCAGGAGTCTGCGGCGGCCTGGCCGAGTATTTCAGCATAGATTCATCGCTCGTTCGAGTAGGCGCGGTTTTATTTACGATTGCCGGCGGCGCCGGCATAGTAGCCTACCTGATCTTATGGATAGTGGTGCCGCAAAAGCCTTTGGACGCGTCGATAGCCGACGCCGAGGGCGGCTCGTCTCCGGATACCGAAAAGGACGAGTCGGAAGAGCAGGGCAGGGACAGGGGCGTTTTTCTGGTAGGCGTTGTTCTGACCGCTTTGGGGGCCCTGCTGCTTTTGAATAATTACCTGCCGTTTTCGTGGCTCTCTTTCAGCCGTCTTTGGCCGCTGCTGATAATTTTTATCGGAATAATGATAATCATGAAAGGCTCGGCCGGTAAAGAAGATGAGAGTTAGTTCGATAAGATGGGGGGTTATCTGGGTCGGAGTGGGGTTCTTATTCCTTGCTATAAATTTCGAGGTCATGGAAAGACTTGTTTTTCCCAGGCTTTTCATTTCTATCGGATTTGTAACAAGTATAGGACAA
>CAZDAH010000009.1:23560-34426 GCA_964503405.1 uncultured Ignavibacteria bacterium
TTCACTCTCTGGCCGGTTCTATTAATCGCCATCGGAGTCGAGCTCATATTCAGAAAATCCAGGCTTTATTTTCTGGCTTTGCTTTCCCCATTGCTCATTGCCGCGGCATTCATCGCCGCGGCGTCGTACCAGATCGACTGGGGATGGGATTTTGACAGGTTCTTCAGCGGGTGGTCCTGGAGTTATAAAGGCGAGAATGTCAGCGAAATAGAAATCCCCGATGAGCCGGGGACCGATACGCTGGCGATCAGCCTCGATTGCGGCGATATCGGTTTTGAAATACAAAGCGTATCCGGAAAATTATTCTCGGCCAGGTCGGTGTACCAGGGGAAAAGCCCCTATATAGCTCATTCCGGCATTGATAATACCCAGCGAATTACTTACGAGTTCAGAGACCGGTCGAATCCGGGGATATTCAATCTGGGTAAGAGTTCATTCTACGCGAATTTCGGAATATCGGATCGTCTTCCCGTAAAGCTCGATATTCACGCCCGCGGGAAAAGCCCTGAAATTAACCTGGCGGAGATCCGATTGATAGCGCTCGATCTTTTCTTGAGATCGGAAGAGACGCTGATATGGTTCGGGGATCTCGAGGACAGCATCGAGATTAGAATCGACGGCAGGACCGAGAACCTGGTGGTCAACGCTCCGGCTGAGATGGGTTTTGCCATATCGGGAGATCCGGGACAACTGGACAGAGCGCTCTTACACGATGATTTTACCGATTCGGCAGCCGGTTTCAGATCGATAGATTTCGAGGAATCGTCGATGAAGGCATATCTGTTTGTCAACGCCAGAGTCGAATCAATCGAGATCGCCAGGGAATAAGCCGATTCTATTCCATATTCCCTAAAATTTGCTTTTGGTTCATCAAGAGGATTCGCGTCGTCACAATCAGGCCCTGTTTCGGTTTTTTTCTTGCCGATTTCCGTTATAGCTATTAATTATCAGCATGATCGAACCCGTCATGAGCCCTATCGGCGAGAAAATTCAGGCTGAAAACTGTTTTATATGCGGTCGACACAACCCTCGAAGTCTAAATGTCCCCTTCTATTTTGAAAACGAGAGGATTTCGGCTCAATATATGTCTGGCGGAGCCTTTTCGGATTCGACGGCGCGGTGCACGGGGGTATTCTCTCAGACCTGGCCGACGAGGCGATGATGCAGATAATTTGGGAATGCGGGCCCTGGGCGATGACCGCCGAGCTGGCCATCAGATTTCATAATTATTCCAAAGCGGGGGTAAAATTATTCCTGGAAGCATATTTTGTAAATCGCACCTCGAAACTGATCGAAGCCGAGCGTGTCATCAAGAACGATGCCGGGAGCAAGATCGCCACGGGGAAGGGGGAATTTCTGCCCGTTTCCGGCCAAGACGCAACCGACTTGAGAAAGAAATTCTGAACTGAAAAACGGAAGTCGAATTTGGTGATATTGATTCCGGATCGGCCGGAAGTTCGAAGACAGTCTCATCTGCCGCCCCGGCTGCTCTTGCTGCTGTCCGAAGGCGCTCTTTTCGCGACAATTTCCAAGGAACCAAAATGAGCAAGCTACTGGCAATTATTTTTATTTCAGCGACATTGACCCCGGCTGGAGCGGAAAAGCCGTATTTTCAGCAGCGGGTGCGTTACGACATAAAGGCCGATATCGACCCCGAATCGGCCCTTATTGCGGGGATCGAGAGTATCGCTTATTTCAACTATTCGCCCGACACGCTGTTCGAGATTTATTTTCATCTGTACTACAACGCATTCCAGCCGGGCAGCTATCTCGACAGGCAGAGCAGGCGAGAAGGGGATTACTCCATCGCCAACACGCCGCCGGGGAAGAGAGGATATGTGAATATAGACAGGGTAGAAATAGACGGACAGACGATCGAAAACCATCATATCGATAATACCATAATGACGTTACCCCTGGTATCGCCGCTGACGCCGGGGGATTCCGTAGAATTGTATATCGAGTTCACTAGCCAGATACCGGCCAGGGGAAGCAGGACAGCGCGTGCGGGACAACATTTCGATATCGGCCAGTGGTATCCGAAACCGTCGGTGTATGACCGTTACGGATGGCATAATCATCAATATCTCGATTACGAGTTCTACGCCGATTTCGGCGATTTCAACGTCGAGATTACCATGCCCTCGGAATATATCATCGCTCACATGGGGATGCTATTGAACGAGGAAGAGATTTTCGGCGGAAAGCTCCCCCTTCCCGACGGCGATTCCATTATCGTGAACGCGCTTGAAAGTCTTGAGATCGATTCGTCGGCAATGAATATCGAATTCGCGGCAGCTGATTCGATGAATGTCGATGATCACGATTACGTGCGATCGGCAAACGATGATCCCGGTTCTCGGAATGCTGTCGGATCAGACGACGAAAAAGAGGATGTGAAGATCTGGAAGATCCGGGCGGAAAACGTCCACGATTTCGCGTTCTGCGCCGACCCTAAATTCATAATCGATATCGCCCGCTATAACGATGTAGTTATAAAGACGTACTATTACAAAGCAGTCGAAGACTTATGGAAAAGCGATGCAGCCGAGTATACTCGAAGGGCGATCAAGCTGTTCTCGGACAAGTTTTATCCCTATCCTTATACTCAATACTCGGCAGTGGCCTCCCTGGTGGGAGGTGGAATGGAGTACCCGCAGCTGACCATGATCACGCGTCGGGCGGGGCGACGGGGCGACCACACGCACGGGCTGGAATCGATCATTGCCCACGAGGCGGCGCACGCCTGGTTTTACGGTATCCTCGGCTTCAACGAGGCCGAACAGAGCTATCTCGACGAGGGACTGACGTCGTTCTCAAACACCGTTTACCTCGAGCATTATTACGGGCGATACGGGAATAATTTCAGCTACAAGAAATCGTGGCAGAGGAAATTATTACCCAACGGCAACGAGCGCAATGACGAACAGAGATCGTATATAAACCGCGCCCGCAATAAAGACGAGGATCCGATGATAACTCCGGCCAACCTGTTCGCCAGCGGCGGCCGGTATTATAACGCTTCTTATCAGAAAGCGAATTCCATATATTGGATGCTGCAATATACGATGGGCGACGACAAGTTCGATCAATTCATAAAGCTGTTATTCGAGAGATGGGCGCTGAAGCACCCTTACCTTGCCGATTTTCAGCAGCTGGCCGAAGAAGTTTACGGCGATGATCTCGACTGGTTTTTCAGGCAATGGTTCACCACAACCTGGTCGCTGGATTTTTCCCTCGACAGCTTTGAAAAGAAAAAGGCGTTCGTTGACGGCGTGACGGGTTATGAAGCCAGGGTCAGGGTCGGCAGGCAGGGACGCTGTATTTCGCCGCTGGATGTGGCATTCGGGATGAATGATGGTTCCATTGAAACCATCACGATACCATTGGAGGCATGGGAAGACGGGCAGTTATCGTTCGATACTACAGTCTTTCTTTCGGGCAAACCGAAAAAAGCCATAATAAATCCCGACGGCCGCCTGGCCGATACAAATCGGCTGAATAACTCCTCCGGACTTCCCCCGGCGCGATTCCAGCTGCTGATACCGGAATTCATATTCAGCGACAGCTATGTCGAGCATTTTATGGACTCATACACCATAGCGCACCAGCCGTCAATATGGTACAACTCCATCGACGGAGTCAAGCCGGGATACAGGTTCTTCGGATCGTATCTCGGTCAGGCCGGGAAAATCGATATGGATATCAGCCTGGGCTCGTTGAACGGGAGAATAGATCATTATCTGGCTTTCGAGGACGTCCTATATGATATAAACCCGGATATCTCTTATTTCTTCGATACGAGGGAAAAAGAGGGCCGGGGCAGGCAGACGCTGGGAATTGCCTATAGCCCGGATTCTGGATTCAGATCGAATCAATTCAGGCTCTCTTTGACTTTGAAACGTCATTATTCTTATAACAATCAGTATGTTTACGCGACCGGCCCGTGGTCGGCCGGAAACGTTAATACAATCGAGGCAGAGGCGAGCCGGGGATTTCGTCGACGTCTTTCCAGGTTCGTTTTCGACGGCAAACTGGTGTCGTCGATTCCAGGAGGAATCTACGATTACACCCGAGCGGAAGGGGGATTGGATTTAACCCTGCTTGGCGTTGGCGGAAACGACACAAGGCTTAATCTAAACGCGGGTGTCGCGAACGGGAATATGCCATACCAGCAGATGTTTTTCCTGTCGTCGGGCGATCCTTATGAGATCTGGGAGTCGGATTTATTTCGCAGCAAAGGCACGCTGCCCGATCGTTGGAAGAACGAGGGACGCCTGTTTATGCCGGGCGGCGCAGGTTTGAGCGGCTATCTCGATACGGGCCTGACCGGAACCAGGATGCTCTCGGCCAGGTTGTCGCGGGAACTGCCGAAACCGGGGCTGCCGATGCGCGTGCCGATACTTTCCGGCGAGTTGAGGAAGATCTCCGGTGAAATATATATCATATCCGGACTGGTCTGGGAGCGCGGAAATAATCCCGACGCAGGAGACTACCTGAGCGAAGCCGGGTTCAAATTCGAATACAACGTGCCGATACTGGGCAGGTTTATAGAGGAAAGCAGGATCGCGCTGTACCTTCCCGTCTGGCTCTCGGATCCGGGCGCGGAAGATTATGAATTCGAATGGCGCTGGATGTTCAGCCTGACGTCATAAGGAGGTAAGATGAATATCGTTACAGTCGTAACCGTTGTTTTCCTGGTGCCGGCACTGACGCGCACAGCCTCGGGCCAACGGGATATCGCCATTAACGTTTATAACGATGGTTTTTCGCAGATTACGGAGAAAAGATCGATCGACCTGGAGAAAGGTCAATCCCGAATCCGGATTTATGATATCGCCGAGAATATCGACCCCGGGTCCATAACGGTCGAGGGGAACGGGTTCGAAGTGCGGTGGATCGATTACCGCTACGATTTTGTCTCCGCCGAACGCTTGTTGCACAGGTTTATAGGCAGGGAAATTCAGTTCCGCAAGACAGACTCTCTAATCGCCGGAATTCTCATTCGCTACGATTCCAAGTATTTATTCATGGCCCAGGCCGGCTGGCCGGGACCAGTTTCAATTTATGAGCGGGAGGATCTGAAGAATATCGAATTGCCGGAATTGCCGGATGGCCTGGAAAGCAGACCGACCATAAATATCGGAATTGACGGCGCGAAGGTCGGCAGGGGTCTGTTGACGGTTTCTTATATGACCACCGGGTTGAGTTGGAATACGGAATACCGTCTCGGATACGACGGCAAAATCAAAGCTGAGTTCTCAGGATGGGTAAATCTCGATAACCAATGCGGTCTTTCCTTTCCCCCTGCTTCTATATCGCTGGTGGCCGGAAAAATAGAGAGAGAGAAGGCAACCCCGGGATCGGGCGACAGGGCCCCGGAAGGTTCGGAAGGCGTGACAGCCGAATCGACTCTGGAGCCCTTGGTCGATTACCACAGGTATCAGCTTCCCTTCAAAGCGCCGCTGGGCGAGAAGGAATCTAAGCAGGTGGTTTTATTCTCGCCGAAAGAGATCGAAGTCGATCATTTCTACAGGTATGAGTGGTCGGAGACGAAATCCGACGTCAAATCGGTCGTGGCCTTTAACAACGACAATAAGTCGGGCCTGGGATTTCCCCTGCCTCCCGGCCGAATGAGCATTTACGATTCCGAGTCGGGTGTCTTTCTGGGATCGGGCAAATTCGAGGGAGCCCCGGCCGACGAGAAAACCGAGATAGTGATCGGAACGGCATTCGACATAAAAGCGGAACGCAGGCGCGTGGATCATCGCAAGCTTGGCCGCAACAAAAACGAGGACAGTTTCGAGATAGAGCTGCGTAATCATAAATCGGAAGAAGCGAAAGTCGCGGTGTGGGAAGAGCTTTACGGTTATTGGGAGATTACAGAGAAAAGCGACGATTTCGAAAAGAGAGATTTCCAGAGGATCGAATTCGAGGTGACAGTCCCGGCCGGCAAGACCAGGAAGATAACGTACTCCGTGGAATACAGCTACTGATGAAGGCCTTCTTGGCGATTCTGTTCATCATGATCTCCACGGCGCCATCGGTGTCGCGGGACGGCCATGATTCACCCGCGGTTTACTGGATTCTATTCACGGACAAGGGTCCTAATATCGAATCTCGAATACGGGATTTGGAGCCGACTCTTCCCGAAAAAACTGTTGAGCGGCGTCGGAAAGCAATCGGCGGCGGGAACATAGTCGATGGCCGCGATTTGCCTGTTTTCGAACCGTATGTCGAATCGCTGGAATCGATGGTGATCGGGATCAGGGAGCGCAGCCGCTGGCTGAACGCGGTCAGCGCCGAGCTGATCCCCGGAAATCTAAAATCGATTCAGTCGCTGGCTTTTGTTGGAGGAATAGAGCCGCTTCGGAGTTCCGATCCCATGTCCGCAAGAATCGAGATTTCCGAAACCTGGAAAGCAGGCGAGAAAGAATACCCGCATCCCGCGGCCTCGCTCGATTACGGCCGATCATTCGATCAACTCGAACAGATAGGGGCGATCCAGGCTCACGAGCGGGGATATCACGGAGAAGGAGTCTTGATCTGCTTTTTGGACACCGGATTTTTGACTTACCATCACGCTTTTGATCATATGGACATCGTTGCCGAATACGATTTTATCAACGACGATAATTTCGTCGGATTCGACCCGGCGCAGGATCTTTCGGGTCAGCCCAATCACGGCACCGGATGCCTGGGTACCATAGGCGGATATTATCCGGGCGAACTGATCGGTCCCGCCTTCGCGGCGTCGTATATCCTATGCAAGACCGAGAAAAGCGGTTCGGAAACGGCAGTCGAGGAAGATTATTATGTGGCCGCGTTGGAGTGGGGGGAATTTCTGGGCGCGGACGTTGCCTCGTCATCTCTGTCGTATTCCAACTGGTACGAGCCGGAAGATCTCGACGGTAAAACGGCGATTACCACGATAGCGGCCAATATCGCTTTTGAAAAGGGAATGATACTTTGCTCCTCCATGGGGAATTCCGGTCCGGGCAAATTCACCCTGGGGGCTCCGGCCGACTCGAGATTGTCGTTGGGAATCGGGGGAGTTCAGTGGAATGGAGAGCTGTACGGGTCGTCGTCGTGGGGGCCGACTGCCGACGGCCGAATAAAGCCGGATGTCAGCGCCCGGGCTGTGCGGACAGTAGCGGCCACGCCGTACACCACCGACGGATTTGGTTTTTGGAACGGAACATCGCTGTCATGTCCGCTGGCGGCCGGGGCTGTCGCCCTGGTGATTCAAGCCCACCCCGATTGGAGCCCTCTGATGGTAAGAGAAGCCGTTAAGGAGACTGCCAGCCGGGCCAATTGTCCCGATATCCGTTTCGGTTGGGGAATTATCAATGTTGAAGACGCGATAAACTATCCGTCGCTTGCCGGCTACGTGGCCGATCGAAATACCGGGGAGGCGTTGACCGCTATAGTGGAGATGACCAATCTGGACAGCGGCATGAAAACGACGGCAGCAACGGATGAATCGGGCTATTACCTATTCGCAAATCTGGAGTTCGGGAAATATGAACTGATTATCGCCGGGGAGGGGTTTTTGCCGTACATGAGACTTTTGGAATTACCTCCTTCCGACGAAATGGACATACTGCTTCAACCAGTTGACAGATATTGAAAATCGAAAGAAAAACGGATCTAACTATACATATCTTAATTAATTAGACAAGATGCGGAAATTGGTCTCGAACTAATAATTATCTTGACAGTAAAATATCAAGAGGCTAATATGACTTTTGTCATATTGAAGAACGAATCTTGACTGGAGGTGTCTGAGTGAGGAAAATCGTGGTTGCCTTGACGGCCGTGGGTATGATTCTGACGATTTGCGCGGTATTCGCGACCGCCGAAGAGGGAGCGCATCAGTACGTGGGCGTCTCCAAATGCAAAACCTGCCACAAGAGCGAGGCCAAGGGGGATCAGTTCGGCATATGGAGCGCGTCAAAACACGCCCGGGCCTATGAGGTTCTGGCATCTGAAGCGGCCATGGCAGTCGCCAAAGAGAAGGGCATAGACAATCCGCAAACAAGCGATCAGTGTCTTGTTTGTCACGTTACCGGCTATGCCGCTCCCGCCGAGCAGAAATCGGAAAGCTACGATCAGACCGAGGGTGTCGGTTGCGAGGCATGTCACGGTCCCGGATCGGAATACAAGAATATGAAGATTATGAAGGACACGGCCGCGTCGATCGCCGCCGGGCTGGTGATTCCAACCGAGGAAACCTGCGTCACTTGCCACAATGAGAAGAGCCCGACTTTCAAGGGATTCAAATTCGAGGAAGCGGCGAAAGTTATTGCCCATCCCAATCCGGCTAAAGAAGGATAACTAATTTTCGGCATATAAAGAAAGAGGGAGGCCGCTTGGACTCCCTCTTTTAGTAAGTAAGGCCCTTTTATTATTTCAGAATTTCCTGGATTTTTTCCCGCAGAAATATCGGGGCTTTGTCTTTGACACAGTTTTTGTGAACCAGTTCTTTCATATTCTTCTCGAACTCGATCTTATCGCAACATAGTCTGCAAAGTTCCAGGTGCTTATCGATTTGAGCGGCAGTCAGGTTGTCCAGTTCCCGATCCAGGTATTCGTAGAGCCTGTTTACAGCTTCCTGGCAGGTCATCATGATGTCCCTTTCAAAATGCCCTTTTCTTTGGCGAAATTCCACAATAATTTTTGCAGTATTTTTCTGCCCCTGAATATCCTCGATTTTACCGTCCCCACGCTTATCCCCAGGATCTCCGAGATTTCCTGGTAACTGAATCCTTCAACATCACTAAACAACACCGCGAGTCTGAATTGTTCCGGGACATTTTCCAGCGCCTTGATTATATCGTCGGAAACGTAATCCTTCAGGACCTGGGTTACGGCCTCGGTTCCCCTGGCCTGCGACTTGTCCGTCGCTGATATCGTCTTGACAAGTTCATCGGCAAGACAGAAGTTCTCTATAGCCTGGAAGTCGACCATCTCCGGCTCTTGTTTCTTTTTGCGGTATCTGGTGCGGAAAGTGTTGGTCAGGATTGTCAGCAGCCAGGCCCGGGCGTTTGTCCCGCGCTCGAACCTGTGGAAAAACCGGAACGCTTTTAAGTAAGTCTCCTGGACAAGGTCCTCGGCGTCGCGGGGGTTCCTGGTCATTCTCAGGGCGATATTATAAAGATTATCAAGCAGGGGAAGAAACAACTCCTCGAATTCTCTATTTTTTGCTTGATTGTTTTTTTCGGCAGCCATACTTTTACCCAACTGAAATTAATTTGATTTCACAAGTTAGCGTCATGCCTAAACTTTGTCAAGGAATAATCTTAAGCCCGATCCTGCTGGCGTTTGCCGTTCTCTTATCCGCGGACGCGAGAGGGATGAATCGGGATAACGTCAATATTCTTTACTGGATTCGGTTTGAGGATAAGGGGATATCCGAACCTGTTCGTCTGTCGGACAGGGCTTTGGAGCGAAGAGGGTTAAGGACTGCGATTCACGGGTTCACCTGGTTCGATATTCCGGTGAATGAAAATTACATAGATGAATTGAGAAACGAGGGCGTTTCAATCAGGAACAGGTCCAGATGGTTGAACGCGGTCAGCGCCGAATTGAAAGAGGAGACTTTGAAGAGAATAAAGAATCTACCGTTTATAAAAGACATCGCCAGAGTGTCGTCATATAGCAGGCCGCTGCCGCTGCCGGCCGTCGAGATCGGGATAACGGCGCCCGCGATATCCGCCTTCGACTACGGGCCGTCATTTACACAGATCAACCTTATTAACGTCGATTCTCTGCACAATCTCGGATTTTTCGGGAACGGCGTGTTAATAGGAGTACTGGATACCGGGTTCGATACTAGCCATGCTGTATTCTCGGATATTCGTTTCGACGGCAGAATCCTGGCCGCTTATGATTTCATTAACGGCGATTCCAACGTGATTGACGGCCAGGACGCGCAGAGGACGCACGGCACACAGGTGCTGTCGGCCCTTGGGGGATTCGCAGAGGGGTCTCTTGTCGGATCGGCGTTCGGCGCTGAGTTTATTCTGGCCAAGACCGAAATAGTCTCACAGGAAATCCAGGCCGAAGAGGACTATTGGGTGGCGGCAATCGAATGGATGGAATCGCTTGGAGTCGAGATCGTCTCCTCATCACTGGGATATATAGACTGGTATGACACGAGTCAGGTGGATGGTCAAACCGCGTTGGTAACCCAGGCTGCCAATATCGCCGTATCTCTTGGAGTGGTGGTGGTCAATGCCGCGGGAAATGAGGGAAATACGTCGTGGCGCACGGTGATTCCGCCGGCCGACGGCGATTCGGTGATAGCGGTCGGAGCGGTAAGCTCCAACGGCGAGATCGTGACATTCTCTTCGCGAGGGCCCACCGCGGATGGCCGAATCAAGCCGGACTTTTGTGCTTTGGGATCATCAGTATACCTGGCCAACTGGTACGGCGGTTATGGATTTTCCGGAGGGACCTCATTCGCCGCTCCGTTGGTGGCCGGGGGAATCGCCCTCTTGATCGAGAGTCATCCCCCCTGGACCATCGCCCGGCATTTTGACGTTCTCAAGCTGGCATCGTCGACTCGGCATCTCCCCAACAACACTTATGGTTGGGGGATTCCCAATTTCGCGGCGGCTAATTATAGTCAGCCCGGATTATCACCGTTTGCCGTTTCCCCGGTCTTAATCGCGCCTCATCCGGCGATTGATTCGGTGATTTTTTACCTCGATTTGGCGCCATCCGGAACTGGGGAATTATCGATCCACGATTTGTCGGGGACCATGGTGGACAAAATCTCACTTAGAAACGACGGCGGCGGGATTATGACATATATTTGGTTCGGCGAAAACAATCACGGCAGAAGGGTTGGATCCGGAATCT
>CAZDAH010000009.1:34436-38853 GCA_964503405.1 uncultured Ignavibacteria bacterium
ATATCTGCCAGTTTATCAGCGGCGGCAGGGAGGCGGTCGAGAAGTTCTTCTTCGTCGCAAATTTCTGATATTTCTTCAAAAATTTGTAACATTACGCCGAAATTATTGGGAATCGACTCTTTGCCCGGAGAGCCTCCTCGTTCGATAGTGTAATGCCATCCGAAAGCGCTTGACTTTGGGAATCGAGCTGATAACTTGACACCGATTATTCGCGATATGGGTCGGAGGGGGATCGATCAGCGTATCGATGGGTGCGGCGAAATGAATCGATAAGCGATACTGCCGGTGGCGAAATGGTATGATAAAGCGAATGCCGCGAGCGATAATGTCGCGGCCAGCGAGAGGCGCCGATTGATATGAGACTTTACGAATATGAAGCGAAAGCGCTGTTCGGAAAATTCAAAATACCGATGGCCGAGAATATTCTGGCAAGGAACGTCAGCGAGGTCATATCGGCTGGCGAAAAGATCGGGATGCCGGCAGTTTTGAAATCGCAGGTATTGACCGGAGGAAGGGGAAAAGCCGGAGGGATAAAGCTCGTAAAAGAGAAATCGAACCTGGCGCATGACGCGGAGGCGCTGTTTGAGATGACCATAAAGGGTTTTCCCGTAAATTCGATCCTGGTGGGGCGCGCCCTCTATATTGAGAAAGAATTATATCTGGGCATTACAATCAACAGAGCAGATTACAAAATCGCCGTCATCGCCTCCGATTCGGGAGGAGTCGATATCGAGAAGGTAGCGGCCGAAAATCCGGAGAAGATTTATAGGGTCGAACTCGATATCGACGAGAAGCTCTACACGTTTCAGGGAATCGAACTTGCCGGAAAGATCGGGCTGCCTTCGGAATTGGTCAGGGAATTCGCCGGAATCGCCGGCAAGCTCTTCGGATTTTTTAAGTCGTATGACGCTAAATTAGCCGAGATCAATCCGCTCGCTCTGACGAAATCGGGGGAGCTTTTGGCCGCGGACGCCAGGGTCAGTCTCGACGACGACGCTTTATTTCGTCATCCCGACCTTGCGGAGATGGGAATCGAGAAACGTCATGAAGAAGGCGAATTGACTTCAAGGGAGAAGCGGGCGCGGGAATGGGGGATTCCTTATCTCGATCTTGATGGCGATATCGGCATGTTTCCGGGCGGCGCTGGTTTCGGAATTAGGGGAAATGAGTTCATTGAGTACTTCGGGGGCAGACCGGCCAATTTCATGGATTCGGGCGGCGGGCCGTCGCCGGAGCGCATTGCCCGCATGCTGATTCTTCTCGACGAGAATCCGAATGTAAAAGTCATCTTCGGAGCCAGGTTCGGCGGTATTTCACGCTGCGACGATTTCGCTAAAGGAGTAGTGATGTTTTTGAAAGAACACGGGCTTTCCAAACCGATGGTCATGCGGATGACCGGCAATATGTGGCAGGAAGGGGTTAGAATTTTCAACGAGGCGAAATCCGAGAATCCCCGATTGTTCGAAAAGATCGAATTCCATGGCATTGAAGTCCCGATTGAGGAAATTTCCAAAAAGGCCGTGCAGCTGGCGAGGGAATCGAAATGAAAAAGTGGGTGTTGCCGATATTGTTGCTGGCTGTCGCCTGCGCCGGGCCGTTCCGACACGGCCGCGGCGGCGACGGGCCGTTGCCTTTTCAGACTATCCTGGCCGGCACTTACAGCCTGGCCGACACATTCTCGGTTCAATTGGTAAAATCCGAGGACGATTGGGAAGAGACGTGGCTGATAGCCAAAGGCCGACTCGACCCGCTGCCGGATAAGCCGACAGTCGATTTCCATCGTCATTATGTTCTGGCGGCGTTCCTTGGAGAACGCCCCAGCTCAGGATATCGAATCGAAATCGACTCGCTCGAGCAGGTTGGAAGAACTCTGAACGTGCATGTGATAAAATACGAGACTCCCGGGATGCTGACGGTCATAACCAGCCCGTTCTTCCTGGCCAGGATTCCCAAAGGGAATTATCGGCTGGAGATTATAGGCACGATCGTCCAATGACCGTGTAATCGAGCTTTCGACGGCGAGAAATTATCAAGATGGCGATATTGTTGACAAGAGAATCTAAAGTGATGGTCCAGGGGATTACCGGCGGCGGGGGATCGTTCCACACCAGGCGGATGCTCGATTATGGGACCAATATCGTGGCGGGAACGTCGCCGGGAAAGGGCGGCCGGACAGTGGAGGGAGTTCCCGTCAGAAATACAGTGTCTGAATGTGTCGAGGAGTTCGGGGCTGACTTTTCGGTCATTTTTCTGCCTGCGAATTTCGCGGGCGAGGCGGCCCTCGAGGCCATATACGCGGGTATCAAGACAATCGTCGTAGTGCCCGAGCATATTCCTATCGCGGATATGATGCTCGTTCGAAAAAAAGCGGTTGAGCGCGGGGCGACGGTAATCGGCGGGAACACAGCCGGCATAATTACTCCCGGGCAGGCCAATGTGGGGATAATTCCCGACGTGGCCTTCGCTCCCGGACGGATTGGCACGGTATCGCGTTCGGGATCGTTGACATACTACGTGGCGGACACTCTCAGCCGCACCGGATTCGGCGAAACTACCTGTGTGGGATTGGGCGGCGATCCCGTATTGGGATCAACGTTTGACGAGATATTAACGCAATTCGATGATGACGGCGAGACCAAAGCGGTGGTCATGGTCGGTGAAATCGGCGGGGTTTACGAGGAACGTGCCGCGAAGACAATCGGCAGACTTTCAAAGCCCGTGATATGCATGATCGGCGGTATATTCGCTCCTCCCGGCAAGAGGATGGGGCACGCCGGAGCCATAGTGGAGGGAGCAATGGGCACGGCTGCCGCAAAACTGGACGCGTTGATCGGCGCGGGCGCGTATCAGGCCAAAACATTTATGGATATACCTGAGATCCTGAGGAAACTCAACGTATGAAATACAGTCCGGAAACGGTGGCCAGAGTCCTGCGCGGGGAGGTTGTCGAATCGATACACTATGGATGCGCGGCAGTGGTCAACGCCGAGGGACGTCTGCTCTACAGGGTCGGAGATCCTTACCTTGTGACTTATCTGAGATCCTCGGCGAAACCACTCCAGGCGGTGGCGGTAGTGGAGTCGGGCGCGGCCCGCGAATTCGGGCTGACATCGACTGAAATCGCGGTGATGGCGGGGTCACATTCCGGCGAGGAGAAACACGTACAGGCAGTCGCCTCGATCTTAAATAAAGTCGGGCTGGGACATGAGCATTTGAAATGCGGAACTCATCCTCCCATCAACGACTCGACGCCCGCCGGTGAGCAGGGACGGCCTCTGACAACGCTTCATCATAACTGTTCGGGCAAACACGCTGGAATGCTGGCCCTGGCGGTCTTCAAAAATCAGAGCGTCGACGATTATCTTGATCCGAATAATCCCATTCAAAAGTTGATCACCAGGACTGTGGCCGAAATCTGTGTTTATCCGGAAGAGAAGATAGGCATCGGTATCGACGGCTGTTCGGCGCCCAATCACGCGTTGCCGCTGTATAATATGGCCCTGGGATACGCGCGCCTGGTTACGCCTAACGCGGTCCCCAGAGAGAAAGCGCAGGCTTATAATACGGTGGCCATGGCCATGATCGAGCATCCCGATTATGTCGCGGGCGAAGGAAGATTCGACACGACCCTGGCGTCGTCGACGGGAGAGAAGATTCTATCCAAAGCCGGGGCGGAAGCGCTCGAGTGTTTCTCCCTGGTGGAACGCAAGCTGGGAGCCGCTTTGAAGGTTGTCGACGGCGCAAAGCGGGCGTTATTTCCGTTTGCCGTGGAAATCTTATACAAACTTGGGACGAGGACAGCGCAGGAAAAGCTTGACCGATTCCATCGGCCTGTAATAAAAAATTGGCGGGGATTAGAGGTAGGGAAGATAGAACCCGTATTCGAAATCAGAGAGGTCGACCATGAATAAGCTCTTTCCATTAATCGACAGAATCTCCAATTCGAGCCTTCTGGCCCGTACCGTTTCCTGTTGGGAGGAAGCGCTGAAAAAAGGCGGATGGACATTAGAGGAATTAAATTATATCCCCTTTACCCTGCTGCCGTCGGACTACAAACCGAGCATCGTGGTTCACACCAACGGCGTAGCCGAATCGGCCGTGGCCATGGCCGAAGTCCTCAAACGCACCTACGGCGATAATATCAGCATCGACATGGATATCCTGATCTCCGGAGCCGTTCTCCACGACGTGGGCAAAGTTCTCGAATATGCCCAGGAGAAGGGAAAGTACGTCAAGTCGAAGTACGGCAAGCTGGTGCGTCATCCGATCTCCGGGGCCAGCCTGGCCGAAGCGGTGGGGCTGCCGCCGGAGGTCCTGCATATTATCGCCACCCATTCGCACGAGGGGGACAAGACGCCGCGCACGGTGGAATCGGTGCTGGTTCATCACGCCGATTTCGCCAATTTCGAGGTGCTGG
>CAZDAH010000009.1:38863-39189 GCA_964503405.1 uncultured Ignavibacteria bacterium
CCCCCCCCCCCCCCCCCCCCCCGCCGGGGTAAAGGGCGGATTCAATCATATTTGTCAGTTAAATTTCATTATTCAGAATTGGTGTAGCTTGAGTGTAAATGTTGAGGAGCGAGCATGCCTGATTTTCCGGCCGAACCGTACCGCATAAAAGCAATAGAACCCATAAGACTGATCTCCAAAGAGGATCGCCAGAAAAGAATAGCCGAAGCCCAATTCAACATCTTCAGGCTGCGCGCGGCAGACGTCTATCTCGATTTCCTTACGGATTCGGGCACTTCAGCCATGTCCGACAACCAATGGGCAGGGATTCTGAGCGGCGACGAATC
>CAZDAH010000009.1:39199-39443 GCA_964503405.1 uncultured Ignavibacteria bacterium
CTTTAAACATATTATTCCGGTGCACCAGGGGCGGGCCGCGGAACATATCCTGTTTTCCAACCTGATAAAACCCGGCGACGTAATCCCGTCTAATACCCATTTCGACACCACGCGGGCAAATATAGAATACCTGAAAGCGGCAGCGCTCGACCTGGTTATCGACGAGGGAAAGGACCCTAAGGCGGAGCATCCTTTCAAGGGGAATATCGATATCGCCAAACTTGGGGCCTTCATTGACGAGGTA
>CAZDAH010000009.1:39453-51140 GCA_964503405.1 uncultured Ignavibacteria bacterium
AGGATGCCATAAACAAATACGGCCCCAAAAAGATTCCATTCGGGATGCTGACAGTGACTAACAACTCCGGCGGCGGTCAGCCGGTCTCACTGGAAAATATAAGAAAAATGTCGGAGCTGCTGCGCGCCAACGGGATACCATTCATATTGGACGCCTGCCGTTACGCCGAGAACTGCTATTTCATCAAGATCAGGGAAAAAGGGCAGAGGGATAGGCCGACCGCCGATATAGCCCGCGAGGCCTTTTCGTATGCCGACGGCTGCACCATGTCGGCCAAGAAAGACGGGCTGGCCAATATAGGCGGATTCATCGGATTAAACGACGACAAGCTGCATCAGGCTGTAACCAACACGATGATCCTGTTCGAGGGTTTCCGCACCTACGGCGGTTTGGCCGGGCGCGATCTCGAGGCCATAGCCCGCGGGCTGGTCGAGGCCCTCGACGAGCAATACCTTGCTCATCGAATCGGTCAGGTCAAAGCGTTCGCAGAACTGTTGAAAGGCGCCGGGGTTCCCATCGTCGAGCCGCCGGGAGGGCACGCCGTTTTTGTCGATGCCGCTTCCTTTCTGCCGGATCTGCCGTTGAAAAACTACCCGGGTTGGGCGTTGACGGTGGCGCTTTACAGGCTGGGGGGGATCAGAGCGGTGGAGATCGGGACAGTCATGTTCGGCAAGACCGATGAGAAGGGCAATGATGTTTTTCCTCCGATGGAACTGGTCCGGCTGGCGGTGCCTCGCAGGGTGTACACCGAATCGCATCTCAAGTACGTTTCGTCCGTATTCGCCAGGATAGCGGATGACAAGAGAGCCGTCAGGGGATTGAGAATCACCTACGCGCCGGAGCTGCTGCGTCATTTTACCGCGGAATTCGAGGAAATGAGCTAATTGAATTTCGCGCTCTCGATTCTGTTTTAAACCTTCTCATAATAATGATTATGGGATCTATTACTTTCAATTATGAATCCGAGGAGTTGGTATTCTCAGGCTGTTTATCGCTTGTGAAAAATGGTGCTTGACTGATCAGTAGAATTCTATAATATACACTTTTATGGATATGATGAGAATTGACGGAGGAATCATGACTGTTGATAGAATAGCCGGCGGCAAACTCGCGTTTGGCCCTCGCAGAGGGGAATATTTCGATTTTGGCGTGCATCCCGACAAACCGATTAAAGTGGACAAGTCGACCATAAAGGCGATGGAGAAGTTCGATCTCTGGTATAGGACTCTCTGTTCGATCTTATATAATTTTGCCCAATCCGGGCATCCCGGGGGCAGCGTGTCGTCGGGGCATATTGTGGCCGCCGTCATTATAGAGACCATGGATTACAATATTGGCGATCCGGACCAGCCGGACGCCGACTTGATCAGCTATGCCGCCGGTCATAAGGCCTTGGGACTATACGCCATGTGGGCCAGCCGAAACGAAATGGTGCGAATCAGCCGTCCGGAACTACTTCCCAACCAAGCGAAGCAGCTGAGGCTGGAGGATATGCTCGGTTTCAGGCGGAATCCGACCCAGGAAACGCCTCTGTTCAATAAATTCAAAGCGAAACCTCTCGACGGTCATCCCACGCCGCTGACGCCGTTCTTGCGTCTTTCCACAGGACCCTCGGGAATCGGTGTCCCGGCCTCGTTTGGCCTGGCCCTGGGAGCGCTGGACAGATACGGCAAAGACGCTCCCGCAATTCACATTATAGAGGGGGAAGGGGGCATGACTCCGGGCAGAGTTACCGAGGCCACGGCCGCGGCCGCCACCGCCCAGATGAGAAACGTCACTATCCATGTGGATTGGAATCAGGCCTCGATCGATTCCAATCGTGTCTGCCGCGACGGCGATAAGCCGGGAGAATACGTGCAATGGAATCCGGCTGAATTTTTCTATCTTCATGACTGGAATGTGGTTTACGTGCCCGACGGTTTCGATTTCGATATGGTCATCCGGGCGCAGCAATTCGCCAAAGGCGGGATTAACGACCAACCGACGGCCATAGTATATAAAACAGTAAAAGGATGGAAATACGGAATAGAGGGAATGAAATCGCACGGTTCGGGCCATAAGATGTGTTCGCCGGAGTATTACGATTCCGTGAGGCCGTTCGAGGAACAGTTCGGTGTCGAGATCCCGCGCATGAACAATCAGAAGTCCAGGACCGAGATAGAACAGCTTTATTATGACACTCTGCTTGCGCTTCGAAGGGCCGCTGAACAGGATGAGGAAATGGCGGAATATGTCGGAAAGAGAATCGCCGAAAGCAGAGCGCGTCTGGCGAAACTTAATCGCTCCACACGGCCGGGCTGCCCCGATTTGAATAAACTTTACGAGGATAAGACCATCGAGTCCGGAACGATTCCCGAATCTCTGGTGCTTGCCCCGGGTTCAAGCACGACCCTTCGCGGAGAACTGGGGAAGTCTCTCGGATATCTCAACGAAAAAACCGGAGGGGCGTTTATTGGCGGGGCGGCCGATCTTTACGGTTCGACTTCTGTCGATAAGTTGAGGGACGGGTTTCCGTCGGGCTTCTACAATTCTGTGGAAAATCCCGAGGCCCGCTTGATCACTGTGGGGGGTATCTGCGAGGACGCGCTGGGCGCCTTCATGACAGGCCTGTCGTCATTCGGATATAATATCGGAGTGACCGCGTCTTATGCCGCCTTTATCGCCGCCCTGGAGCATATACCCGCCCGAGTCCATTGCATCAGTGCGCAGGCGCGTCATGATTTTTGCGGCGATCCGCCCAAGACTTTCATAATGATCTGCGGTCATGCCGGATTCAAGACCGGGGAGGACGGCCCGACCCATGCCGATCCACAGGCGCTTCAATTGCTCCAGGAGAATTTCCCCAAAGGGAAAGCGATAACCCTGGTTCCCTGGGAACCGCAGGAAGTCTGGCCGCTTCTCATCGAGGCATTGAAAAAACGTCCCGCCGTAATTGCGCCGTTCGTAACCAGGCCCAACGAAGTCGTTTTCGATAGAGAGAAGTTCGGCCTGCCCCCGGCGACCGCGTCAGTCGAGGGTATTTACAAATTCCGCTCGGCGGACCCGTCGAAAACCCCATATCACGGGACCATAATCATACAGGGAAGCGCGGTGGCCAACGATTTTGTCAACTATGTGCTTCCTCGTCTGGACGAAAAGAAATATAAAATGAATATCTATTATGTCTCCAGCGTCGAGCTTTTCATGGATTTGCCGGAAATGAGACAAAACGGTATTCTGCCTGAGGAGAGAAGGTTGGAAGCGATGGGAATCACGGGGTTTACGATGCCGATCATGTACCGCTGGATAACATCCGAGTTCGGCAGACGGCATACGCTTTCCTCTTACACGAAAGGCATATACCCCGGAAGCGGAAAGGCCGAGAAGGTGCTCGAGGAGGTTGGTCTCGACGGCCCGTCACAATGGCAGGCGATTGAAAAGTACATCAAGGATAGAGGATAGTCATTTCTCGATCGACATCGCGTTCCCGAGGCCGCCCGTCGGCTGAAGGGGATCGGACTGGAAAAGGATAAGATATGAGACTGGCAGAGAGAATGTCGAGGCTCGGGACAGAGACGGCGTTTGTAGTCCTCGCGAAAGCGAAGAAACTCGAAGCCGAGGGCAAGGAGATCATACATCTCGAGATTGGAGAGCCCGATTTCGACACGCCCAGGAATATTATCGACTCGGCAATTGACGCGTTGAACGGCGGCTGGACTCATTACGGACCTTCGGCCGGGATTCCCGACTTACGGGAGACGATTGCCGCCGATATCACAAAATCAAGAGGGGTAAAGGTGGAAGCGTCGCAGGTCGTCGTCACCCCGGGCGGCAAGCCGGTTATGTTCTTCGCTATGCTGGCCCTTGTTGACGAA
This sequence comes from uncultured Ignavibacteria bacterium, assembly GCA_964503405.1. Lineage (GTDB taxonomy): Bacteria > Zixibacteria > MSB-5A5 > UBA10806 > UBA10806 > JAZGHS01. Next base: position 43,308 of record CAZDAH010000009.1, read on the forward strand.
GGCGACGAGGTGATTTATCCAAACCCAGGCTTCCCTATTTATGAATCTGTGATAAATTTCATCGGGGCAAAACCAGTTCCCATAAAATTGAAAGAGGAGAATCAATTCCGCCTTGATGTCGACGAGCTGGCCTCGCTGGTGACGTCACGAACGAGAATGATCATTATTAATTCCCCTCAAAATCCCACCGGCTCGGTCCTGACAGCAGGCGACCTGGAGGCGATCGCGGAAATATCGATAAAAAATGACATTATAGTGCTGTCCGATGAGATCTATTCGCGAATAATCTACGGCGGTCGGCATCATTCGATTTACAGTCTAGAGGGCATGCCTGAAAGGACGATCATACTTGACGGATATTCAAAAACCTACGCCATGACCGGTTGGCGACTGGGTTTTGGAGTCATGCCGGCGGACCTGGCCGACCAGGTTGCCAAGCTTCAAACCAATTGCAATTCCTGTACTTCCAGTTTTTCGCAGCGGGCGGGTATCACGGCCCTCACCGGTCCCCAGGATGATGTCAGGATGATGGTGAAGAAATTCCATGAGCGCAGGGACGTGGTAGTACAAGGGTTGAATGATTTGAAAAATGTTAAATGCCTTGTACCTGAGGGGGCATTCTACGTTTTTCCCAACGTATCGGCCTTCGGCTTCAAATCGTCCGAATTGGCCGACAGAATGCTTTACGAGGCTGGCGTGGCGGTCCTGGCAGGAACATCTTTCGGAGCTTTTGGGGAAGGATATATTCGGATCTCATACGCGAATTCAATTGAGAACATAAACAAAGCCTTGGGCCGGCTGCGCGCGTTTTTCGACAATTTATGAGCCTGAGAGGGCCAGGAACAAAGCGCTATAGTCGATTGTTGGCCGTTAAGGTAAATTGAATATTGCCGAACTGGATAGTAGGCGAAGGTTGGCTATGAAGGCAGCAGCGGAATACGCGGTTAAAATAATTCGCAAAAAAAAGTTGACACGGTTTGAGATCTCGGCTATAGTTTGAACGCCCGAGGGGTGGTATGCCCTTATGGTGGATAGTGTGTTGAGTATTAATATTGCCTGACACAGCTTAAAGGAGGGAAACATCAGAACCGAAACCATTTCAAACAAATGGAGGCATATGGATCGAAAAGAGCTAAAAATTCGTAAAGTCATTTCGAAACAAATCCTTAATAACACTTTTGTAAGGAGGGATGAGATTTGTATTTAAAGCCTGCATTAAGGCTGGCTGCGATTTTTGTCGCGATCCTCGTCGCTTCCGCGGCGTTTGCCGGCACCACCGGCAAGATCGCGGGCAAGATTCTCGACAAGGATACAAGCGAGCCCCTGCCCGGGGTCAGCGTGTTGATATCGGGAACTACGATCGGAGCCGCCACAAACATTCAGGGTGAATTCTTCATCATCAACGTGCCTCCGGGCACATACGACCTCAAGGCCAGCCTGGTCGGTTACGGGCCGGTCGAAGTAACCGGCGTCAGGGTCTCTGTCGATTTGACCTCCACGGTCAATTTTCAGATGAGCACGGAGACTATCGACATGGGCACCATTACCGTGGAAGCCGAGCGTCCGTTGATAGAGAAGGACATAACCTCTTCACGCACGACAATCGCCCCGACACAGATAACTGATTCGGCCATCGACGGTATCATCAATAGCGTGAATTTCACGGCCGGGTCGGTTCTGGGTTCGTTCCGCGGAGGAAGAGCTGACCAGGGCGAGGTCGTGTACATGCTCGATGGCGTGAATGTGGGCCATCCCATGGGCGCTACCAGGGTGGGAGCCAATCCCGGTGCGGGTAGCGTTGATCTGGCCACAGTCATTCCCAACGAATCGGTGGCCGAGGCCGAGGTTATGACCGGCGGATTCGGGGCTGAATACCCCAACGTTCAATCCGCGGTTATTAATGTCATCACGAAAGAGGGCGGAGAAAAATATTCCGGCAAGATCAAATCGAAATCATCGCCGGAGGTATTGTTCGGTAGCCCTGAATACGAAGATGACATATACCATGTTCCGGTTCCCGGACCGAATCCGGGTGATCCCGCGGATACTACGGTTGTTGCTTTGAAGAGGCCGAAAGTCGACGAGAACAATCGGTCGAGCTTCTACGATATGCGTCAGCATGAGTTCTCTTTCGGAGGTCCGGTGCCGATTGAATCGTTCGACGTCCCCGGCAAACTGTCGTTCTTCACTTCGGGGATCTACTCGTACAACCGTTCTTACCAGGACGAGAGAAGCTGGACGAAGTCGCAATCGGTTCAGGCCAAACTGACCTACCAGATATCATCGTCGAAGAAGCTGACAATTTCCGGTTTGAAGACCAGCGGCAGCAACATCGGCTGGGGAAGAGAAAGGATGCTTTATCTGACCTGGGGCGAGCCCACCTATATTCACAGGTCCGACGCCATATTTGATACCGTCGCCAACGCGTGGGCGGTGGTCGAACGAGACACTTTCTATACGCCTTACAGCTGGATCATGGCTCCCGGCCATACCGAGGGGGAGATGGCAGATGATCTGGTGGGGTACTGGTGGTCTCAATTTGCCGATGGCTCCTGGGATCCTTCCGATTCGGCAGCCGCGGTGGCCGATTATTTCGCGAATAATCTGGGAGGCGCCAGCTATTCGAGCTGGGCGGCCATGCCCGATTCATTGCGGGACGGTGCGGCAGGCTATATCGAAGGTTTGGGATACGCCCGTCGTTACGAGAACTACGATATGGCCAACACCCTGGGTCGTCCGGAGTACTGGTCCAACGAATTCAGTCTTAAATTTTCCAACAACATAAGTTCCAAGAGCTTCTACACCCTCAATTACTCGAGGTTTCTGACTCAGCAGAGAATAAGGGTATACGATCCCTGGGACGGTCATCCGCTGGCGGCCGACGAGTTCAGCGATCCCAGAATCGGCGCTCCGCCCATTACCGGCATTTACTCATCGCAGCTGTGGGCCAACCCGATGTATATTTCTCGATTCCGTCAGGACGACAAGAGCGTCACGCAGTCCTTTAAGGGGGATTTCACCAGCCAGGTGAATTCGACCAATCTGGTGAAACTGGGAACCGAAGTAAAATGGTTCGATCTTCTTTATGACTACCGCTCTTATGCCTCGGGAAACAACGAGTACAATTCTCAATATCACGAGAAACCGTTCCAGATCGGCGTGTACGCCCAAGATAAGATCGAGACCGAAGGCATGATCGTCAACGTTGGTCTGAGGTATGATTACTTCGATCCCAAGACCATCGTGCCCTTCAACTTCTTCGATCCTCTCAACGCCGGGTATGATAACGCCAACGATCCCCGTTATACAGAGACATGGGATCTCGACGCGCGCTTAAAGAACGCCGTTCCGGCCAAGAAGAAGCAGCAGCTTTCGCCGCGGGTTGGCGTCAGCTATCCGATAACCGAGAATGACGTTTTGCACGTCACTTACGGGCACTATTTCCAGCTGCCGGTTTTCGACGATTTCTACACCAACCACGCGTTTGACTTAAGAGGCGCGTTCAAGTACATCGGCAATCCGAATCTCGAGGAGCAGAAGACGATCGCTTACGAGGCCGGCATCGAACACGGCTTCAATGATTTCCTTAAATTGTCGGTGGTCGGATTCTACAAGGATATCGCCGATTTGATCAACCATGTGAGGTATCAGAACGAGCAGACCGGCGGGATTTTCTGGATTTACGGGAATTCCGACTACGCCCGAGTCAAGGGTTTCGAGCTCACCTTCACTCAACGGCCGTGGAATAATTTCACGGGAGTGGTATCGTACACTTACCAGGTGGCCAGGGGCAGGTCTTCCGACAAAACCCAAACCTTCCTCGACGACTACAACAATCGCAAGCCGAGAACGGAGGATTTCCCGCTCGATTGGGATCAACGTCATACCGCAAAGGCTAATCTCAATTACAGGATACCTTCCACCAAAGGCCCGATTTTGGGCGATTGGGGCCTGGACATGGTCTGGACGTATGGCTCAGGCAGACCCTTCACGGGCACAGCCACAGTCGTTCCGCCGAATCTCCCGGACATCAACAACGAAAGGTTCCCTTCAGAATGGCGTCTGGATCTTCGCGTGGACAAGGGCGTGGATATTTTCAAAAACTACAATCTCAACGCCTTTGTTGAAATTCGTAATGTTACCGACAGGGCCGACATTACCGGTGCGAACGATCTCGAGAGGTACGAGTTGACCGGCGATCCTATGGGACAGTTCGGCGACCCGAGCGTTTATTCCACGCCGCGTCGGATTCTTCTGGGAATGCAGCTGTCGTTCTAAGCGAAATTTGAATGAAAATTGCCTGAATTTTCAGGGAGGTTTGAAAAAGATGCGAAAAACGATTTCCAGGGGGATCTTAGGCGGACTGACGGTTCTGGGGCTGATTCTGGCCTTTGGTTCGCCTGCCTCGGCCATCGATAAAGAAGTGGCCGAAAATCCCCTTATGCGCTATCAGGGCGCTGGCAGGCCGACGGTGTCGCAGGACGTTGTCTGCGACGTCGGTTTTGTTCATAACAGAATTACCAATTCCACGGTGGAGAAGGCTACCGGTACGAACGACTGGACCATCCTTTTCGGAGATGATTCAACGGAACTGCCGTCGATGATCTGGCTTTACCCGTCGGCCTATTCTCAGAATCTCTACCTTTATTTCGGGAGCTTCAGGATAGGTAGAGGCGACAAGCTGGTTCATCTTTCTACCGATACTTCGCCTGGAATAACCACGAAGTCCATTAACAGCGATCCGACGGCAATAAGCCACCTGGACACCTATTTCTCCATATCGGACCAGTCTCCGCTGGTCCAGGAGCCGGACCGTTTCAACGTTGAAGTTCACTCCAGGACTTATGCCTGGTCCGAGACTTACCGCGACGACTTCATCATCTACGATTTCCAGGTAATAAACCTCAATTCCACCTCGCTCGATTCGATCTACATGGCCGTTCACGCCGATTGCGATATCTCGGGCTCTGGCGGTGGCGACGGAACCCAGGGGTTCTGGCGCGACGACAAGCCGGGCTATTATCGTGACGACGCCAACAACGAGTATATCTCGTACATGTACGACGACGATAACCCGACAATCGCAGGAGACGATACCGGCGGTAAATTCCTGCCCAAGGAATCGACAGGCTATATCGGTTCGAGACTGCTGTATTGTCCGCCAGTGATGGGATCTACCGAGGAGACAGTGCAAAGCGGTCACGGCTGGTGGGATTGGAATTCGGATCCTGGCGCCGATCCGGATTGGATGCTGTTAATGTCAGACGGTCAATGGCTGGATCCTCCTCCGTCTCCTCACGATTTCCGCTTCCTGCAAAAATTCGGACCGTTCGAGATCGACGGCGGTGACTCCGTCAGGGTGGTTATCGCTTTCGGGCTGGGCGAGGGTCTTGACGGATTGCGGGCCAACCTGGCCTGGGCCGACTCCCTGTTCAAACTGGATTGGGTAGGTCCATCCGCTCCATCGAGCCCCATATTCACATTGGAGCCGGGTGATCGTCAAGTCGACATATCCTGGGACGACCTGGCCGAGACAGCTCCCGATCCCGCGACCGGGGCAGTCGATTTCGAGGGATATCGGGTATGGCGCAGAACCGGGACATCCGGCGACTGGACGCTTCTGATGGAATGCGATCTTGTAAACCAGATCGGGCATAACACCGGGCTGGTTCACTCCTATTCCGATCAGGACGTGAACAACGGATTTCAGTACAGTTATGTGGTAACAGCATTCGATAGAGGCGAACCGGAGAATGGAATCGAATCTTTCGAATCAGGCAGAAGCTCAGTTCAGCAGGTGGAACCGGGACTCCAGGTGGGAACCAGGAACGAGGCGGAGTCGGGGATTCACGTAGTACCCAATCCCTTTGTCAAGTCATCTCCCACGGGGTTCGGATTCGCGCCGGATCAGAATAATCCCTCCGAGGAGCGGGTTCTTTTTGTTAACCTGCCGGAGGCCGGTCTGGCTACTGTGACAGTATAGTCCCTGTCCGGGGACGAGGTCATCTCATTGCGAAAACCAGCAGGCACGCGGGCGATCAGTTGGGACCTGATTACCAAATCAAGGCAGAAGATCGTGGCTGGTATGTATCTCTTTGTGGTGGAGTCTCCGGAGATCGACGATTTCGTTGGCAAGTTCATGGTAGTCAGATAGAATCAGGAGGTCGAAGATAAAATGAGGAAAATTCTAATACCTGCGGTTCTGCTGGCCGTATTGGGTCTCTGCCTCCCGGCTCAAGCCCAGTTCGCCAAGGTCGGTACTGTGGGTCTAAAATTTCTCGATATTGGCGTAGGCGGTAGAGCCCTGGCCATGGGCGAGGCATATTCAGCGGTGGCCAACGACGCGTCGGCCATTTTCTGGAATCCCGCCGGCACAGCCAACATAAAATCGGGAGACTTTTTTGCCGGTTACACCAGCTGGCCGGCCGATGTCAACTTGTATTCGGCCGCATTCGCCAAGAAAACCGGAATGGGTCATCTGGGTCTGTCTTTCACGATTCTGAACACTGGATTGATGAATCGCACGACAACATATGATCCCGACGGAGATTTTTCGGGCACGTTCGCGTTCGAGGATTGGGCGGCCGGATTGACCTACAGCCGCTACCTCACGGATCGTTTCGCGTTCGGGGCTACATTCAAGCTGCTCAAGGAAACCCTGGCGGAATGGGAAGAGACAGGCTGGGGAGTGGATATCGGCACTTACTACGAGACCGGATTCAAATCCCTGCGGATCGGCATGGCCATCATGAATTTCGGGCCGGATTTGAGATACGATGTGACGGACGTCGACGGGGTTCCTGTTCCTGACGGAATGAACCCTGAGGATTTCTACGACACGTTCGACAATGACGGCGACGGATTCGCCGACAACGATACCGAGGAACAAGCGGTGCCGCTGCCCTTGACCTTCAGGGCCGGAGTCGCCTTCGAGGTATTCGAAACGTCGTTTTCCAAGGCCACGGTCGCAGCCGAACTGATGCATCCTTCCGACAACGAGGAGCGCTACAATTTCGGCGGCGAATACTGGCTGCAGGATATGCTGGCCATCAGGGCCGGATGGAAGATCAATGCGGACGAAGGCGGATTCACAGCGGGAGCAGGTTTTAAGCTGCCGCTTTCCACTTTCGGCGACGCCTCCATCGATTACGCCTATAACAACCTGGGCAAGCTCTCCAATGTTCATCGCGGCTCGTTCAGTTTGGCATTTTAACGTCGACGCCTTTTAAGGAGGAAAGTAAGTGAACTCTTTTAAAACACCGATTTTGAAGGTGATGGGGCTGTTGGCGTTGGCACTCCTTCTGGCGTCCGGCTGTGCCGACACGCCGGAGGATCCCGATGCCAATCGAGTACCCGATACCTTCATTTCGTCCTATAGCATTAACACCTCGCCCGACTCGTCAACGTTTTATGACGTGACGGTGTTCTGGCGAGGCTCGGATATGGACGGCGAGCCCGTCGCCTACCGCTACTGGGTTGACGCAGGGGATTCAATGGTGACAACCAACTCGAGCGCGACGGTTTCCCTCAGTTTCCCCGACGTTTCCACGAATTACACGTTCTACGTGCAGTCGCGGGACAATATGAACGGCTGGGACCCGACCGCGGCAAACACTGTCATCGACATAACCGAAGTCAGGGATGTCACCGATCCGGCCTTTTTGCCCAATACATCGGGGTTGACTGTTCCGCCTAACGGGGCGTCCACCTCTCGGGGCGTACCATTCGCCATTAGCGGAAGCGATGTCGATGGTATTGTAACCTCTTTCGATTGGGCAGTGGATGATCCCACCACGTGGACGGCAGTAACTCCGGATGTAATAACCGTGGGTT
>CAZDAH010000010.1:0-6893 GCA_964503405.1 uncultured Ignavibacteria bacterium
TTCCGGGATACATTACGTACCGACAGGGTTAGGGCAATTGCATGGAAAGAGTATGCCGGTAGCGAGGATACAATAGCACATTGCCACGAGGGCAGGAGCCAAAACCCCAGATGGAACCACTACTGGGATATATTCGTCAGTTCTGAGAGCGACACTTGCCGTGGCACGAGATTTCCTTGTGAGAATCGATTAGGAACAGACACCGGAATAATGCAAATATTTCGTCAAGGAAAGGGATGGGGATGGGGCCCTTTTTTTGAGGGGCCCTCAAGCCTTCCCGGCGGTTACCTGCACATACAGTGGGATAGTTTGACCTGGAATTGGCAGAAGCATATTTATAATGGAAAATATATTCACGACATCTACTATCCCGCCAAGTTTACAAATGAACAGCGGCAATTCGACGATTCCTGCGCTTTTTCGGATTGTGGAAATTTCCCTTCTAAAAAGAATAAGGATGACCTCAAATCGTACGGGTATCATGCCGGCGAGCAGGATATGAAAAAGATCATAAATGATTCCTTATGGACGGAAATCATATGCGACACGATACCCCCGATTCGGGAGGATGTTGATTATGTTCAAAAAGTCAGAAGGTACTACTATGGAAAACCATGGCAATAAACAAATATGGGCGGCAGGCATAAGTTGTTTGACATTTACTTATTTACTATTGATTGGCTTGGCTTTCAATTCCGCCGCTCAATCATATATTGTTAATACTTATGTTCCACATGATGATTCCAGCCTGGAATTCATGAAGGTCAAGACAGTAGTAATCGACTTAGATGAAAAAGTTATCGTTGATGGCGCAATCCTTGCCGATTCTGGGACCATTCTTAATAAAACGCCTATAGCAGTTTCTAATAACCGAGGAACGTTCTTGTTGTCTTTCTGGGCAAATGGAATGATGGCCAAAAACTCAGGATTCGGAGCGGGGATTCCTAATCTACATTATGCCTTATTTCTTAATCAAAATGGCAGCCTGCGTTTCTTGCGCAAGGATGAAATTCCGGCTGCCAACATCAGCCTGCTGAGCAAAATACCGTCGGAGAACGGTTTCAGATTGGGAATCGTGAGCGATACAGGGGATGCGGTCATTCTGGGGCCTGGCATATATGGAATAAATAGTAATGATAGATTTGAATTTCGGCGAGAAGTCCCTGTTAATGAGATCCCAGGTAGTATAGGCAACCTTGGCGGCTTCGCTTTATTGCAGAAGATATGGCGAGCCGAGGCATATCATCTTTATCATTCTTTTCATACGAGCCAATATTGGCTGGTCAAGTTAAATAATGAGAATAGCACGATCGTCGATTCCTTGCAATTGCGCCAAAGCGGAGGTCAGGCGACCATTTATGCTTACCACCCTGGCAGAGATAGATTTTATTGTTTTCACCTTAATTATGAAATTCATGGGCAATATACGCATAAATATCGCGATGATTATTATGTTGAACCCGATGTATCGATTTACGATCCAGTCAGTCTTGAATTATCGGAGCAATATCCGGTTACAGACTATCCAGAGGGGGAGTATCCCGGTAGAGAAAATGGTTTAGCGGAGGTGGTGGGCGATTTTATAGTCTATTACTTTTTCGAAGACGACTGGATGGGCCGCTTCAATCCCGCCATGCTCTTCATCTTCGATACACGCACCAACGAGGCCTCCTGGCTGCGCGTGGGCTGGAGGTAGAGGGATGTCAATTATACCGTACTTGACAAGCCTATCAAATATATTTTTGAAAAAAAGCAAAAAAATCACTTGACACGGATTTAGGGCTTTGTTATAAAATAGGCAAAACAGGAGAGATCGCGGTAATGAAGCGATTTGGCATCATACTTAGCTTATTTTTCCCGGCAGTGGGACTTTCCCAGCCCGGCTATTGGGTTGGCATTCCGCCGAACCCCAGTTGGTGGATTATGGCTGAAGAGTTGGCAACCTATGAGCAGGGTGGTTTTACTTTTACTCCTGTCAGGATTAGCGGGGGCGTGCCCGTGGCTGAATTAGCCTTCCACGGTATACCCAACATGGCCGGCGGCGATGACGAGGCCAGATATTTTCTCTTTTCCGGCACCTCCCGGCTGGATACTCTCATAATTAATAACGACACCTTATTCTGGGAAGTAGGTACCTATAGCTGGCCCGGCGGTATTATCAGCCCCGGAGATCTTACGGCTCCCAATCGCTTCGCGCATACCTATTCTTTCGTATGCGGCTGTTATGATTACAACGAGCATTCACTCCCGCCGGATTCGGCCAGGTTGGCCGACGGATTCGGCTTCTGGCAGAAGCACTATCCCTCTCCGCCCGAAGTCCCTTATTGGGACGGTTATCTTGAATACGTTATCCATAAACATCGTTGCATACCTCTGCCGTGCCCGGGCGGCGACAGCCTTGATTTAAACACGTCTTTCATTTTCACCGATTCACTATACAATGACCTGCCCCCAAACGTGCTTCTTTCAGGTTCTTCACGGCTCTATTTCCGGGGTATTGCTGCCGACAGCCCGGACGGGGCGTCCATCGAGCTTTATCTGGAAAGCCATCCTGAAGACCTTGCCACCGTAGAGCTCACCCAATACGACCAAAGTACCTGGCGAGGCTCCTTCGAAAATAGCAAGCTTCTTGGATTAGGTTCATTCGACAAGCTTATCGGGAGACTTTACGGAACCGGGCTGCCTGCTTCAAACGAATTTATCGATAGCTCTTATATATATGTGGCCCTGCCCAAAATAGAGACTTCAACTGACACGGTGATAATAAGGACCGATTCAATGAAGATCTCCCAGGATTTTGTGGCCAGCCTTTATTTCAAAGATGATTTCTCCGGCAATCGGATTTCGGTTGACGGCCGTATAGACAGCGCGGGATATAGGTACAGCAGTTTCTGGATCTCGAATACGAGCTACAGCTCAGCGCCGAGTCTTCATAAAAGGTTTAGCAGGCATTATCCTTCGGACTCCGCCTATCTCTGGTGGAACGACTCCACCTACAATGCCGCCACGACCTTCTGGCGCGATTCCCTCTACGTGGTCGGCGGGTCGCTTAGCGTCGCATGTGTTGGCGCTTTGGAGCCTATCCCCGATATAGACAACCGCTTCACGGCAACGACGGATACAGTGATTAATGACACGACGAGGGCGACGAAGGTTATCTTGGTGGATAGCGATCCTCTAAACCAGCCGTTTATCGATTCTCTTGGCTCCGATATCATAAGAGCCATAGCCTGGGTCGAATGGGCGGGCAGCAACGATCACAGCCACTGCGACAATCCCTATAATCCGCGTTATAATAATTATTGGGATAACGTAATTAGCGGGCAGGATACCTGCTTTGAAACGAAACATCCTTGCGAGAATATCGAATCCACCGCGACCGGCACTATGCAAATGGTCAGAACGGTTTGGCAGGATGCGTTCAGTGGACCGCAGTACATTCCTGGAGGATATTATCAAGCTTCATGGGATAGTATAGCATGGAACTGGAACATAAACATCTTTAACGGCAAATATATATATTGGACAGACAACTTTTTCCGAATAAATTTGTTAATAAATCCACAAAGGAACTGGGACTCACTATACTTACCAGAAAGCGATTATACGCCCGATCTTAGAAATAAGGAAGATTTATCAGTATATGGGTATAAACTCGGCACTACAAAAATGATGGCCATAAAAGACTCGTTGACATGGGTAAATAGTGTGATGAATTTCTTTTACGTTAATCAAACAAGACAGCATAAGCATGAAAGGCCATGGAACAGATGAGCAGAGCAAAATGGCTTTTGGGATTTATTTTCTTTTGCGCAGGACTAATGTACCCCGCCGCAAAAGGTTCAAGAGCTCAATATTTTTATGTAAACTCCTATGCCGATGCTAATTCTTTAGGCACGTTAAATTGCACCTATAAGATTGATTTAGAATCGGCAATGGTAATAGACAGCGTTTATTTTCAAAACAGAGGCGAATTCTTGAATAAGGAGCCGATACCTTTTCAACTGCAAAATAATCGCTGGTTAATTGCTTTTATGGCCACAGGCCAGGCAGGTAAAAATTCAGTAATAGGTGGGGTCACAAGCACCTTATACACAGTGATCAATGAGCAGAATTTTGAAGTAGTTGCGGAAGATAGTTTGCCAGGTATTCTTGTGTTTCCCAACATCCTATTGAAAGATGACTCTCTTCATATTGAATGGCTGGAGGATACACATTCTTGGCAGGGTCGATTTCGAGGCGTGCTGAATCTTGAAAGGGATAGAAGAAGGCTGCATGTAGATAGCAGAAGAGTTGTAAACGAGAATGATGAATCCTTGTATGTCATTGGAGAATATTCAAATCCAACTTTGATGTATTCTGATCAGCAATCTCGATTCTATTGGGTGCAGTATCAGGGATCTCTCGTCGTAATATTCCAAACCGATTTATTAAATAATATTCTCCAGGAAATGACGCTCGGAGACTGTAGGGAGAGCTCGTTCCTGATCGGGTACGATGAAAGTTCTGGCAATATATATGTTTTTGCATTCAGATTTTCTTTGACAACGTATTCGCCACCAATTGTATCGCCGGATTCGATTAGAAATAGGGTTCTTATTATAAACGCCATGGATTTTTCGAATAGGGATGAATTTTCACCTTCCTCAGAAACCCCTGAAATTTCAAACGAAGTGGGTACCGTCGATCTTATCGATCACCTTTTTGTATATTACTTTTTTGAGGGCGAAGATTATCGGAGTTTTCGCCCCGCCATGCTCTTCATCTTCGATACCCGCACCAACGAGGCGACCTGGGTGCGCGTGGGCTGGAGGTAGAAGATTATGCGAATATTTAAAGTTTCGTCTTTAATTTGGCTATTTTCAGGGGCGGCTATTGCCCAGCCGGTCATCACGCCCACCAATTTCCTCAACACGCTGGAGCCGCCGCGCCTGTGCCAGGATTATATCGACGCCGAATTCGGCGACACCACCTTGTTCATGGCCCAGCCGTCGGGCGGCGCGCTGCTGAAGATAAATCTGAGCGAAGAGACGCGGCTGCTGTATGTATTCTGCGATCAAGCTTTCAATAGGTTGATTATTTTCGGCATAGTCGACGACGGAGAAAAGAGGACTCCTTATGGCATCCGGGCCTATGGTAAACAATGGGTACCGGCTGAATTTGAGATCGATGTTGGCGTGACCTCTTTTTCTCCGCCCTACATGGGACGGGATTCGGCCGAGTGCTTCCTGGGGCCGGTGGATATCGTGTCATCGTCGAAAAACGCCTTTTACGATCCCCAGCTCGATTTCGTCTATGTGATCGATCAGGGAAATATGAGAATAGTCAAACTCCGCTATGACATCTCCCTCGATTCGCTGATCTGGGTCGATTCCTTCGGCTCGGACGTCCTCGACATGCCTACCTGCATCGATTACGCAGACTTCGGTGACAGCTACCCCGATAACGACGATATCCTCGTGGCTGATGGCCTGCTATCGAAAATATTTCGTTTTTCGCGCAACGGGTTGCTGGAAACGTCGTACGGCGGCTGGGGATCGTCCATTGGCAGCGTCGGTTACCCGACCGGCATCGCCGTATCCCAGGCCGATTCCCTCTCGAATATCTTCTATCTGGCTGATTCGAGGAATCAACGTGTCATGCGTTACAGTACGAGCACTGACGGCCCCATAACGGTCGACAGCTGGTATGTTTTCCCGCTCGACGTTCAGCGCTATGTTAAGGCGGTGGCCGCCGATCTCGAGGGCAACGTCTACGTGATCGACAATTTCACGCACCTGGTCACGGTTTTCTCGGCCGATCTGGGCACGATTCTGACGACCTACGGGAGTTTCGGCTATGAACCCGGCCTGTTCGATCATCCTTTTGATATCAACATAGATAATGGCGAAATGCATATTTGCGAGAAATGGGGAGCCCAATCTGGAATTCAATCCTTCGATCTCCAGCCCGGTCAGCCTAAACCGGCCGTAGAAGTAATTCCCCGCCGCTTTTTCCTTTATCAAAACTACCCTAATCCATTCAATTCCAGCACCATTATAAATTTCGATCTGCCCGAAATAGCCGAGACCAGACTGGTCATCTACAACATCCTGGGGCAGTTGGTGGCAACCACCGTGGACGCTACCCTGACAGCCGGTTCCCACAGCGTCACCTGGGACGGTCGCAACAGATCGGGCGATCCTATCGCCAGCGGCGTATATCTTTACGTGATATCGTCCGGCCAACGGTTTGCGGCCAGGAAGCTGCTCCTGCTGAAGTAACCTCTTTCAGCCGTTCACCATGTTCATTTCGGCAGCAGGCCGCCCTTTGATGGCCTCGAAACGCGTCCCTTCCCCCAAATCGACTGATAAGTCCGCGTATAAATTCAGGATGGACGGTTTCAGACATCATTGGCCCGCTCCGCAATCGTCGCACTAAGATGCCGTCCAAAGAAATAGACCATTTCAATTTACCATAAAAATATGGCCCCGCCCGGAATTCTCAATTGACAGGGGCAGGGCCGTATGCTATTCTTACGCGTTAATATTGATTATGGAGGATAACTTTGAACAATTTCCCGGAATGCTTGAAATGTTCTAAAGGGGTTTTGATTCCGCTTTCCGATTATGGACGCGAGGGTTCGGAGATCAGGTATAAAGCCTGGGTCTGCACCAATCCCGATTGCGGCTATAACCTCAGAATCGACAACGGCGAAGTCTCCATAGGCAAAATCATAAAGCACTCAGATAAATGACCGTGGGGCTAAAAGAAGTATTCACTAAGAATATAGGATGGAAGATAGGCGGCCTGGTAATGGCTTTGGCCTTGTGGTTCCATCTGGCCACCGAGAAGACCTACGAGAAAGACTTCAATGTGGATATCGAAATCGTCGGACTTCCCGATGATCTGCG
>CAZDAH010000010.1:6903-18993 GCA_964503405.1 uncultured Ignavibacteria bacterium
CCGACAGCCGCCATCACGGTAACCGGAAGCGGCAAACAGCTTCTGAAACTATCCTTTTCCGGCAGGACAAAGCTCCGGGCCGATCTTTCGTCCTTTAAGAATCCCGGAAGCTTCGTGCATAAGTTCAGAATCGACGATCTCCATCCGTTCAACCCGTCGCAATTCCATAGAGTTTACATCTCCGGCAACGGCGTTTTCGAGATCCAGATAGTAAAGCGCTAATGATAGTTTTGGGAGTCGAGACGTCCTGCGACGAAACCTCCGTGGGCGTCGTTCGGGACGGCGATAAGATTTTATCCAACGTCATCCTTTCGCAGGAGATTCATAAGGATTACGGCGGTGTTGTGCCCGAGATCGCCTCGCGGATTCATATCACCGAACTTGTAGGGATAACCGAAAAAGCCCTGACCAGGTCGGGATTAAGCCTCGAGGAAATCGACGGATTGGCTGTCACCTGCGGGCCCGGATTGGTCGGGTGGCTGCTGGTCGGAATATCCTTCGTCAAATCGGTGCATCTGGCCCGCGGGATACCGTTTGTCGGGGTCAATCATCTGGAAAGCCACATATTCGCCGGCAAGCTCGATCATCCGGACCTGAAAACGCCGCATATCGCCCTGGTCGCCTCGGGAGGTCATGCTAACCTGTACCTGGTTGAAGATTGGGGGGAATACCGTCTTCTGGGTGAGACCCGCGACGACGCCCCGGGCGAGGCGTTCGACAAGGTCGCCAAGCTTCTTGGATTGGGCTACCCGGGCGGTCCCGAGATCGAGGATGCCGCCGCCGCGGGCGATCCCGAATTCTTCCGGTTCCCCCGCGCGAAAATGGGAGCGGAGAGTTTCGAATTCTCGTTCTCCGGAGTAAAAACCGCCGTCTCGGTTTATCTTCGGGATAAGTCCAGTCAATTCATAAAGGAGAATCTTCATCATTTGGCGGCGTCGTTCCAGGAATCGGTTGTCGAAATCCTGACGCTAAAGACATTAAGGGCGGCCGAGAAATTCGGAATCAAGCAAATCTCGGTAACTGGCGGCGTGGCCCGCAATGGACGATTGCGGGAGGTGTTCGAATCGCGGAAGCCGAGCGGTGTGCATATGTTTTTCCCGAGCCCGGAATTATGTACAGACAACGGGGCCATGGTAGCCTCATGCGGGGCGTTTCATCTGGCTCGCGGCGAACGATCCGATCTTGAGCTTAACGCCGTGCCATATTTGGAATTGCAGTATCCGTCGGTTTCATCGTAGAATAACGCCATGGCGATACTGAGCAAAGTAACTCCGCCGATTAGGATAATTATCTGGTTTATTATTCCGATTCTTGTCGGCGCCGCTCTGTTGATGATGCCGATCAGTACCCGGAACGGAAGCATTCCGGCCATTGACGCCTTATTCATGTCATGTTCGGCTTTTTGCGTTACCGGCCTTGCAGTAGTCGACATTTCCGAGACCTTTACAGTGTTCGGCGAGGTTGTCATCCTGATTCTGATCCAGCTGGGCGGTTTCGGAGTCATGGCATTCTCGTCGCTATTTTTCCTTGTCTTTGGCGGACGGATCAGCGCCAGCCATATATTCGATCTGAAACAGACCTTCGCCAGCCGGGTTGATACCAGGGTCCGCTCGATTCTGAAAGGCGCGATTATTGTCACCATCGTCATGGAGGTGACAGGTTTCCTATTATTGTTCATTGCCTTTTTAATGAAACTCAGCCCGCTTACGGCGCTCCGATTCGCTGTTTTCCACGCCATATCGGCATTCAACAACGCCGGCCTAAGTATCTCGCCTAATAATATGAAAGACTGGCATGATAATATCCCCGTACTGACTATCATCGCCTCGCTGGTTATTATCGGCGGCCTGGGTTTCATGGCTAATACCGAAATTTATGACAAGATGGTCAATCGTTCGGGACGACGGCGGACATCGCTTCACACGAAACTCGTGATCGCGACAACGGTGGTTTTGCTTATCGCCGGCTCGGCGTTTTTCGTCCTCGTGGAAATGAATAACGCCTATCGCGAAGATCCCTGGCCCTTGAAAATCGTAAGCGGGATTTTCCAGGCTATTACGCCGCGCACCGCCGGATTCGACACAGTCGATCAGAATGACCTGACGCCGATGAGCCTTATGACCACGATTTTCCTGATGGTTGTCGGGGCCTCTCCCGGTTCGACGGGAGGGGGAATCAAGACAACCAGTTTCGCCATCATCATAATGGCCATCGTGGCTCGCTTCAGGGGCAGCCTGGGCGTCGATATTTTCAAGCGGACGGTGTCGTATGAGAGCGTTTTCAAAGCCGTATCCATTTTTATTCTGGCGGCCTTCGTGATTCTTTTCGCTTTCATGCTCCTGATGCTGGCCGAGAGCGGTTTCCATCCGGGCGGGATGACGAGGGGGTCCGAACTGGCCTATTTATTCGAGACGGTTTCGGCATTCGGCACGGTCGGCCTGTCCCTGGGGGTGACGCCGCAGCTGCATGTCCCCGGCAAGCTGATTTTGATCTTCCTGATGATAACCGGCCGCGCCGGGCTATTGACATTATTCTATGTTGTCGCCAGGCAAGAGGGCGCCACCCGCATTTCCTATGTTGAGGAAAATGTCATGATTGGTTAGTCAATATGAATGGAGACGCCGTATCATTATCGAACCGCAGAAAACAGGAATCTCCTGGATAAAATAGACATGACGACGCCATTATCTCGACTTGCTTTCAGAAACCTCGCCCCTTTTCAATCATTATTGCTGGGATTTGCTGCGATTATCCTGATCGGGACGTTAATACTTCTTTTGCCGGCTGCATCAAAAGACGGCGTCCCGCCGTCATTTATTGACGCACTATTCACCGCCACATCCGCGGTCACAACTACCGGGCTGGTGGTAGTGGATACAGGCGGTTTCTATTCGCTATTCGGACAGGTGACCATCCTCTGCCTCTTCCAAATAGGGGGCCTGGGATACATGGTGTTTATCGTCCTCTTCGGGCACTTTATTGGTTCGCGAATATCCATCGGCTCCCGCGTGACTTTGCAGGAATCCATCGCGGGAATGTCCCTGGGGGGCATAAAAAAGCTGATAAAGACGATATTTGTGATAACCTTCATGTTCGAGCTGATCGGGGGATTTATTCTCAGCCTTAATTGGACGGGCCAATTCTCTCTTCCGCACGCGGTCTATTTGGGCTTGTTTCACTCGGTCTCCGCTTTTTGCACTGCCGGATTCGGGCTTTTCGCCGATTCGAAAAGATAATTCCCGCAGGTTGACCGTCCACAGCAAATTGGCCCTGACTTTGTCGATTATGCTTATGCTGTTCGGTTCCATACTAATTCTCATTTTTGAAAAAGAAAGCAACCTGCCGGCGGGCGACAGAATCATGACTTCGATTTTTCAATCAATATCCGCCTCCACCACTACCGGGTTCAATACGGTTGATATCGGGGCTTTGGCAAGCACCAGTCTCTTTATTATGATAATCCTCATGTTCATCGGCGCCTCGCCCGGCGGAACCGGAGGTGGCATAAAAACCACCACGTTCGGGGCGATTATTCTGTTCATTTACGCGCTTCTGAGGGGAAAAGAGGAAGCCCATATCTTCGGCAGACAGATTTCGCGCGAGACGATCGACAAGGCTCTGGCCATCGGAGTCATCGCTGTGTCGCTCGTGACTTTAGACATGGCCGTACTTATATCCACGGAGCGGGCGACATTCCTGAATATTCTCTTCGAGGTCATATCGGCCATCGGAACAGTGGGGTTATCGACGGGAATTACGTCGTCGCTGACAACGCTCGGCAAACTGGTGATAATTATTACTATGTTGATCGGCAGAGTGGGGATACTGGCGGTGGGCTTTTCGTTATTCGGACGGCCCGAGCCGGATCATTTCAGATGCGCTGAGGAGGAACTCTACATTGGGTAGGAAACGGCGGATTTGCAGTTGATCCGCGGCCGGGGAAATCGTAATTTTGGTATTGAGATTTTCAATCGAATCTTCAAGGAGTGGATCCGATGAAGCAATTTCTAATCATTGGTCTGGGCAATTTCGGCATGGGAGTGGCAAAAACTCTTTACAACGAAGGCCATAATATCACGGCTGTAGATAAAGACAAGAGCCGCGTTCAATTGGTGCAAAATTCCGCCAACCAGGCGCTTTTGGCGGACGCCACCGACGTGGTCGTGCTGCGTCAACTCGATATTGAGAATTATGACGCCGCCGTAGTCTCCACCGGTACGGATGAGCACGCATCCATTCTAATCGCGCTGCATTTGAAAGAGCTTAAATGCAAGGAGCTCATTGTCAAAGCGGAGGATTACGACCACGGGCGGATACTCCTGGCGGTGGGAACCGACAGGGTGGTATTCCCGGAAGAGGAAATGGCCAAGAAACTGGCCTTGTCGCTTTCGCGCCCCAACCTGCTCGATTTTATTCCGCTTGGCGAGGATTTCACGGTTGCCGAGATCGCCCCGCCCTCCCATTTTTACGGCAAGACAGTGGCCGAACTTCGATTGCGGCAGGAATACAACACCGAACTTATCGCCGTGAAAGACGTGGTCTCCGGTATCCTCAGGTTCATACCGTCCCCCACTTACGTGTTCAAGGACAGTGATATTATGATCTGTATCGGACGGCTGAAAGACCTGGAGAAAATCCGGGAAAGTTGATTTCCCTTTGTCGTTGACATCATCATACCTCCCGGTATATTGCCTGCGGCTTTTATCGACAGGATATGCAATGTTCAAAGCGATCCCCAACTACCTTCAACTGATGAAACCGAGCATCATGACCCTCGTCCTGGTTACTGGAGCGGCGTCGCTGGTGGCCCAGGAGAGCATGATGGCGGAGCCGGGGAATTTTTTGCTGGTTTTGATCGGGCTTTTGCTAACCGGCGGTTCGGCCAATGCCTTCAACATGTATTTCGAGCGGGAGATCGACGCCAGGATGATCCGCACGAGCAAAAAGAGACCATTGCCGCTCTGCCTGGTATCGCCGAGCGGCGCCCTGGTTTTCGCCGTAATAATCGGGACCGCCGGGGTGGCGATATTCGCCTCTTTTTTCAATATTTTGAGCGCGATTCTGGCTTTGGCGACCATCGTCTATTATGCCTTTTTCTATACGCTTTTCTTAAAACCGAGGACCAAATATAATATCGTAATCGGCGGCGCGGCCGGATCGATGGCGCCGATAATTGCCTGGGCGGCGGCCGCGGGCACGATCGCAGTCACTCCATTGATTTTATTCATGATAATCTTCCTCTGGACGCCCCCCCATTTCTGGTCGCTGGCTTTGTATATCAAGGAAGATTACGAGACGGTTGGATATCCCATGATGCCGGTGGCTGTCGGCGACACGCGCACCAGGAGAATGATTCTGCTATACACCCTGGTTGTCGTATTCTTCAGTTTTCTGCTGCATTATTCGGGCGCCGGGATTATTTACGGCGTCGTTGCATTCATGGCCGGAGTGGTCTTCGTCTACCGCGCCGCGACATTGTACCGCGCCGATTCCAACCTGCCCGCTCGCCAAATGTTCGGCTATTCGATTATTTACCTTTTCGTCATATTCGTCGGGGTAATGGCCGACGTAATATTCAAAATATAGTTTATCACACAGCGAGCTGTTGGCTACCCATATCCCGGATACACTCCGCATGACAATTTCTGTCTGTCCATCCGTTGAGATTGCGACATCAAAACGCGTCGAATCCGATTCTATTTCGTCAGATCATTGTAGATTATCGCCACCATTCTATCAGGCGAAAACGATCCTCCCCACTCCTCGTCGAAATCGGCCGTCGGTTTCGATTCGATTATCTTCTCCAAGCTGAAACCTCGATCGACTTTATCCTTAACGCGATTTCTTATGGTCGACAGCATGGCGCGGAATTCGACGAGCTTTTTCTTGTCGGCCAGCGCCCCATGTCCGGGGATCAACACTGTGTTATCGTCGATCATTCCCATCAGTCGATCGGCCGCCCGAATCATGCCGTCGACAGAACCGCCGTTTTGTACGTCGATAATCGGATAGCGGCCGGAAAACAGCAGATCGCCGGTATGCATGACATTGCTATTCTCGAAATAAATCACCGCATCGCCGTCGGTATGCGCGGGATCCACGTGAAACACGGCAATTTCCTTGTCGTTGAAATGAAACGTGACCGCGTCGGCGAAAGTCACTACGGGCAGTCCTGCTTTGGCAAGAGGCTCGACCGTCCTGTCGAAAAGATCGACGAACTGCCTTGTGCTCAGACGTTTTCTGACGTTCTCGTGGGCGACTATAATAGCCCCGGCTTCTCCCAGAAGCTCGTTGCCGCCGGTGTGATCGGCGTGCCAATGTGTGTTGACCAGGAATTTCACCGGCTTATCGCTGAGACTGGCCACTGCGGCCATGATTTTCGCATTCAACGGCGCGAATTGATCGTCGATAAGGAAAACTCCGTCCTCGCCGACACATACCCCGATATTCCCCCCGGCCCCGCTGAGCATATAGATCCCGTCTCCCGCATTTACTATTTGAATCTCCACCTTGTCGAAATCCTGGGCTGCCGCCCCCGCGACCAATATCGAAAACGAAATCAGGATTAACGGCAACTGCCTCATGGCCGAATTAAGGCTCATTCTCACTCCTTACTAATGTCCTTGAGATTTCGATTTGATAATCATTATCAATATTATATACTTGTGTCTCTTCGGGCACAAGGAGGAAATCGAATCGCCTGCGAGCCGGCGAGGATTCCGATGCGCCGGAATTAATTCGAGGCGCGTCCCGACAGTGTCGCAACCTTAAGACCTGCATTGTGTTGCCTTTTGAGGATAATTAAGGTCCCGATTTTCAAGTTTTCTATTGCCAAAACCGCTCGCGCCTTGTATTGTCATCCCGCGTTTTTTCGCCATTGAGAGTGTGTTGAATGGATGAAATAATCCCGGACCCTGATCCGGACAGTACAATCATAAATACCAGTATAGAATTGCGCCCCGTCTTTTCGCCGCTCGATATGTTTCAATATCGCTGCGGCCGCATTGCTTCCTGGAAGAGAAGGTTTATTGCGAGTATCGAATCCGACTTTGGAGCTGGCTAAGAAAAAGAATTACATAGCCTCTTTCCCCGACGACGATTGCCTGGTCAACCTCTCCGGGAATTACAATTACCTGGAGACCCCGTATTACACCATTCAGGACCTGGAAAACGGCTCGCGGGAAATTCATCCCACCAACAGGGAATCGCTCGACGGCTACATCGCGCCGTTGTTTCTGGAGAAGGCGCGGCTGGCCAATTTGCCCATTCCCGCCTATTACATCACCAACAGCTTCTTCGAGCCTCCTGTCATAGTCGATACCATAAATCCGTTCATGCAGAGAACGAGATTCGTCCTCAAGGCCAGCCGCCAGCACGGCGTGGCCAAATCGTTGACCCGCAATTTCACTTACGCGGTATGCTGCCAGGAGCTTCCGCCGGGGGCGGACGTTAAATATTTCAGAACCGTTCTGGGATGGAGCGTTTCGCGTCGATACCGCGATCTGGCCCTGGCCGTCTGGAAAACATTCAAGATACCTGTGGCCAAGATCAGAGTGCTGGTTCTGGAAAGCGGCGACGTCTTATTGAGCAGTATCGATCCGCTTCCGTTCGCGAAGCTGAATTCCCGCGAGCTCGCTCACGTTCAGGACAAAATCAAGTGGCCAGAATAGGCATATACATAGAACGGTACACCATTACCAGATCCGAGGAAATGGACGCGTTAATGCGGTTCAGCTACGTGGCTCGACGGCTCGGTCATCATATCGATTATCTGTTCAGAACCGACGTGCATAAGATACCGCAGTATGACGCCATCTTTATCAGGGCCCTGACCGATCCCTTGAACTCTGCCTACGTGGCCGCGCGCACGGCCGAACTCCACGGGATCAGGGTGATCGATCAGCCGGAGTCTATAATCATCTGCTGCGACAAGGTGAATATGTACAGGCGATTGCAGAATGCCGGGGTCCCCATTCCCGACACGGTGTACCTCGTCGAATCGGATCTCAATTTGAAGAAGGGGTCGGAATTGCTCGATATTCTCGGCAGTCCGGTGGTGCTGAAAGCGCCCAACAGCAGTTTCTCCATGTACGTCGAGAAAATCCAGTCGCCGCAGGAATATGTCAAGGTTGGCAATCGATTCCTGCGTCGGGCCGACAGACTGGTGGCCCAGAGATTCGTTGTCTCGGATTTCGATTGGCGGGTCGGGGTACTGGCCGGGGAACCGTTATTCGTCTGCCAGTATATCATCCCCAGGAAAAGATGGAAGATCATGACCTATATTGAAAATGGCAGGACAGTCTTCGGAGCTGTAAAAGGGCTTGAAGTGGAAAAGGCCGAACCGGCGCTTATTGCGACCGCCGTAAAGGCGGCGGCCGCAGTGGGAACGGGTCTATACGGAGTCGATATAAAACAGATCGGCGATAGCTATGTCGTTATCGAGGTAAACGACAATCCGACCATCGCCGCCAATGAGGAAGACCAGAAAGCCCCCAAGGTGTACGAGCAGGTAATTCGATATTTGGCCGGAGAGTGGGGGACGTGACCGAACGGGCAGATCTCACCATAAGGCCGGCGACAGTCAATGATATCGACGATCTGCTCGACCTCGAGGAGATGGGTTTCAGGCTCGACCTGTTCGATCGAAGGCAATACAGGTATTTGATATCGAAGGCGCGAAGCGCAGTCCTCGTGGCCGAAATATCCGGTCAGTTAAGAGGTGCGGCGGTGATGCTCTGGCGCGAAAATTCCTCATCGGGACGGCTCTACAATATCGTGGTCGATCCCCGATCGCACGGAACCGGCGTCGGTGCCCAACTCCTCAACGCCTGCGAGAGAGAAGCTGTCGTAAAGGGATGTCGGGCAGTGACCCTCGAGGTTCGTATCGATAACGAAAGAGCGATCGCCTTCTATCTAAAACATGGTTATAAGAGGATAAAGAAAATGCCTCATTATTATTCAGATAACGCCCCGGCGTTGAAGATGAGGAAGGCGCTGGGGTGATCCCCTGCTTCACGAATGTGGGCTGGACAGACATTCCTGTCTGTCCTCGGACAAGTGTTGCCAGACAAAATAGTCTGACCTGCCGCCTATGACGCAGAAAGTGGTAGCTCCAAGCTTTGGCGCGCATAAAAAAGGGCGGGGAAACCTCGCCCTTGCCGAATACACATTCTCGATTCTAATCACGCGTCATAATACAGCCGGAACTCCCAGGGGTGCGGCCGGACCTTCACCTGCTCCATTTCATCGCGCTTAATCCTGGTCCAGGTATCCAGGAGTTGCTCGGAAAATACACCGTCCTTAAGCAGAAAATCGTGATCGATCTCCAATGCCTCGAAGGCCCGGGCCAGAGAATACGGCAGCATGGGATATTTGCTTATATCGGACTCCGGTACATGTGCGATTTCCTCCAGCGGCCCGCCGGGATCGATCTCGTTTTCTATGCCGTCCAAACCGGCCATCAACATGGCTGCAAAGGCAAGATAAACGTTGGCTGTGCCGTCGGGAGGACGGAACTCGATGCGCATGACCTCGGGATTCTTGATATAGCCGGGGATACGAACCGCGGCGGTGCGGTTTCCCACAGAGTAATTGATCCTTACCGGCGCCTCGAAACCGGGGACGAGACGTTTGAAGGAGTTTGTCGAAGGGCTGGTCAAAGCCAGGATTGCCGGGGCATGTTTCAAAAGCCCGCCCAGATAATACAGGGCGGTTTTCGATAGTTTCAGCTTATGCTTCTCATCATAGAAAATCGATTTGCCGTCTTTGGCCAGAAACTGATGCACGTGCAGCCCCGATCCCGGCTCCATGAACAATGGCTTGGGCATGAAACTGGCCGATTTGCCGAACCTGGCGGCGGTGTTCTTGATTATGTACTTAACCAGCTGCGATTTATCGGCCATCTCCATAAGCGGCGCTAACGACGTCTCGATTTCCTGTTGCGAGGCTCCCCCGACCTCGTGATGATGATATTTAACATCGAGACCGGCCTCTTTGAGCAGATCGCATATCTCGGCTCTGATTTCGTAAGTTTTGTCGTGCGGCGGGGCGGCATGGTACCCCTCTTTGTAGCGAATCTGATGACCGAGATTCAGATCGGTGTCGGTGCCTGAATTCCACTCCGCCTCTTCGGCGTCGAGAAAATAAAATACGTGATTGGGAGCCTGGTCGTAGCGCACCTCATCGAAAAGATAGAACTCGAATTCCGGTCCCATGAACGCCTCTATATTCGGCAGGAGCTTATACAGCCTGGCCACCGCCTTTTGCGCCGTATGACGGGGGTCGCGGGAGTGGGGCTCGGTGGGATTGACCTCGCAGACGCTGCAGATCAGCGATAATGTCGGCTGTTTCCAGAAGGGGTCGGTGAAATGAAATGATGGATCCGGGATAAGTATCATATCGCCTGCTTTCACCGAGAGGAATCCCAAAGAGGAGCCGTCGATGCCGATGCCATCGACGAACGTTCTTTCGCTGAATTTCTCCGCTGGAATGGTAATATGCCGCCATCCCCCCTTGATATCGGTGAATTTGAAATCAATAAAGGCAAACTTCTCATCCTTGGCTTTTTTCAAAACTTTCTCAATCATCCCTCGCGCCGTCCTTTCCGAATAATTTCAAACCCCGCTTAAGATAAATCAAAAGCCGTCCCGGTCAACAGATATCGGCGCCTGTAATCTAACGGTATTTGTTCCCAATACGGCAAAATTATTCGATAAATATCTGTTTTCATTCGCGGCGGTTTGTTTTATCTTTGGCCCATGTTCGCGGGTTTAGGCAACGGCTTTTCTTCCCACTTTTCATCGTCGAGATCGATCGTCTGAATCATGAGCCGTCATCGAATAATCAATTCGGGACTTATTCAAAAATCTGATATAGAGGATTAATTTCAAAAATAGATATTCTGGTTCGCAGAAAGGAGACATTATGGCAAAAGCTGCGGCATTGATCCTGCTCGCATTCTGCTTCGCCGGAGTCTCGGCGCAGGATGCCGCGGTGGATACGACCGGTCCGCCTTTACCCGCCGCGCCGACCAACGTGACTGTTGCCGATAAACCCGACGACACCGGTCACGGGATATTGGTTCGATGGCATCTCTCGGCTGACGACGGCGGCGGGCTGGACAACGTGCTGGCCTACGAGGTCTGCCGAGCGGACGACGCCGAAGGCGAGTATGTGAATAGAGGCGTGTCCGTCAAGGGAATTGGGGAGTACGAGGATGTCGACAAATCCCCCACGGAAAACGGGAACCCGAATCCCGGTTATATAGTAACTGGAAAAACATATTACTACAAGGTAAGGGCCATGGCCGACGGCCCCGTTTATTCGGAGTTCTCTGATCCCGGAGCGGGGCTGGCTATCGAAAACTGGTATCATTTCGGGAAGACGCCGATTCTGTTCGGCGTGATCATCTTCTGGGCTTTCGTGGTTTACTTCATCTTCAAGGCTCGGAAGGGGAAGGAATTCTATGTTCGTCCGCTGGCCGGAATCAACGCTGTCGACGACGCCATCGGCAGGGCCACCGAGATGGGACGCCCCATACTGTTCGTGCTCGGCACCGGGACCGCCGGAGATATCGCCACCATCGCCGGATTCACGATCCTCTCGCGTGTGGCCAAGCTGACCGCGGAGTATCAGACTCCGGTGCTTGTGCCCGTCAACGACCCGGTGATGTTCGCCGTTTCGCAGGAGACCGTTCGCACCGCCTACCTCGAAGCCGGACGGCCCGATACCTACAAAGCCGAGAATATCACTTACGAGACCGCCATGCAGTTTCCCTACGTGGCCGCGGTCAACGGCATCATGCTGCGTCAAAAAACCGCGACCAATTTCTACATGGGAGTCTTTCACGCTGAATCGCTCATTTTGGCGGAGACCGGCAATATAGCCGGATCAATTCAAATTTCCGGCACCGACCAGATCTCGCAGCTTCCCTTTTTTATCGCCGCCACCGACTACACCCTGATCGGCGAGGAGCTCTACGCCGCCAGCGCCTATCTGTCCCGCGAGCCCGTGCTCCGGGCTGTAGAGCGCGGCCGACCGGGGGTTCTCAGGGCGCGGGCCGACCAGGCTCATGTCGCCGCGCAGCACGTT
>CAZDAH010000010.1:19003-44057 GCA_964503405.1 uncultured Ignavibacteria bacterium
CGCCGCCAGCGCCTATCTCTCGAAGGAGCCGGTTCAAGTCGGCACTCTTAAAGCGCAGGACTGGGCCAAGGCTGTCCTGATGATCATAATCATCATCGGGGCCATATTGATTTCCGCCGCCATACCGTTCATAAAAGACTTGGTAACCGTAAACATTTAGAAACGAGGATAGAAGATGAAAAAACAAATTCCGATATACTTTGTCCTCGTCTCGGGCATAGTCATGGTAATCCAGTATTTCGTTCCCTCCGAGGAATCGGAGTGGTTGTTTACCTACGCCAACGACTGGGTTATTGTGATCGGTATATTCGCCCTGGCCCTGGGGATCTGGGCCCTTTTGAAAACTGAATTTAAGAAGTTGAAAAAGCCCAAAGAGGCGTTTTACGCGGGGACAGTTCTGTTCGGCTATTTTATCATGGTTTTGACCGGTCTTAAAAGAGAATGGCGAGAGGCCGGAACGCTGCATATGGATCTGTTCGACAACATACTAATCCCGTTCCAGGCGACAATTTTTGCCCTGCTGGCGTTTTATGTGGCCAGCGCCGCATACAGGGCGTTCAGGGCCAGAACCGTGCTGGCGACAATCCTTCTGCTCACTGCTTTTATCGTCATGCTGCGCTTGATACCCCTGGGTCCATTCTCGGCAATCAACCAGACCGTAGTAAGCTGGATCCTGGCCGTTCCTAATATGGCCGCCAAACGGGCAATAACGATGGGAGTCGGCCTGGGGGCCATCGCTACCTGCATAAAAATAATTCTGGGTATCGAGCGCACATACCTGGGGCACGATTAAGGAGGACGCCGTGACTTTCTGGGAAAAACTGATGAATCTCGACCGGCGATGGATATATCTCAGTATAGCCATTGTCGTGGTTATTCCGGCGATCTTCTCCTTCAAGGTGCCGGTGGCTACCACTCCCGAGGTGAAGAAGATCTTCAATTTCGTGGACAAGATGGAGCCCGGAGATTATTTCTATCTGGGCATAGATTATGACCCGTCGGCCCTGGCCGAGCTCGATCCGATGACTTATGCCATACTGAATCATGCCTTCTCGAAAGATCTGAAAATCGTCATAGGATGCCTCTCTCAGTTCGGGGTCGGCATGGCCGAGACCCGCCTGGCCGAGATCGGCGCCAAATACGGCAAGAAATCCGGAGTGGATTATTGCTTCCTCGGATACAGGCCCTATCCGGCGATTTGTATCCTGACTATGGGAGTCGATTTCCGAGTTACCTTCCCCCTCGATTATTACGGAGTTCCGCTCGATTCCCTGCCGGTGATGCAGGGGATTAAAAACCTGATGGACGTCAAAGGGGTGATCGACATTACCGCCGGAAACGTGGCAGATTTCTGGATCACTTACGGCAACGGCCGATTCGGATTCCCCCTGGCCCTTGGAATAACCGGAGTTATGAGCGCCGATTATTACCAGTACCTGCAATCGGGCCAGATCTTCGGGCTGATTCCAGGCATAAAGGGAGCCGCCGAATACGAGGCTCTGTCCGGATTCGAAACCACGGGCATGGAATCGATACCCTACCAAACGCTGTCTCATGCGGTCATACTGTTGTTCATCATAATCTCGAATATCGGATACTTTGCCACGCGCGCCAGGAAAGGAAGATAGGAGGAAGCCATGACAACTGCTGAACTTTGGTGGAATACGCTGGCGGCGATTCTGACCCTCTGCGTCTTCTCGTTCCTGATAAAGGACAACCCCTTCTACAAGTTCGCCGAGAGGCTGGTGGCCGGTGTGGCCGCCGGATTCTGGACCATGCTTCTTTACCACACCAATTTCTATGACAAGGTCGTATTGACCATGCAAAAGCAACAGTGGGCGTACATAATACCGATCTTGCTCGGCTTGGGTATGTGGACCAGGTTTTCCAAAAATTACTCCTGGATTTCGCGATACTCCATCGCCTTCTACATAGGAATATCGACCGGAGTTTCGGTGACAGTCTACATGTACACGGCCATCTTCAAGCAAATCTCGGCCACAATCATACCCTTCGATAGTGTAACCGGAGTGCTGATTATCATTGGCGTGCTTTGTTCCCTATTTTACTTTTTCTTCTCCAAAGCTCATACCGGGGCTTTCGGATTAGTCTCGAAAATCGGGATTTACACCCTGATGATCGGGTTCGGCGCCGGTTTCGGCCTGACGGTTATGGGGCGCGTAGCCCTGCTGGTGCAGAGAGTGATTTTCATGAGAGACTATTTCGTGGCCCTGTTCGGAGGCTGATTTTGCGATTGACGGGGGCCGGGTCGGCCCGGCCCCCGCAAAATAACGCCTCTCAATCCACTCCGTTTTCAGAAAAAAATATTGTTTGGAACTCGCCTGCCGAATATCTATTATATATGGATAGGATGTTCAAAAACGGGTCAAACGGACGATATCTGCTTATTCCACTGACCATATTCCTCTTTTCCGGCTGCGTATATTTCAACACGTTCTTTATGGCCAAAAAAAAATTCAACCAGGCGGAGAAAAGCCAGCGGGAAAACGCCGAGAAACAGAGTGAACAGGAGATCGGCCGACAGGGCGATACCCCCGGACGCTCCGGGCAGAGCCAGGAACGACCCTCCCCCCGCGGACAAAGCCGACAACCAGGGCCGTCGGACTCTTCGGGCAGGTTGACTACCAGGGCCAACGCGCAGGAACGGGCCCTTTATGACGACGTCATCAAGAAAGCCAGCAAAGTCTTGACCTTTCATCCCGATTCCAAGTGGGCCGACGACGCCCTCTGGCTGATAGGCAAATCATATTACAACATGGGCGATTATTCCGCCGCAGACCGCAAGTTTAAAGAGCTGGTCACTAATTACCCGGAATCGAAATTCGCCGACGACGCTTACTACCACATGGGAATGTGCCAGATGGAGCTGCTAAATGAGGAACTCGCGCTGGAGACTTTTCAACGTCTCGAAAGAGAGTTTGGGAAAAGCGGGTATATCGACGAGGCTCATTTCGCCAGGGGCCGCATGGCTTTCAGGAACGAAGAATACGACGAGGCTATCGAGCTTCTTGCTGCTTACCTGGAGAAATATTCCGGGGAGGATTCCGCCGCCGTCGTCGCCTTTATCATGGGGCAGTGTTACCAGGAGCTCGGCGATTATCAGGCGGCTTTTGCAAAGTACAAGATTGTCGAGAGATACAACCCTTCCCGGCAGCTCCGGTTCGAAGCGATATTGGCCTCGGGATCGGTATTGCTTCGAACCGATTCCACCGCGGCTGGAATGAAGATCCTCGATGATCTGGCCCGCGACGAACGCTACTTCGCGCAGTCGGCCAGAATCCGGCTGAAAATCGCAGAGGGTTTTCAACTTCAGAATGAACTGCAAAAATCGATATCCGAATATGAAACAACTATAGAGAAAAACCCCAAGACAGCTGAATCGGCCGAGGCTTGCTACCGGCTGGGGTTGATTTACCAGAATGAATTATTCGATATTGAAAAAGCGAAAGAATTCTTCGGCAAGCTTCAGGGCGAATCTTCCTCGTCGCAATTCCGAAACCAGGCCCTGGCTCGATCGGCCCAGATCGCCAAGTTCGAAGCCTACCGGGTTCAACTCCAGAAGGCCGATTCAGTCCGCACGTCTAAGGAAACTCTACCCATCGACACGGCCGGTTTCTCCGGCTCCATCGAATCAGCGCGGCCCGATTCGGCCGGCGCGGACAGTTCGCTTCTCGAGCAGGCGGATGTGGGAGGGTCGGAGGAGATTGATGATTTCGCTGAGATAGTAATCGGGCCTGATACAGCGATTGCGGGCGATACCCTTTACTCTGAAAACCCCGACGCGGACAGAAGCGGTTTGCCTGAAAAACCGGATTCAGCCGATGTGATTGTTGACGGCGATTCCATTATTACGGTTGCAGAGAACGATTTTTACACCGTCAGCGATTCCGGGTCAGTGAAAACGAATTCCCTGATTGCCAGAGATTCACTTGGTATGGCTGATCCGGACAGCGGCTCGGCGGAAATCATCGACGAGCAGGCGGTCCTGGATTCGATCGAGGCGGTCATCGCCGAAAGCAAAGCCAGGGAAGACAGTATCCGGCAGGCTATCATTGAGGAGGGAGTCAGAACGCGCTTCCTGCTGGCCGAATTATACGCCTACGAATTGAACCAGCCCGATTCGGCCCTGAACGAATACCTGTTGATCGTCGAGCAGTACCCCACTTCGCCGCTTGCCTCCAAAAGCTTATTGGCGGCCGCGAGTCTGAAATTGAACGAGGGGGATTCCGTGACGGCGAGAACCTATCTGCAAAGCCTGTTCGATGATTATCCATCCTCTCCTCAAGCGGCCCTGGCCGCTGAGATTATCGATTATCCTCTCGATCTCTCGGGTAACGCCATCGGATTGTACGCCCTGGCGGAGAGCCTTCTTTTCAAGGCGAATAATCCCGATTCGGCCGCGGCGGTGTTCGGAATTATCGCCGATAATTTTCCCGATCTTGCTCCCCAGGCCGCCTTTGCCAGAGCCCGGGCCATCGACCTCGCCAGCGACGGAGCCGATAGTTCGGCTTATTTCGCCTACCAGGTGGTGACAGAGATTTACCCGCAGACCGTATACGCGGAAAAGGCCAGGGAGCGGCTGGGACAATCGGCCCGCTCCGGCGGTAAACGCCCCCCGCCGCGAGAAGATAGGCGAGAGCAGAATCGTCCCCAGAATCTCCCCGACACATCGCACGCTTTGGCTGACATTCTGCCTCCGGCCCCTCCGGTCAAAGTTCTCGGCGAGTTCGTTTACCCGCAAAGTCTCCTCGACAGACGTCTAAAGGGCGAAGTCCTGTTCAAAATAAAAATTAACCTTTTCGGCAAAGTGGAGGAGCATGAGATAATAGGCCCTTCCGGCGAGTACGCCATAGATTCGTCGGCAACCGCCGCCTTGCTGGAGACCGAGTTCGATACTTCCAATTATGATTTTTCCCGGCTTGAATCGTATTTCAGGTACGTCATTCAATTCGAACGGCCCGACATAAATATATTCAACGATCCCTATCGCGAAGAACGAAGAGACCCTTATTGATGAAATTCGCCGGATTCTGCGCCATCGTAAAAAAGGAGAGAATCTCCCAATCGGTTTACAAATTCATATTTCACTCTCCCGAGATCGCCTTGTCGGCAAAACCGGGACAGTTCGTTCAGTTGAGAACCTCAGACCATTATTTCCCGCTTTGGCCGCGGCCCTTCTCAATTTATGACGTCGACGGGGACAAGGGAGATTTCGCGGTAATATTCAAGAAATTCGGATGCGGAACGTCGCAGCTGACAGAATTCGAGGAAGGCGAATTCATTCACGTGCTGGGGCCGCTCGGCAACGGTTTCGATCCGCTTGAGAAGGGCAGGCAGGTGGTAATGGCCGGCGGCGGAATAGGAATGCCCCCGCTCTATTTTTTGGCGGCGCAGTCGATTCGAGACGGTTTCCCGGCCCAGAATATCACCTTCATATCCGGGGCCAGAAGCAAGAAAGATCATTTCGACGACGGCGGCCTGGCCGAACTTGGCGTGAATCTGATAATATGCACCGACGACGGCAGCTACGGCGTCAAAGGAACAGTGGTCGATATTCTCGAAAAAGATATGGAGAAAGGGAGAATCGTTTACGCCTGCGGGCCCGGCGGCATGCTCGAAAGTATCGATGCCATCTTGACAAAAAACAAAATTCCCGGACTTCTCTCACTGGAAGCGCTCATGCCCTGCGGCTACGGAATTTGCAGCGGATGCGCGGTGAAAACCATACCCTCGGCCAATCGCGGACCCACCGATGACAACTGCGACTTTCATTTGAAAAGAGTCTGCGTGGACGGTCCCGTGTTCGGCGCCGGGGAGGTAATCTGGGGATGAGCGTCAACCTCTCGGTCAACCTGGCCGGGCTGCGGCTGAAAAACCCCGTGCTCACGGCGTCCGGATGTTTCTCCTATGGCGAGGAAGCGTCGGAAATCTACGATCTCTCTCTTCTCGGCGGAATAGTAACCAAATCTCTTACCTATCTCCCGAGAGAAGGTCATCCGCCGCCCAAGGTCTGCGAGACCGACGCCGGCATGCTCAACGCGATCGGCCTCACCAACGTGGGGCTGAAGCGGTTCATCGAAGAGAAGTTGCCCTTCATAGCTAATTACGATACCGCCTGCGTGGTCAGCATCGCCGGCTCCACCATCGACGAGTACGACCGGCTGGCCGCGGGATTGGCCGAACACGAGGCCGTGCATGCCATCGAGGTGAACATTTCATGCCCCAACGTCGACGAAGGAGGACTGGAATTCGGGGCTCACAGCAGGGCTGCCGCCAGAGTAATTGAAACGGTCAGAAAGCGGTTTTCGGGCCCGTTGATTGCCAAGCTCTCGCCCAACGTCACCGATATCGTGGAGATCGCCAAAAGCGTGGCCGGCAGCGGCGCCGATATCATCTCGCTGATCAACACTCTGGTCGGAGCTTCTATTGATATCCAAAAACGCCGATTCAAACTTTCCAACATCTACGGCGGGCTTTCAGGACCGGCTGTTCGTCCGGTGGCGATTGCCATGGTCTATAAAGTAGCCGGGGTGGTGAAGATTCCCATAATAGGGATGGGAGGCATAAGCACGACGTCCGATACTTTGGAATTCCTCCTGGCCGGGGCCTCGGCCGTGCAGGTGGGAACGGCGTTATTCGTCGATCCGAAAGCGCCGTTGAAAATCATCGAGGGACTGCGGAATTACCTTATCGAACACGGCGAGAAAGATATTAACGATATTATCGGCAAGGTCGAAAGACAATGAGCTTCAAGACCAAGCTGCTGGACGCAGCTCGAAAAAATAAGAGCTGGCTCTGCGTCGGGCTCGATACCGATTCGAATAAACTTCCGTCGAATCTCAGCCGCGACGCCGAGGGAATTCTGAAATTCAACCGCGCCGTAATCGAATCAACATCGGACCTGGTCTGCGCCTACAAACCGAACACGGCCTTTTATGAACGTCATGGAGCGGAAGGATGGAGAGTTCTGCGAGAGACAATTCTCGCCGTTCCTTCGAATATACCGGTTATCGTCGACGCTAAAAGAAGCGATATCGGCAACACGGCGGCCATGTATGCCAAAGCTATCTTCGAAGAGCTCGGAGCGGACGCTGTCACCGTGAATCCTTATCTCGGCCGCGATTCAATAGAACCATTCGCCTCCTATATGGACAAAGGGGTATTCATCCTCTGCCTGACCTCGAATAAGTCGTCGAGTGAAATCCAGCAACAGCTGATTTTGTCGGACGACGGGCAGGAATCAGGGGGAGTCGAACCGCGCCCCGAAGGAGAAACCCCAGCCGAATATCTGGCCACCTCGACAAAGAGGCTCTACCGCTATATAGCCGAGCTTGCCGCCGCATGGAATGAAAACGATAATCTGGGACTGGTAGTTGGCGCTACTGTGGCGAGGGAGCTGGGCGAAATAAGGGAAATAGCAGGAGACGATATGCCCATTCTGGTTCCCGGGGTCGGGGCTCAGGGGGGCGACCTGGCCAAATCGATCGAGTTGGGGTCGAATACGAAAGGAGAACTGGCTATTATCAATGTTGCCAGAGGAATAATATACGCCTGGAGCGATGAATCACGCTGCGCCGATGAGATGCGGAAGGCGGCTGCCTCCTATAGAGAACGAATTGCGGCGATCGTGAATTCAAAAGCGTCTCCCGGTTGAACGGAGTCCTCCCGGAATTTATCTCTATCAATAGGTTTGAATTATCTTGACATCGGATTTCGTCCGGTTATATTAATCGCGGACCTTAATTGGTTTTAGAGTTATTAGAAACTCAAAGTGGCTTCGATATATGGCAACAAGAACGAAAACGAAACGGTCGGCGAAAAGCCTTCCCATAGCTGTCATAGGCGGCGGTCCGGCCGGCATATCGGCGGCGCTGGCCGCGGCCGAGAGTTACCAGCCTGTTGTCGTCTACGACAAAAATCCGATCCCAGGCAAGAAACTCGGCTCCATATCGTCGCGTCCCATCTACGTGAGCGAGAAACTATCTCCGGAGGAGACGGCCAACGCTTTCGGAGAAAAAGGGAAATTCGTGCTGCCGGCCCTGAAATCGTACGGCTGGAAAAATATCCGTGATTATCTTCATAACTTGGGGTTTAAGGTCAGCCTTAACGGCTCCAGACGGCTGGCTATCTCATCGGATGAATCGCCCGGCTTCTCGGTAAGACTCAAGGAGGCCGCGGAGTCATCGGGCGTGACGGTTAAGAAATCATCGAGGGTCAGCGATATCGTAATCTCGCGGGGGAAAGTCAGCGGAGTGGTTGTCAACGGAATTACTCATCCGGTAGCCGCGGATGTGATTGCCAGCGGTTCGTTCTCCTCTCCGCGTTTCGGGGCCCCCAAAGACGGGTATGTTCTGGCCGAAAAGGCCGGTCATAAAATCAACCCCCTGGAGCCGGCCATGGTCGGATTCGAGATGGTCGAGAAATACGGCAGGATTCTCGACGGTATCCTGATCCGGGATTGTCTGATGGAAGTTTACCTCGACGATCAATTTCAATTTTCAGACCGCAACGATATCCTTTTCACCAAATACGGAGTCGAGGGGGATCTGATTCTAATGCACACAATGGAATTGATGAAACTGGTTGCAAGCGGCGTGACGCGAATTCATCTCGATCTGATGCCCGACAAAAGCAAGGCGGACGTCGAATGGATTCTCGGGCTTAACATGGAGAACAGCAACAGGACCACCGTTTGGGAAATACTGACAAGATATGTGCCGGATAAACTGCTCGATGTCATGCACACGTTTATCAGGGTTCATTGCCGCAAACCGGCCGTTACGCTTTCCAACCTGGAGAGAAAGTTGCTGGCCAAATGGGTAAAGGATTTCGTTATCACTCTAAAATCTCCGCGGCCGTTCAATGAAACCATGGGTGTTTCCGGCGGGATCTCCCTTGACGATATCGACTCTAAAACGATGCGCTCCAACAAGATCAAAAACCTGTATTTCGCCGGAGAGGTGCTCGATATACTGGGACCGTGGGGCGGTTATAATATCGAAATGGCCTTTGCCACCGGGCATCTGGCCGGTCTCGCGGCGGCGAAGAATATCGCCAACGGCAAATCGAAATAATTCAGCCCGACTGCCTTGCACTACTTGCTCTTATTCCATATTGACAATTTTGAAAAACCAGTTATTTTAAATCCGTAGCGAATGCATTTGCCTTAAAGGAATTAATTTGTCGCCGAGAGTATCGAGAAACGACCCCTGCCCTTGCGGAAGCAACAAGAAATATAAAAACTGTTGCGGAAGAAAAAAAATACGTCTGAATACCCGTCTTTTCAAACGGGCATTTTTGACAGTGATCGTCATTGCCGCCGCGGCCTGGGCCGGCAAACAGTACGTGTTTGTCGATAATTCCGAAGAACCGCTCGAAATTGTCTCTCCCCGTGAACAGCCACGACGTGTAACTCCTCTGGCGCCTCAACCCGACGGCCCGCCGCCGGCAGGGAAGGTCTGGTCGGCGGAACACGGACACTGGCACGACGCCGCCGCTACCAACGCGAACGGAGAACAGATTTTTACTCCGAAACCTCAGCCCCCGGGTTTGCCTCCTCCTGGCAAAGTCTGGTCTTACGAACATGGACACTGGCACGATTCGTCATATACAGGCAATGAGAATTTCACGCCGGGTCCGCCGCCGTCCGGGCCTGCTCCCGAAGGCAAAGTATGGTCTTACGAGCACGGTCACTGGCATGACGCCGACGCAGGCAATTTCACTCCGGGGCCGCCCCCGACAGGTCCGGCGCCGGCCGGCAAAGTCTGGTCGTATGAGCATGGTCACTGGCACGACGCCGACCCCGGACAAGCGCCGACTTCCGGACAACAACCTGTGTCCGGGCAGACTCCGCCCTCGCGTGTGACCATAACGCCCAAGACTGTTCAGGGTGGCGATTAATCCCGTCCCGTCCGGAACACCGGGCACATTTATTTCCTGGCAGCGATCTTATAGATCGATTTACGGATTATTGGAATCGCAAAGTCAGATTCCAAGCGGCGCGGCGCGAAGGTATTCGGTGGTGCGCTCCTTGCGATCGAGATCGTTCCAGACACGCTCGACCTGCTCGACTTCAAGCCCCATGACCTCGGCCACTTCCTCCTTGGGGTATCTCTCTTCCTTACCGAGCCACAGCAAATCCATGGTCATGAATTTCAGTCCGAAGAAAAACTCCTCCTGGCTGACTTCGGCGGGATAAGTGTCCGTCGTCGGGGTGCGCTTCTGAATCGATTCGGGCACGCCGAGATATTCGGCCAACTGGAATATCTGAGTCTTATAGAATTGGGCGATCGGCTTAATATCGACGCCGCCATCGCCGTATTTTACGAAAAATCCCTGGTCGTATTCGTTCTTGTTGGCGGTCCCTATGACCGCGTAATTGCGGGCCTCGGCGTGGTAGTACAGGGTAAGCATGCGGATGCGCTGTTTCATATTGGAAGCCGCCACTATTTGAAGGTAAGCCTTCAGCGGCAGACGTTTTTCCTTTTTCTCGCCGTCGGGCGATTCGATGGCCAGCCTGTAGACATTGAGACGATCGGAATCAAGGATGTTAGCGGGCAGGACTATTTTAGCTTTCCAACCCTCGCGCCATTCCGGAAAAACCTGCTGAAAGGCCGAATCGCGATACTCATAGCAGCCCGCTCCGCGCAGGCCCTCGGTGACATCGTTGATTTCATAAGGATATCCGAACTTCCCGGCCAGCTCGATACCGAGCTTTTTGGAGTCGGGCGAGGAGTCCTTATCGGGAAGAAGTATGCCCGCCATCCGTTCCGGGCCGAACGCCCTGGCGCATAAGCCTGCTACCACCGCGGAGTCGATCCCTCCCGACGTGCCCACGACTGCCCCGTGTCGTCTAAGCTGATTATAAACCTGTTCCTTTAGAGTTTCCGTCAGTTCGGCGACAACTTTTTCGCAATCCAATTTTATTAATTCCCTGGAAAATTTCATCCTTGCTCCTTTTGACGAGCATGCTCGGCGATCAGAACATGCTTCTTTATTTTCCCCGACGACGTTTTCGGCAGGCTCTCCCTGAACTCCACTACTTTCGGTATTTTAAACGCCGGCAGGTTCATTCGGCAATGCTTGAGAATATCCTTTTGAGTCGCCTTCGACCCGTCTTTCAATACTATTATCGCCTTGATATTCTCGCCCAGGATTTCGTCAGGAACGCCGATCACCGCCGATTCCACGACGTCGGGAAACTCCGCCAGAATCTCTTCGATCTCCTTCGGGCTGATTCTGTGCGCTCCCGATTTGATCATATCCGACTTGCGGCTGACGATATACAGGTAGCCGTCCTCGTCGGTCTTGGCCAGATCGCCCGTGTGCAAACCATCAGATTTCAAGACCCTGGCCGTTTCCTCCGGCTGATTCCAGTAGCCGAGCATGACGTTATCGCCCGCAGCCACGATCTCTCCGGTCTCGCCTGTCGGGCAGACATTCCCCTTGTCGTCCTTAACCTTCAAGGTGACGCCGGGAATCCCCAGGCCGATAGATCCTATCTTTTCCAGAAGCTTATCCGGCTCAAGATAGGATAGCCGGGCCGAGGCCTCCGTCTGGCCGTACATGATAAAAATCTTAACGTGAGGGATTGCCTCCATGATTTTCATTGTCAAAGCAGGAGTCATCGGACCGCCGGCCTGGGTGAGGTAGCGAAGATGGTCCCAGCCGTAATCGCGGATTTTGGATTTATGCATGAGTATGGCGAAAGTCGAGGGCACGCCGGAGAAACCGGTCACCCTCTCCCGAGACATGATCTCCAGAATGACATTGGGAAATGCAAAACGCGAATCGATCACCAGGCTTCCCCCGACTCGAATATGGGTCAAAAGCAGCGAGTTGCCGTAAGAATAAAAGAAAGGCAGGATGGCCATAACCTTGTCCTCGAAGGTCAAATTGAGGTACTCCACGATGGACTCGGAGTTGGCCTCGAGATTGCGATGAGTCAAAACGACTCCCTTGGGATTGCCCGTCGTGCCGGAAGTGTAAATAATAGACGCTATATCCCCGGGCGCGATATCGACCGCGGGCCGACCGACATCGCCGCTCAACTGAATATCGAAGAAGTTAGCCGTTTCCAGCGATTTCTTACGCTCCAGCCGCTCGTAGTGACCGTCGATGATGACCGTCTCCAGGCTCTCCAGCTCGTCGATAATATCTTTGACAAAATGGGCATACTGCCTGTGCAGAATAATCGCCGTCGGAGCGCAGTCGAGCACGACGCTTTTGATTATCCTGGAAGTGGTGGCGGTGTTGAGAGCCACAACCGCCGCTCCCGCCTTGAGGACCGCGAAATAGCTTATGACATAGTTGATCGAGGAATCGAGGAGTATAGCTACCCGATCGCCGGGCTTGGTCCCGGATTTGATCAGGAAGTTAGCCAGACGGTTCGCGCCGCGTTCGAGCTCGATATAGTTTATTCGCCCTTCGAGATGGACCAATGCCTGGCGGTACGAATGAGCCTCGGCGTTTGCCTCCAGAAACTGGTGAACAAGCATCGGCTATTGTTTTCTGTTGATGTAGGCGGTTATCTTGTCGACGGAATCCAGGTTTTCGGGTATCAACTCCTCATCGTCGATCTGAATCTCGAAAGTCTCCTCCAGGAAACCGACCAGCTCCAGAACTCCTGTGGAATCGATAATCCCTTTATCGAGCAGAGAATCCTTATCCCCGAGCTCCCCCGGATTCAACCCCATCATGAAATTATCAATGATGAATGTCCGGACCTCCGTCTTTATGTCCAAAACTCCTCCAAAACTCCCGCTTCGATCGTCACTAATAACATTATCGGTTACAGAACGGCAAGATAATTCTTTAATTCGAAATCCGTCACGGCCGCCCTGAAACGATCCCATTCGACCGTCTTGTTTTCAAGAAGCGTGTTGAACACGTGATCGCCCAAAACCTCCCGCATCAACTGCGATTTCCTGAATTCGGCGATGGCCTCCAAAAGCGACGACGGCAGTGTGCCGATTCTCCTGCGTTTTAATTTCCTCGAATCCATTTCGAAAATATTCTCCTCGATCGGATCGGGCAGCGGATATCCCTTCTTGATTCCCTCATATCCCGCAGATAACATCACCGCGAAAGCGAGATAGGGATTGCATGCCGGGTCGGGGCTGCGCAGCTCTATGCGGGTGGCGTTTTCTTTGCCCAGACGATACATCGGCACGCGCACCAGCGACGAGCGATTGCGCTGACCCCAGGAGATATAGCAGGGAGCCTCATAGCCCGGGACAAGCCTCTTGTAGGAATTCACCCACTGGTTGGTGACCAGGCAAAATTCCTTCACGTGATTCAGTATACCCGCTATATATCTCCTGGCTATGTCCGAAAGGTGGTAGGGATCCGACTGATTGAAAAAGGAGTTTGAATTTCCCTTGAATAATGATTGATGAACGTGCATACCGGAACCGTTGACACCGTAAATCGGTTTGGGCATGAACGTAGCGTAGTGACCGTGCGCCAACGCCTTTTCTTTGACTACCAGGCGGTAGAGCATGGCGTAATCGGCCATGGTGACAGCTTCGGCGTAACGAAGGTCGATCTCGTGCTGGCTCGGCGCGACTTCATGATGCGAGCATTCGACCTTAATCCCGAGATCCTCCAATGCTCCCACGGTCGCCTTGCGGATGTTGATGGTCTCTTCGACGGTGGAAAATTCGAAATACCCGCCGCGGTCCATGATTTGCGGCGCCGACGAATCCTTGAAATAAAAATACTCCATTTCCGGCCCCATGTAGGCGGTAAATCCGTCGGCAGCCAGCCGCTCCGTGACCCTCTTGAGAATATATCGGGGATCTCCCTCGTATGGTTCTCCGTGAGGGGTCCTGACATCGCAGAAAACCGAGGCTATTTTCTCATTATTGACCGCCCAGGGGAACACGGTAAATGTGGAAAGATCGGGGTGAGCCATCAGGTCCGATTCCTCGATTCTGACAAATCCTTGGATGGAAGAACCATCGAACCCCTGCCCGCTTTCCAGCACACCTTCGATTTCGGAGCGGGTGATAGTCATGCCTCTCAAGACGCCGAGAACGTCGGTAAACCACAGGCGAATATACCTAATTCCTTCTTTGTCAATGAGTTTTAGAGCCGATTCGTTATCCGGAACTCCAATCATATTTTCTCTCCCTTTTATCGCAAGTCCGTTGATTTTGAAAAACCCCAATGTAGCA
Source organism: uncultured Ignavibacteria bacterium (assembly GCA_964503405.1). GTDB lineage: Bacteria > Zixibacteria > MSB-5A5 > UBA10806 > UBA10806 > JAZGHS01. Next base: position 33,202 of record CAZDAH010000010.1, read on the forward strand.
TGAATCGGAAAATTGTCAATGTCTATTTTAAAAAAATATCTATTTATTGATAAAAATGTTTCGAAATTATACAGTTTTTGTTATTGTGTATTTTCAACACGCCATACTTTAATTTTAGTTGTCGGAAGCGGCGAAGGGATTTCAAATTTGTTAATGAATTGATCTATAAAGAGTTGAGCTGACAATATCCCGATATACGACATATTATCCTTAAATGATAAATGGGCGTGCGACAGCCGACCACATTTCGCTTTGAGCCTCTCTACCTGATCCGCTCTGAATAGGGCGAATTCAGTCAATTTCTCATTGGAGAGCATTTCCTCGATATAGGCGGGCGAATCGGGCTGAGTAAAACTGTTGGAATCGGGAGCCATGTACGGCTGCTTGACCCGGCCGGTTATCTCCGGGGGAAGATCCTTACGCATCGCTTTTTTCAAAACATATTTCTCTTTAAGACCGAGAATTTTATGCCAGGGCGGAATTTTCGACGCGAACTCCACTACTCGGTGATCCAGAAACGGGAATCGCCCTTCGATGGAATTGGCGGCGCTGACCCTGTCCCCCTGCGACGACAGCAGGTAGCCGGAAAGAAGCGATTTGGCTTCCAGATATTGCGCCCGGATCAGATGATGCCAGCGCCAGAATTCGTGGGGGAGTTCTTTGCCGAATATGCCGATCGTATCGTAATCGCCTATTGCCGCGCGGACATCATCGGTGAAATAATCCATCACCTTCATAGACGTATTGATTCTCGGTAAATGCGAAAAATGATAACTGTCTATCTCGCCCAGCCCGGTTTTGTAAAATGTCTCCAGATAGAATTTCGCCCGCGCCCCGGAAAGGGGAAGTGTCGGATAGAGCCTTTTCAGCAGCGAAGGCCTCCAGGCCGAATCCGGATTCTTGGCCCAGAACTTGCGGATCAAAGTCTCTTTGAAAATATCGTAGCCGCCGAAAATCTCGTCGGCCCCCTCGCCGGTCAGGACCACTTTAAAATTATTCTCCCGAACCAATTTCGAAAGCATATATAAGGGCGTCGGGGCGGTGCGCAGGATCGGCCTTTCGGTGTGGCGAATTACCGTCGGGAAGTTCTCGGCGATATCCCGCCGCGAGCATTTCACCTGATGATGATTTGTTTGCAGGTAATCTGCCATCTGGTTCTGATATTCCGATTCGTCATATGCTTTATCGTGGAAGGCGATGGAAAACGTTTCCACTCGAGTATCTGTGAAACGCTTTATCAGCGACGTCGCCGCCGATGAGTCCAGCCCGCCCGACAGATAAGCTCCCACCGGCACGTCCGCCCGAAGCTGCAGCCTGACCGAATCGACCAGCAGGGCGTGAAGTTCCTCCGCCCAGCTGTCTACCGACCTCTTATGATCGAATTCTTCCGGGAAATCCATGCGCCAGTATTTTTCGCTGCGGATTTTGCCGTTTCTGATTTCAATGAATTTGCCCGCCTCCAATTCGTTGATATTCTCGAAGGCTGTCCTTGGCGGCGCGGTGGTCCACCAGGTGAAGATCTCAGCTAAGCCTTTGTAGTCCATTCGTCGAGGAATGGTGCTGTCCCAAAGGATCGCTTTGATCTCCGAGGCGAAATAGAAACGGCCATTATGCTGGGTATAGAAGATCGGCCTTATCCCCAACCTGTCGCGGGCGACAAAAAGAGAATTTGCTTTCTTATTATGTAGCGCGAAGGCGAACTGCCCGTTGAATCTGCTCAGGCAGTCGGTTCCCCATTGCTCGTAGGCGTGGACGATGACCTCTGTATCGCAGCGTGTGCGGAATTTATGGCCGAATTTTTCCAGTTCATCGTGAAGCTCGATATAATTGAATATTTCACCGTTATAAGTTATCCAGATAGTCTCGTCCTCATTGCAGAGAGGCTGCGAGCCGCCGGCCAGGTCAATGATGGAGAGACGGGCCTGCCCCAGGGCGCATCTGCTGTCGATATAGGCGCCGAACTCGTCAGGCCCCCTATGACGCACAGCAGCCACCATCTGCCTGACAAGCTCTTCATCGGGACGGCAATCGCTATGAAGCTGAAAATATCCGGCTATTCCGCACATGGCTCTTTAATTCGTCAGGATGGGTGAATCGATTTCCTTAAGCTGTTGCTGGTTATCGGTCTTCCGCAGTCGGGACGACCTACAATTTCCTTTGCCACTCTATCGTCTTCGCCAGCCCATCTTTCAGCCTTATACTCCAGCCGTATCCCAGCAGTTCTTGGGCTTTGGCAAGATCGGGGATGCGGCGACGGACATCCTCGTATTTCCCTCCGAAGTTTTCATAAGGGACATACTCGATATTCGGCTCTTTTCCCGGCCTGATAAGCTCGTTGATGATCTTTGCCAGATCGATAATGCTGATCTCCTCATCGGAGCCGAGGTTGATTATCTCCCCATTCGTTTTTTCATTGCTTGCGGCGGCCACGATACCCGCGATCAGGTCGTCGATATAAGTAAACGACCTGGTCTGTTTTCCGTCACCGTGGATGGTGATCTTTTCGCCCTTTAAAACCTGATCGATAAACACCGATTGCGGGCCCCCCCACCAGGAGCGATGATGCCTCGGGCCGTATGTGCCGAAGAAACGCAAAACGACCGTATCGACCGCTTGTTCCGTATGGCATGCCATGGCCAGATGCTCGTCGAATATCTTGCTGACAGCGTAGCTCCAGCGGCGGCTGTCGGAGCGGCCGATCAATAGATCATCGGTCTCTTTGAATGGCGGGTTCCCCTTGCCGTAAACGTCGGATGTGGAGGCGAGAATGACCTTGCAGCCATGCTTGCGCGCCGCTTGGTAGATATTGCGGGTGCCGTCGTTGTTGATCCGGAGCGTCTCCAGCGCTCCGTCGTAGCGGGGGATCTTTCGGGCGGCCAGATGGAATACCAGCGAGGCGCCGCTCATCGCCTTTTCGACAGAATCGATATCGCAGACATCGTTATGAAAAAACTCAAATCCGGGATTATCTCGAAATTCTTCCAGATTGGCTTCCGAGCCATAAGAGAGATCGTCGTAACAGCGAATGAAAAATCCTGATTTTAGCAGCGAATCGCAGAGATGCGATCCTATGAATCCCGCTCCCCCGGTCACCACCGCTATAGGCCTGGAATTATTTTTCAGAGATTAACGCCTCCCTGACCGTCTTGAGTTTGGCCGTGCCTTTTTTCACCGATTCCGGTTCGAAGAGGCTTTGCCTGATATTCATGATGATATCGACAATTCTCTCGGCCGCTTTGCCGTCCCAGTATTTCGGGATCGTGCCGGTCTTAACCTTGCCGCTTAAGATATTCTCGGCGGCGGCGGTGATCTTCTCCGGGTAAGGCCCTACCAGGATATTCGTTCCTTCGTGCAGAGTCACCTGTCTTTCGGTGCTTCTGCGCAGGGTCAGGCAGGGGACATTAAGTATCGTAGTCTCCTCCTGAATACTTCCCGAATCGGTGAATACCAGGGCCGCTTCCGATTCCAGCTTGAAGAAATCGAGGCATCCTGCCGGTTCGATGAGCCTTATTCCGTCATGGCCAAAATATGACGACAGGTTGAATTTTTCAATATTTATTCTGGTTTGTGATTGGCAGGGAAAAATGACGGGAATTTTCCCGGCCACGCCGCTGACCCCGATGAGAATATTTTTCAGAACGGCGGGATTATCGGCATTCTCCGCTTTGTGAATGGTCACAAGCGCATACCCGGACCTTCTCAATTCGAGCCGATCCAGTATGTCTGCGGCGAAAGCCCTGACTCTGATCTTCTCCAGCGTGTCCATGCTCACATTGCCCACGAAAAAGAGCTGCTCCTGGTCGTAACCCTCGTTAATCAGGTTCTGAAACGCGGTGCTTTCGGTGACGAAATGATAATCGGAGACGCGGTCGATTATCAGCCGGTTGATCTCGTCGGGGTGGCTTGTATTGAACGACCGCAGCCCCGATTCCACGTGGGCGACCAGCGCTTTCCCCTTGGCCGCAACCATGGCCGCCGCCACCGCCGAATTGGTATCGCCGGTCGCAATTATCAGGTGCGGCTCGATTTCCCTGAACGTCTTCTCGAATTCGGTCAGGATAGCCGCGGTCTGATCGGCATGATTGCCGGAACCGATCCCCAGGTAGATATCCGGCGGAGAGAGCCCGAGATCGTCGAAAAACAGGCTGGAGAGAGATTCATCATAATGCTGGCCGGTGTGAACGAGAACGGGGTCGATAAAATCGTTAAACCTCTTCATCCGTTCCAGAATGGGAGCGGTCTTCATCAAATCGGGCCGCGTGCCGACCACCAGTATCGTTTTCATCCTCTGCTGCTGGAATCCAGACACAATCGAATCTCCCGGTTTTGCCTAACTCAGTCTATTTCCCTATTTTATAAGATCGGTTGACTCACGCCGTTAATGAACCAGTCCGCCCGTTTTCAGGCGGATATTCGGTTTATTCTGCCATAGTCGAAAAATTCGCCACGGGTATTATTCTGATACGTAATCGGGACATCGCGCACTATGAAAGATCGCTTTATGGAACAAATGTCGCGTCCAGACGGTTGAAATGAAAAAATGCTCAACTCCTGTTTAGAAAGGAATTCCGATGAAGGTAAAAGGCGGCGTTGTAATTCTGGTCCTGGCAATAATCGACACGGGAACGTATTTCGAGCTCTCTAACTCATTCAATTGCGATGATGTCAGCCGGTCGATGGAATTCGAATACGCCGTGAAGGTCGTCAATATACCTGAGGACGCCGGCAGAGTCTCGCTGCTAATCCCGGTGCCGCAGACCGATCCTCACCAGGTTGTCGCCGACGTCAAGATCGAGAGCCCCTACGCTTATACAAGCCTGATCGACAACGAATACGGCAACAAGGTTATCAAAATAGACCTGGCCGATAATGCCCCCGAGAGTTTCGAGGTCAAGATGCTGGTCTCGGTCAACCGCAAAAGATACACCGCTCTCGACGGTTCCATGCGGGGTGTCGATTCGCCGTCGGAAAAACTTCGTCAGCGACTGCTATCACCCGACAGAATGATCCCTCTGGACGGCCCTGTACTGGCGGAAAAGGAAAAGGTCGTGGAAGAAAACATGAGCGATCTTCAAAAGGCGCGGGTCATCTACGATTACCTTGTGGAAACGATGAAATACGATAAAAGCGGCGAAGGCTGGGGCCGCGGCGACGCTATCTACGCCTGCGAAGCCCGCACCGGCAACTGCACCGACTTTCATTCCCTGTTCATCGGGATGGCCAGGGTCAGCGGTATCCCCTCCAGGTTTGTCATGGGATTCCCGGTGCCCGAGGACAAGGAAGAAGGCGAGATCGGCGGTTACCATTGCTGGGCGGAGTTCTACACCGACGAGTTCGGCTGGGTCCCGGTCGACGCCTCCGAAGCGAACAGACATCCCGATAAAAGGGAATTCTTCTTCGGCAGCCTCGACCAGAACAGGATTGCCTTCTCCTACGGCCGCGATATCGAGCTGGGAATTCCGGAGTTAGAGGAACCTCTCAATTTCATTATCTACCCGCTCGTTCTTGTTGACGGCAGGCCGCATAACGACCTGGTTAAGAGTTTCAGTTTTTCCGATCGAGTCATAGAGCGGGTAATATAAGGCTGTAACCCCGACCGGAAAGTCGGGGCTGTTTGTTTATAAGATAATACCAAGTCGTCATTATCAGCCGGGGCTTTCCGGTCCCGGCTATTTTGAAGGTCCTTGAATTGGCATGGTTTCCCGGCTCATTCAAGAAGCCCTATCATGAGAATCGATCATATTCCCGATTCTGCCTGACGAATCGAGTGCCTATAAAAAAACCCCGCCTTATCGGCGGGGCATCAACCCGGTAAACAGAGAAGCGAGTCTTACTGTTCGTAGCTTTTAATCATGGTCAGCACGCTCTGCAGCGAATTGGTGACGTTGGAAAGCACCTTGCTATAACGCTTCAAAAGCTCGGAGTATTGCCAGCGCATGGAAAGCGCCTTCTCCGGGAATTTGAATATTTCCAGCAGCGTCTTCTTGTAGATCTCATCGATATACTGCAGAACGTAAAACGGGTATTCGGGAATATTCTTATCGACCACCAGGCCCTTGGATATCCTGTCTCTGTAAATTTCGATTTTCTCAAGCACGACGGTAGCGAAACACCATGGAGTCATTATGGAAGATAGATTTTTGGAATCGGAATAGCAAAAGTAGAGGTGTTTCAATATTTGCTCGATGATAATCTTGCGGGCCCTAAGGTAGGCCAGGGTCTCTTCGTGATCTGCGGAGATGCCGGTGATTTTGTTCTCCAACTCCTTTTGCTCTTTTAAGCACCTGATCTCGGAACTTTCGAGGAATCGATAGAAAGTATCGAAAAAGACTTTGGCGTTCTCGCTCGTCGTAAATATATACCAACCCATTTTGTCTTTTCCGATTTTGGGATTCTTGGTAAGCGGTAAATTCGCTTCCGTGAATCCTCTTTCAAGACCGTTGCTTAACATCGAGCCCCCGGATTAAGGATTGTCTGTCAAAACAGAAAACAGCAAACCCTGTGCCTCAAGCGGTTTCGTTATTGCAGGAAGCTTTCCGTTACAATGATAACCCATTGTCTTACATCTCGTTAAGCCCATCCTTCGGGGATGGTCTCTATTCTTGGCTTAATATACTCTAACCCCACCTATTGCGCAAGCTAAAACTGCTTAATTGTGAAACCGCTTGCCTATAAATTGCATGGTTTCCTTTCAAAAGCGGCTCCATTTTTCTTTATTTAAACCTGCTTTTTAGGGGCATCAAACCCCATTGTCCGCCGGTATGAATAAATACGATATTCGATTTTCTTTTAAATCGCCCCTCTGTTATTCGAGTGAAAAGTCCCAGGAGGGCTTTGGACGTGTATGCCGGATCGAGCACGATTCCGGAGTGGCGGGCCACGTTTCTGATGAAATCGGTTTCGACTTCACCGATTTTCGCGTAACCGGGCCCGATGAAACGATCGTCGATATCGAATTCGGCAGGGTTTATCCCGATATTCGCGTTCTCGCTCCTGGCGAAAGCGAGACAGATATCATAAATGCGCTTCTTGAAATAATTCGAATCCCGGCAAACGGCGAAACCGAGGATATTCACATTCCAGCCCGATAATTTGCTTCCCAGGTAGAGGCCGGCATAAGTTCCTCCAGATCCCGAGGCGCAGGCGACAGTATCGATTTCCAGGTTCGCTTTCCCCGCCTGCTTTCTGAGTTCCTCCAGCGCTTTCACATACCCCCAGGCACCCAGGGGATCGGAACCTCCCTCGGGAATTATATACGGCTTCTTATTTTTTTTAACGTATCCCGCCGCGAGCTGCCGCATTACGCCGTTGACATTATTTTCGTATGCGGTCACGCTTATAAATTCGCTTTCGGCGCCGAACAGATTCGCCAGCAGGAAGTTGCCGTCTGGGATTTTGGGACGTTTCCCTTTCAGGACGAGGTGACATTTCAAGCCGGCCGACGCGCACAACGCCGCCACCGTCCGGCAATGATTCGACTGCACTCCTCCGCAGGTAATCACGACGTCGGATTTGCGCGATACCAGATCGTAAAATAGAAATTCGAGTTTCCTGATCTTGTTACCCGATAATATCGATCCGGTCATATCGTCGCGCTTGACCAGAATCTCGATTCCGGAATCGGGAGCGGGGGAGAGGGACAGGATTTCCAGGGGAGTTGGCAATTGCGAAAATGAGAATCTCGGCGGCGGCTGAATCATCACTGCTGACCGCTCACTTTCGAGACGATATCCTCGGCCGACGATGAGACGGTCATGAAATGACCTCGCTTCTTGAGTCTCCAGTGACTCAAGCCCAGCGATTCCAGTATCGAAGATATCTCGCGGGTCGTGTATGCCGAGTTACGGGAATTGATCAGATCGCGGTAAATCTCCCCTCCGGCGGCCAGGCCGTTTCTGGCGGCGTATACCGAAAACGGCGGAAAGGTGAAATCGCGGCGGAAATCTGTTATATGAACAAAACCGTCTTTTTTCCTGACTCTGTCTATCTCTGATAAAATATTTTCGCAATCGCCCCATCTGTGCATGGAAAAGAGACTGACAACCGCGTCGAACTCGCCGTCGGGAAAAGGAAGAGACTGATCGACCCAAGTTCTCGGAGAGATCCTTTTCCCATAGCCGAACCGCGACGATATAGCCTCGCTTATGCGAACCAGGGTTCCCGACCTCTCTAACCCGACCACGTCGAAATACTCCGTCTTGTCGCAGAGTATCACCCCGAAGACTCCCGCCCCGCAGCCGATATCGAGCACCCTGCCCTCGTAACCCCTTTCCTTGAGAATCGATGCCACGGCCCGAAGATAGTGATTTTTCATCCGGGTTTCGTAGAATTCGAAATACTTCTCGGCGTTGCCATTGTCGATTATCGATCCCGGGTACTGGATACGTTTGGTTCCCACAATACGATATTTCGGAGTAACTTGCGATTTTGTCAAGAAACGGTTGATGAATGAAATGCGGCCTGATCCAATTTGAACCGGTCATTTCACGCTATCCAAATGGTCTTTATATTGACAAACTCCTTGATGCCGTAATGCGAAAGCTCGCGGCCGTAGCCCGATTTCTTCACTCCGCCGAAAGGCAGACGAGGATCGGATTTGGTCATGCCGTTGACAAAAATCGCCCCCGACTCGATTCGTCGGGCGATGGACTCCGCTTTTTCTAAATCCTTCGACCAGACCGAGCCCCCTAATCCGAACCGGGAATCGTTGGCCACTTTGACAGCTTCGTCGGCATCCTTGACAGGTATGATGGCCGAGACTGGCCCGAACGTTTCCTCGTTGTAAACGGGCATTCCTTTCTTGACATTAGACAACACTGTCGGCGGATAAAACGCTCCTGGACCGTCCGCTTTCTCGCCGCCGCATAGTAACTTGGCTCCCATCTTAATTGATTTCTGAACCTGTTGATCCAGTTCTTTCAGCAGATCCATCCTCGCCAAAGCCCCGACCTGCGTGGCGTCATCGAGCGGATTTCCCATTCTCAACGATTTCATTATCTCCGTCTGCTTTTTTTCGAACTCTTCCACCTGCGGTTCAACTACGATGAATCGTTTGGCGGCGATACAACTTTGCCCGGCGTTGAGCATCCTTGCTTTAACAGAGGTATTCACACAGGCGGGGATATCGGCGTCCTCTAGTACGATGTAAGGATCCGACCCTCCCAACTCCAGAACGGTCTTCTTCAATTCGCGCCCGGCGGTCGACGCCACCTTCATTCCGGCCAGTTCGCTGCCGGTGAGCGTGACCGCTTTGATGTTGTCGTTTTCTATGACCTTCTCGACCTCCGAGGCTGAGATAAGCAATGTTCTAAAGAGATTCGATGGGAATCCTGCTTTTTTAAAAACGCTCTCTATGGCCAAGGCGCAGCCGGGCACGTTGGAGGCGTGCTTGAGAACTCCGGCATTGCCGGCCATCAGCGCCGGCACGGCGAAACGAAAGACCTGCCAAAAGGGGAAATTCCAGGGCATGACCGCCAGCACTATTCCGATCGGCTGGAACACCGCCATACTTTTCGACGCGTCCGTCTCGATTATCTCATCGGCCAAGAAGCGTTCCGCGTTCTCGGCATAATACTCGCAGACCCAGGCGCATTTCTCCACTTCGGAACGGGATTCGCTGATAATTTTGCCCATTTCCATGGTGATCACGCGGGCGTATTCTTCGGAATTCTTGCGCAATACCGCCGCCGCTCTCAGCATCAGCTTCCTGCGATGCTCGAACGACGTCTCCCGCCAAGCGAGATAATCATTATGGGTCGATTCGATTATCGCGGTTACTTCTTCCGATGAATACTCCTTGTAGTCTCTTATAAGCTCGTCCGTGGCCGGGTTTATCGCTTTCATAATCGTCCTCTATTCTAATTTCTAATACAAATCCTTCTTCAATTTTTGGCTCAATTGGTAGTTGACTGCCGGCTGTATAGCTATTTCCACCAGGCAAAGCTCCTGGCTGACAATTGCCTCTTTCAGATTAGCCTTTAATTCCCCCAGATTCTTCGGAGCGTAGCCTTTGATTCCGAAACTCTCGGCATATTTCTTGAAATCAGGATTGGTCAGGCCGGTGCCGAAAGTCTTGCCGGTATGGCCGGTCTGTTTCCAGGATATCAGTCCGTAGTCGTTATCGTTGAACACTATGATGGTGAAACCGACCCCTATCCGTTTAGCCGTCTCGATCTCCTGGGAGTTCATCAGAAAGCCGCCGTCGCCCATGACCGCGACAACCTGCTTATTGGGCAGAGCCAGCTTGGCCGCGAGACCTCCCGGCAGGGCGATTCCCATGCTGGCCAGACCGTTCGAAATCAACACCGAGTTCGGCTCGTAAACCGGATAATTGCGCCCGATCCAGATCTTGTGACTGCCGACGTCGGAGATGAGGATATCTCCGGGGTTCATCAATTCGCGGATCAGAAGCAGGGTCCCCGGCACGGTGAATTCGTCGCCCTCCATCATGCGGTACGATTCGAAATCATCCTTGATTCTCTTGCGAAGCGGAGCTGTCCAGGCGCTCTCGAATTTCAAGCCGGTCTCGGCGATATGATCGCAAAGCGCCCAAAGAGAACCGGAAATATCCGCCACTATTTCCACAGACGGCTGATAATAATCATATACCTCGGCCGCCTGAAAATCTATGTGGATGATTTTCTTGTTCTTGCCCGGATTCCAGTATTCAGGCGAGTATTCGGCGATATCATAACCGACCGCGACAACCAGATCCGACTTGTCGAAGGCTTGCATGGCGTAATCCATAGTCTGTGTCGTCGACCCGCTTCCAGACGTGACGATGATAAGGTCGCCTTCTTTGCGAAGGTCCCAGTGGCTTTCATAGATCACGTGCAAATCCTTGTCAGGTTCCTTGC